>JBKPSQ010000097.1:0-13044 GCA_046735075.1 Pseudomonadota bacterium
GGCTTGGTGGCTGGGAAGGGTCATCCACACCGCTATGGATGACACGACGTCAATCGATTGACTTCCGAGCGACTTTGCATCTTGGCAAAAGCGGACATCCGCGCTTCCCAAGAGTTGCTTTGCCTTCGCTTCTAAGGCCGGAGAAGGATCGTAGTGCCAGAGTTCGCCCGCGAATTGCTGGCGAAGCTCGGCGAGGAACTTTCCATCTCCCGCACCATAGTCCAGGACCGAAGTGGGCCTCAATTCTAGGATGGCTTCGATCAGCCACGGAAACGACCAGATGCCGGCTCTCCAGGATATCGCTGAAGATGTCGTCCTCTTCCGCGGTGGGAAGCCAGGCCTGCTTTGATTCATTTTGCTTCATAGGCAGCGTCTCATCATTGCGGTCCTTGATATGAATATGACCCGGGGTCATGCTAGCGTATCGTGATGTCGAGCTGGATGACGGAACGCATTTTTTGACTCTCGTCAGCGACCAGATTGTACGGCCAGGCCCACCGCGGCCCTCGGTCATCATCCGCCCCGGAATGCGCGCCTTGACTGCCGGCGAGGAGCGCTACACCGTGCCGGGCGGAGGCGTGATTGCCGTGCCGTTACACGCCGGCGACCGGTTGCGGCTCATCGACGTCGAAGGACTGCAGCGCTGCGAACTCGTGGCTGTTGATGCGGCGGGCCTTGCCGATCCTGGCATGCTTGGCGTCTTTGGCGATGGCGACGCTCGCGGCCTGAAGCAGATCCTTAGCGGTGATGCCGAGAGCGCGCGTATGGTTCGTGCGCGGCTCGAGCGGCGCGGTATAGCGCTCGCTGCCGCGCGCGCCGTTGTGCTGTTCGGCGGCGAATCTCGCGCTGGGGACACCGCCGAATTCACCGTTTCGCGCGACGGCCTCTTGATCGTGGCCGCTCCCGGGGAGGCGATGGCGGCAGGAGCGCAAAACACCGCGACCCCGATTCGGCTTCATATCTTGCGCAGTCGCGTGCGCCCTTCGAATGAGACGCTCCTGCCAGAGCCACTCGCCGATCCGGCGCAGGAGATCCGCGTGCACAGCGCAACGGCAAAGGCGTATTTCGTGCGCGCCGGCGAATATATTCAGATCATCGACGTCGCCGGGCGCCAGTGCACCGATTTCCAATGCTTCGCCGCGCGCAAGCTCGACAAAGGGCTGGAGCATCCGCTGGACATGACCGCGACGCGCTCGCTGGTGAGCAAAAGCTATCCGCTGCCCGGCCTGTTCTCCAAAGCCTTCGACCAGGACACCGAGCCGCTGGTTGAGGTGGTCCGCGATACGGTCGGACGCCACGACGCTTTCGCATTCGCGTGCCACGCGCGTTTTTATGCTGAACAAGGTTATCCGGGCCACGTCAATTGCACAGACAATTTCAACGCCGAGCTCGCGCCTTACGGCATTGCCGCGCGCAAAGGGTGGATGGCGCTCAACTTCTTCTATAACACGCGCATCGACGAGCAGAACGTGCTCTACTTCGACGAGCCGTGGTCGCGGCCGGGCGATTACGTGCTGCTGCGCGCGCTCACTGATCTCGTCTGCGTCTCGTCAGCCTGCCCCGACGACATCGATCCGTCGAACGGATGGAATCCCACCGATATCCATGTCCGCACCTATTCCGACAAGCAAAGCTTCTCCAGAGCAGTGGCCTATCGAATGACTCCCGATGCCGAGCCTGAGCTGACACGCGAGACCGCATTTCATCCGCGGCTTTCGGCGCTGACCCGCAACTACACCGAATATCGCGGCTATTGGCTGCCGACCCACTTCTCCAGCGAGGGACCGCTCGCAGAGTATTGGGCCTGCCGGGGGCGGGCGGTGATCATGGATCTGTCGCCTTTGCGCAAATTCGAGGTAACCGGTCCTGACGCAGAATCGTTGCTGCAATACACGCTTACCCGTAACGTGCGCAAACTGGCGACCGGCCAAGTGGTGTACACTGCCATGTGCTACGAGCACGGCGGCATGATCGACGACGGCACGCTCTTCCGCCTCGGCGACAACAATTTCCGCTGGATTGGCGGCGACCCCTATAGCGGTGAGTGGCTGCGTGAGCAGGCCGAGAAGCTTGGTCTCAAGGCGTGGGTCCGGTCTTCGACGGACCAGCTTCACAACGTTGCCGTTCAGGGGCCGAAGAGCCGCGACATCTTGCGTGAGGTGATCTGGACGCCGCCCGCGCAGCGGTCACTGGATGAGCTCGGCTGGTTCCGCTTCACTATTGGGCGCATCGGCGGTTTTGACGGTGCTCCGGTCGTCGTGTCGCGCACTGGTTATACCGGCGAGCTCGGTTACGAGGTTTTCTGCCACCCGAAGGATGCTCTCGCTGTGTTCGACGCCATCTGGCAAGCCGGGCAACCGCACGGACTTGCGCCGTTCGGCCTCCAGGCGCTCGACATGGTGCGCATCGAGGCCGGGCTTGTCTTCGCCGGCTACGAATTTTGCGATCAGACCGATCCGTTCGAGGCGGGCATCGGCTTCACTGTGCCGCTTAGGGCCAAGAACGAAGACTTCATTGGCCGCGAAGCCTTGCTGAGGCGAAGCGAACATCCACAGAGGAAGCTGGTTGGCCTCGAGATGGAGGGCGACGAGGCAGTCGGCCACGGCGATTGCGTTCATGTCGGCCGGGCGCAGGTGGGTGTGGTCACCAGCGCCACGCGCTCGCCGACTCTGAAAAAGACGATCGCGCTCGCCCGGCTCGATGTCGCCCATTCTGAGCTAGGCACGGAGGTGGAAGTCGGCAAGCTCGACGGCCATCAGAAACGGTTGCCCGCGCACATCGTGCGTTTCCCGCATTACGACCCGGACAAGACCAGAGTTCGGTCCTGAGCAGAAAGGGAGACGCCTATTCGGCGGCGGCCTTTCCCTTCACCGCGAGAAACGTCCTCATAGAATCGTCCATCGCCTCAAACCACGGCGTGTGATGAACCGGCGCCATGGTTCCGGTGCAGGGCGACTTGAAGGCCTTGTCGCGGTAGCCGAGGATCGAATGCTCCTTGTCGTGCTCCCACTCCCTGAATTCGTCCACCGTCATGTCGATGTCGAATTTGGGATAGTCGGTCGGGGCGACGATGTCGCGGACATAGTCGGCCTGGAAATCGATCTTCTCGAAGGCATCCTTCAATGCCTCCTCGCGCTTCACCCAAGCATCGTCATCTTTTTGCATCTCGGCTTTCGACGGCAGTTTGATCCTTCCCAAGATTACGTCGCGCGCATACCAGGCCTGCGCGTCGAACATCGAGAAGGTATAGAACTGATCCTGCATGCCAAGGTAAGCGACCTTGGGATTGTCGATCCAGAAGATGCCCTTGTAGAGATGCGGCGGATGCATCCGGTTGTGCGTGCGTAGCTTCAGATCGTCAGCCAGGAACGGGAAATGGTGCTGATAGCCGGTGCAGAGGACGATGGCGTCGAACTCCTTGCTCGAGCCGTCCTTGAAGTGCACGGTTCTCCCTTCGATCTTTGTCAGCAGCGGACGCTCATCCATGCCCTTTGGCCATTTGAAGCCCATCGGCTGAGTACGCCAGCACATGGTGACGAACTTCGCGCCGTATTTGTGAGACTGCAAGGCGACGTCTTCCGCTGAGTAGCTCGCGCCGACGCAGAGCAGATCCTTGCCTTTAAACTCGTCGGCACTACGAAAGTCGTGCGCGTGCATCACGCGTCCGGGGAACGATTCGACCCCGGGGAACTGCGGGATGTTCGGCACCGAGAAATGCCCTGTCGCAACCACGACCCAATCGAAAGTTTCCGTCTTCCGCGTGTGATCGGGCAAGTGCTCGATGGTCACCGAAAACTTGTCCGTACTCTTGTCGTAGGCGACGTAGCGCACGGCGGTATCGAACTTGATCCAGGGCCGAACACCCGCCTCTTTCGCCCGGCCGACGATATAGTCGAAGAGCACCTCGCGCGGCGGGAATGAGGGAATTGGCTGCTTGAAATGATGATCGAAGGTGTAATCGGCGAACTCGAGCACCTCCTTGGGGCCGTTCGACCACAAATAGCGATACATGCTGCTATGCACCGGCTCGCCATACTGGTCGGTCCCGGCACGCCACGTGTAGTTCCATAAGCCGCCCCAATTGCTCTGCTTTTCAAAGCAAACAATCTCGGGGATAGCGGCACCTTTGCTCTGAGCCTGCTGAAATGCCCGCAGTTGGCTTAGGCCGCACGGACCGGCCCCGATCACTGCAACACGAGTTGTCATGAGTTGCTCCCCTCGCTTCGCTCGGCTCTGACGCCTGAGATCAACATTACGCAGCGGGGCGACCGCTGCATCTGCCAACACTTTAGGATGACATTCTAGATAGCGCTATTCCAAACCAAAGTGGCTCCTCCCAGACAGCGTTTCATTAAACCAAAGTGGCTCCTATTGTCCTTTTCGCGACAACAGGTAAGCTTTCGTCAGCACGTCCGGGCAAGCGATGCGCGGGCGCTAGGTCGGTCGCCGTTCCGACGATCGCACCGTCGATCGACGTGAATGGGGGTATCCAATGACGACCAAATTTCCTGAGAGCGCGATGAACCGCCGCGAGTTTCTCTCCACCACGGCTGCCGCCGCTCTCCTGGCCGGCTTGTCGACGCCGAAAATCGCGTTCGCTGCCGACAAGGTTGTGAAAATCGGTTTTCTTGCGCCGCTGACCGGCGCAGTCGCCGCCTGGGGCAAGCCTGGATTAGATGGTCTTCACATCTGGGCGGATCGCGTGAATAGCGCCGGCGGCATCCCAGTCGGCAGCGACACATACAAGATCGAGTTCGTTGCCTATGACGATGAGTACGATCCAGGGAAGGCCCGCACCGGCGCGGTCAAGCTGATCAAGGAAGATGGCGTCAAGTTCATCATGATGCTCGGCGGCGATCCTTGGCCCGGCGTCTTCCCCGTTGCCGACAAAGAGAAGATGCTGGTCTCCACGCTTCTGCCGAGCGATCTGACACCAGATACGAAAATGCTGGTCGCCCCTTGCGAGGTGCATCCGATCTACAATGTCACCGGCGTCGAGTGGCTGGCGGAGCACAAGCCTGACCTGAAGACAGCGGTCATCGTCGCTCAGGACGATTCCCTCGGTAAGCCTTCAGTCGCGACTTATCTCGCGGCCTTTGAAGCGGCCGGGATCAAGGTGCTGGGCGATCCAATCTTCTTCGATCCGGCGACCACGGACTTCGCTCCGATCATGTCGAAGATGCTGGCGCAGAAGCCGGATATCATTTGCCTCGACACTTGTTATGCCGACTACGTACATCCGCTCACAGAGCAGGCGTTTCAGCAGGGTTTCAAGGGTCAGATCATCTCCTGCACCGCCGACTTCTACCACAAGATGATCGAGAAGACGTCGAAGGAGTTCATGGAGGGTTTCATCTTCCAGTTCCCCGACTTCGATGATCCGGCGCTCAACGAACCGCAAATCAATTTCAAGAAGCCCAACGAGTTCTACGAGGAATACAAGAAGCGCTACGGCGAAGGCGAATGGAGCGCGGTGTCGTGGGAATATTCCTCGATCATGGATCTCTGGTCCGATGCCGCGCAGAAAGCAGGCACTACCGACCCGGAAGCTGTGCTGACGGCGATGAAGGATGACGGGAAGGGCAAGCACATCTTTGGCGAAGCCGAATGGTGGGGCAAGGATCTGTTCGGGATCGACAACGCATTGGTCGGCAATTGGCCCGTGGTTGTCATCGAGGATGGCAAGGCCAAGATCAAGGAGTTCAAGTCCATCCCCGCCTGGTGGGCCAAGAACAAGGAGCTCATGATCAAGCACATGACGGCGCTAGCCCAGATGTACTTTCAGCGCAAATAGGTGTGCTTCCGTGCAGCGCGACATCTGAGGAAGAAGCTGCATCTTGCCGCACCCAGTTCCGAGGGCGCATGGATGACTTGAAGACGCTCGCGCTCAGCGTCAGCCTGTGCCAGACATGTATGCGTAGCTTCCGAGGCCGGGCGGATCGCGGAGCTTAGCGATGACCGTTGAGCTGTTCCTTCAGACCGTCGTAAACGCGACCTATGCGGCGAGCTACATGGCGCTCATCGCTGTGGGCCTCGTGCTCATTTTCGGCGTGATGGGTGTCATCAACTTCGCCCACGGCGAGCTTTATATGGCCGGCAGCTATGCCGTCGTCGCGCTCTACGCCGATCTCGGCATTCCGTTTTTCGTCGCCGTGGCCATAGGTCTCATATTTGTCGGGCTCCTCGGACTCCTCATGGAGTACGGCCTGTTCAGGCCTTTGCGCGACAATCCGCTCGGCGGGTTGATTGCCTCGATCGGATTTCTCCTCATCTTGCAGACTGTCGCGGTGCTTGGCTTCGGCGTGCAAATGGAGCACGTGCCGCCCTCCACGCAGGAGAAGATCGTATTCTCCGACGGCGTGGTGCTGACTTATCAGCGGCTGTACGTCATTGTCGCCACACTGGTTCTGCTCACCGCTTTGTGGATCTTCTTGCGCAAGAGCAAATTCGGCTGGGCGCTTCGGGCTTGCGCGCAGGATCGCGAGGCGGCCGCCCTTCAAGGCATGTCGATCAACGACACCGCCCGCATCGCGATGTTCATTGGCGCAGCGCTTGCCGGCGTCGCCGGCGCGCTCACCGCGCCGCTCGTCGCGCCGATGCCTTATATGGGACATCCTGTCATCATCACCGCATTCATCATTATCATCGTCGGTGGTGTCGGGTCCCTCGAAGGTGCAGTGCTCGCCGCGATCCTCTATGGGTTCGTCAACACCTTCGTCACCACGATCTATGACGGGACGCTAGCCAATATCGTCGGCCTGCTGCTGATGCTCATCGTCTTGATCGTAAAGCCGACCGGCCTATTCGGAGCCAAGGAACGTGCCTGAGCGCGGCTTAAGCAGCGTATTCGCCTGGGCGCTCGGAGGTCTCCTGATTGCGGCATTGCTCATCGTGCTGCCGCATTTGCTGACCCTCTCGCAGCAGGAGATCCTCGTCCTGCTCGTCATCAATGTGCTTCTGGTCTCAAGCTATCGGCTGCTGACACTCACCGGAGAATGGTCGCTCGCCCATGTCGTTATCATGGGTGTGGGCGCCTATACCTCCGCACTCGTCTCCAAGGAACTCGGGGTCCCCGTGCCGTTCTCGATGCTGATCGGGTCGGCCACCGCGGCGCTTATCGCCTTTTTACTCAGCTTCCCGCTGTTCCGCATGAAAGGTTTTTACTTTCTGATCGGCTCGTTCGCCGCCGGCGAGATCATTCGGCTGCTCTGGAAATGGAGCGACCTGACCCGGCTATTCGGCGGCCCGAAGGGCATCAAGCTTATTCCGCCTTTTCCCAATATCGATTTCCTGTCGATCGATTTCTACGATCCGGTGAATTACTATTACCTGTGCCTCATCGTGGTAGCGATCTCACTGGTCATTCTCTACCGGGTCGAGCGCTCGCGCATTGGTCTCACCTTTCATGCCATCCATTGGCAGGACAAGCTGGCTGAATCTGTCGGCGTCAATACCTTCCGGTATCGCACGCTCGCCTTTGTCGTCTCGTCATTCTTTGCCGGTCTCGCCGGCGCGCTCTATGCGCACTATGTGGGCACGGTGGCCCCGAACCGGTTCGGCGTGGAGGAGATGACCTATGTCCTGATCTGGGCCATCGTCGGTGGAACCGCGACGTTTTTCGGGCCGATCCTCGGCGTGGTTACGCTGACGATTCTCAACGAGATCGTATTGCGGGCGCTTGGCGTGGATCAGATGCGGCCGATGTTCTACGGCGCCATCCTCATTCTTTTCATTCTCTATCTGCCCAATGGACTGGAGAGTCTCGGACCCAAGCTTCGGGAATGGATTGCAAAGAGGAAGGAGAAGCGCGTTCTATCGAAGCAGGAGGCCGAGGCGGAACAGCCGGCGGAGTAACTGTCGCCCGCTTTGGTCAGGTGTGCCTGGTTGGCGCAAGAAGCAAAAAGGCGGCGGCAAAAAGCTTACGCGTGTCATTGAGCATGGCAGGTCTCTCGCGCCGCCAGCGCGTTAGGGACTCTTGGGCAGCCGTTGCGAGCCGGTCGGCGGATGCATCGCAAGCACTGAGCCGCTCCTTTGCCTCGATGACCGTCTCGCGCCAGCGCTTTAGCCATCGCTCCCGATAGGTGTCGCGATGAAGCGCCTCCATGCGCATATGGAACAGCGAGCTGCGCGCCACGCGCGGTGCTTCCATTCGTTCGACCCAAGGACCTGCGCCACGCCAGACCTGAAGCGCTTCGCGCAGCAAAGCCTCGATACTCGTGTCGTCACCCGCCAGCTTTAGGCACAGCCCGTAATTGGCGAGACTCGTGCCCAATCGTGGGTCGATCGAGGCGAAACTGGCGCGAGCGATCTTCACGGCGTGCCCTGCCGTGTCCTTCGCCAGCGCAATGTCGTTCTGCGTAATAGCGTCGAGCGTACGCTCTGCGGCTTTCTCCCAGGCGAGATCGGCGTCGCTCCACCTCGCTGCCAGCAACTCCTGCGCGGTCCAGCTTTCAGCCGCCAAGATAGGCCCGTCTTACATGCTGATTGTCATGCAGCTCATGTGCCGGACCTTCGAGCGCAACGCGTCCGGTCTCGAGCACATAGGCAAAGCGCGCGAGTCTCAGGGCAAGCTCGGCATTCTGCTCGACAAGCACGACCGGCACGCCGCGCTCGGCGATCGAGCGAACGATGAGAGCGATCTCCTGTACCGCGACCGGTGATAAGCCCATCGTCGGCTCGTCGAGAACCAGGAGCTTCGGCCGCGACATGAGCGCCCTGCCGATAGCAAGCATCTGCTGCTCGCCTCCCGACAAGGTTCGCGCCCATTGTTTGCGCCGTTCCTTCAACCGCGGGAAATGATGAAACACCTCATCGAGATCATTGTTTATGGCTGCCTTGTCGCGCCGAAGGAAGGCGCCGCTACGCAGGTTTTCTTCGACTGTCAGCCCGGGAAAGACTCGCCGTCCCTCAGGAACATGGGCGATGCCGAGAGCCACGATCTTTTCCGGCGCAAGCCGATCGATGCGTTCGCCGCGAAATCTGATCTCGCCATTGCTGATCGGCGCAAGTCCGGAAATTGCCCGTAACGTCGTGCTTTTACCCGCACCATTGGCACCGATAATAGTGACGATACCGCTCTCCGGCACCGCCATGCTGATGCCCTTCAGCGCGGCGACCTTGTGGTAGTGCACGTGGACATTATTAATCTCAAGCAGCATCGATGGCGCTTCCCAAATAGGCCTCGATGACAGCCGGATTGGCCCGTACCTCGGCGGGAGTTCCCTCTGCCAGTAGCGTGCCGAAATTCATCACGGTGATAATCTCGCATAACCCCATTACCGCCTGCATGTCGTGTTCGATCAGCATGACAGTGACGCCTTGCTCGTCGCGAAGGCGGCGCACGAGCTTGGCCATCCGCTTTGTCTCCTCCGGATTCATGCCGGTGAAGGGTTCATCGAGCAGCATGAGCTTTGGATCGGCTGCCAAAGCGACCGCCATGCCAAGCGCGCGTTGATGGCCATGGGGCAAGTTGGAGGCGAGCTCACCGGCAAGGGCTTGCAGGCCGAAGAACTCGAGGATGCCTCGCGCCTTATCGTCGGCCGCTGCCTCGATGGCTCGGTCGCGACCGAAAATACGTCTCACGAGTCCAGCCTTGGCGCCGCGGTGGCAGCCGAGGCGGACATTGTTGAGCACGCTCAGCTCATGGAATAGAGTTGTGCCCTGAAAGGTCCGGATCAGCCCAAGCTCAGCAAGTGCGCTGGTTGCGTGGCCTGAGACGTCCTTACCGAGATAAATCACGCGGCCGCTCGATGGCGCATAGAAGCCACTAATGACGTTGAAGGTCGTGGTCTTGCCGGCGCCGTTGGGACCGATCAGGCCATGAATCGTGCCGGGATAGACGTCTAAGCTGAAATTGTCGACAGCGACGATGCCGCCGAAGGCGCGAACCAAATCTCGTACCTGGAGAATGGGTTGCGCAGCTGGTGTCTTGGCCTGGTCCAACGCCGTCCTGACGAGAAATGCAGCACCGGCCGAGACTGGCCCGATCTTGCCGCATTGGCAAGGCTGAACCGCCTTCATCCCAGTTTAAGTCAATTCTCGGCGTTGGTGGGACTCACCGCGCTTTAGAAGGGCAACGCAACTCTTAGGGCTTCCGACTCGCGATTTTCCAGCGTGATCTTTTGCGCGAGCATACAGTCGCCCGCCACCAAATCCCCGTCCGGCAGGAAGCACTTTCCTATGTTCAGGCGATCGTTCGGGCCTACTTCTCTGACATTGCCAAATCGGCCGTGAAAAATGCGATAGCGCCGGCCGCTATCCGATCCGACGACATCGAAGTAGCCAAAGGACTTGTATTGCTCGACCTGCCGAGCAGAGAGATTTCGCAGAAGAAGCTCCATGCCTTTGCGTTCAGCCTGCGCCAATCGGAGCTTTTGCTTTCGATTGACGACCAGGCTGACGGCAATGGCAAGGGCCAGTCCCGCGAGTAATATTATGGAAACCATCATCCGCCTTTCAGCGCGGGAATGAAGATGGTTTCCTCGGCGTTGGGATCGAACGTGCGATCGCCTTCGGCCACAATTCGATGCTCGCCGCCGCCTTTCGGCTCCGCGGCAAGAAACCCTTTCGTTGTTAGCTTTCGAAAGCGTCGCTCCGCCTCGGCAAGATCCTTGGCATTGGTCTTGTCAAACTCGATGGTGGAATGACCCGAAGAGTCCATGATGATGTGACGTGCCATGTTATCCTCGTGAACCGCCCCACCGCTCAACGGCCTGCGCCGACCAAACGTTCCTATGAAGACGTCGCGGTTGCTTAGGTCCGGCCGGGCGGCAAGCTGTCGCGTACCCGGCGAGGGGAGTTCCTAATCCCGAAGCTGGACCTGGCAGGAGCATTGGTCTTTGCTGCGGCTTTGTGCGCAAACGTACCATCAAAGGACTCGCCTAACCCGAGAAGGCGCGCAATCTTGAGCTGTTCCAGCCTCCTGCCAAGCCAGCGCGAAGGGTTGGTTTACACCAGCCCTTCGCGAAGGCCGAGACAGCCAACCATGGGCTCCTTCAGACATCCTAAACAGGCCTTCGATCCGCTAGACCTCGAAATCATGGAACGCGCGCTGGATGCCGCTTGGGCAATCATCAAGGCGCGTCAGCCCCTGGGAGATCAGCAAGACGATGAAGAGCTGCGAACTGCCTTGAGCGAGAAGCTGATCTCGCTTGCGGAGACCTATGGGGTGACCGACAGCGAAAGCTTGCGCAGTCTCCTTCTGCGCGAGTCCCCTGAGTCACCGAGCCCTATTAGCAGGCTTGCGGACTGAGGCAGTCTCGCCTGGTACTAGCCCAAACTTCAGTTGAGATGCGCGCCTTGGCCTCGAGCCCAGGGGCAATTCTACGCTTTTTGCTGGGCTTTCCATGGGTTGGCGCTTGCCCCTGCGTCCGCGCCCGCCAGTGGAACCTCCGAAAAGGCGAGCCGTTGACCTCAGGAAAAGGAGGTTTGCTATGAAGAAAAACTTTCTCCTAGCCGCCATACTCATGGGCGGCACGATGCTCATGACTCCTTCGGTCCATGCTGCGTCGAGCACTGCGATCGAAGTCGACCCAGAAACTGGTGCGAGCGTAGAGGTGGAGCAGCACCGCGGCATCTTGCCCCGCAACCGGGGTACTGACGTGCATGTGGAAGCGCCTCCTCCTGAGGCCTCTGCGCCGCCCCCTCCCGATGAGGGTGCGGTGGTGGAGAAGCACGAGGAAACCATCATCCACCACGATTGATCTCGTGAGTTAGTGCAGATCGACCGCCAACGCCGCTCCGGCTTAGACCGGGAGCGGCGTTGGTTTTTATCGTGTGGTGTCCACAGCTCGCGTGCTGCGCTTCGGCAGGTAGAGGCGTCGAAGTCGTGCTGGAAATAGAGAAGAAATTGGAATGCGCACAATGCGCACTAAGCCGGCAGCGCTTGACAGACTGTGGATGGATCGTCGCGCCTCGAGCAGAAGGTCGCGAACGAGCAATGGGTCTGTGGTCCCGGGCTTCTCCTCGATGCGCGAAAGCCGGTGTTGCGAATAGAGGCCGATAAAAAAGGCAATGGCGAAAAAGAAAGTCCAATCATGAAAATTCAGTACCTGCAGCTTTACCTGATCGGCCCGTCCGGCCCAAGTGAAAGACAACGTAAGCCGGTGGATAGCAAAGAAATCGGCCGTGAGGCCGCCCAAGATCGGCGCGATGGCGGCGAAGACCGCTGGCACTACGCTGTTTATGGCGAGATAGCCAGTGGCTTCTTCGCGCGGCGCGAGGGTCATCGCAAGATTGGTGGAAGCGAGCGCAACACCGGCGGTTGAGAACCCCATGAGTAGATGGATCAGGACGAGGAGGTAAAGCACGACGGGCTTCACGTATGGCAGCCCAGTAAAGGTCCACGCCAACATGCAGGCAAGGAACAACGGCGCCGACATGTCGAGGACCGCCTTGTTGCTGAAGCGATCGATCAGCGGGCCCCAAAGATTGAGCGCTGCCACATTGGCAAGCTGGCTGATGGTGAATAGCACGACGATCACGGTCATCGGATAGCCGAGCGACCTGAGCATATAGACGGTGAAGAACGGCGCCGCCAGGCTGACCGCGAAATTCCACGTCGAAAGAAACAAGATCAGGCGCCTGAAATTGTCGCGCAGAGGAATCGACAGCCGCTCGAAGATATGAAGACGGCGCGCGGCTGGCAGCATCGGCGGTTCGGGCGTGATGCTTAGCAAATAAACTCCGACGAAGCCTAACACCGCGCTGTTGGTGAATAGGAAGGTGTAGGACAACGCCGGATCGCCGGGGGCGTCTCGCTTCCAAAGGTCCAACACAGCGCCTCCGGCAAGAGCGACGACCATGGCTAGCGCGGTGTTTGCGGCGATGCGCCGGCCGAAGAAGCGGCCTCGCACCTCGTCGGGCACGAGGTCGCGCATCCACGAGTTCCACGCGCAGCCGCTGATCGCGGCCATCGCCTGGTGCACGGCAATGAGGGCGATGAGGCTAGATATGGCGAGCGGCCCAAAGAACGGGACAAATCCCGCCGCGAGCAGGAAGACTCGTCCAATTCCCGAGGTCCATACTGAGATCGCGCGTCTCGAC
>JBKPSQ010000098.1:0-4638 GCA_046735075.1 Pseudomonadota bacterium
AGCATGCTCCTTTGAGCTTCCCAATCCACGGTAGACGTGCGTGGTTTTTCTGCGTCGCAGGCGATAAGTTCAAACTGTGACATGGCGGTAGACGGGCTGAAATGAGGGAGATCCAGGCTATGCGAATTCGAGTCCTGCTGCGAGGCGCTTTGGTCGCGTTGGCTGTAATGTTCGCGCTCGGTTTTCACAGCGCACGCGCCGATGTGGGCAGCATTACACTCGTCGTCTTTAAAGGCGGCTGGATCATCGGCGGCTCGGCGGGCCATGGCACGCTCAACTTTCATGGCCGGAGATATCCGCTTTCGGTTGGCGGCATAGACTATGGCCTGGTGTTCGGTGGGTCGCGGACGGTGCTGCAAGGCAGGGTGCGCAACATCCGGCAGCCATCCGACGTTGCCGGCGTCTATGCCGCGGCCGGCGCAGGCCTTGCCATCATTCGTGGCGTTCGCGGGATCGTGCTCACCAACCAAAAGGGTGCTGTTCTCGAGCTCACGGGCCGGCAGGTCGGGCTGATGGCAAACGTCGATCTGAGCGGGCTTGCCATCACCATGAGATAGCTGGGAGCGACATGAGTGCGGGCGCTGGCCGAGCGAAAATAGCGTTCGCCTGCTTTGTGCCATAAAGACTCCCGATCCAGAGCTGGAGTCGCCATGTGGTCTCGCCTACCCGCCCTAGTCTGCGCCGTGCTCCTGTTGCCCGCCCAAGCCCTGGCCGGAGCAAAGGAGAGAGTCGCGGCAATGGCTCCGTCAGCGCTGGTGTTCGTCGTCGACGAGAAGGGCAATGAGCTGATCGCGCAGAACGCCGATAAGCCCTTTGTCCCGGCTTCGGTCACCAAGATCGTAACCGCCTGGGTCGCCATGGAGGTGCTTGGCGGCGACTATCGCTTCGAGACCAAGTTTTACCTGGACAAAGACCGAGTGCTCTATGTGCGCGGCGGCGGAGATCCTTTCCTGATCTCTGAAGAGTTGGCGCCGCTCGGGCAGGAGCTCGTCGCCGCAATCGGCAAGGAGCCGATCACCGGCATCGTGCTCGACGCGAGCTATTACCCTTCCGATCTCCGCATCCCAGGCATCGAGGCGAGCAGCGAGAGCTACGACGCGCTGAACTCGGCGCTAGCGGTGAACTTCAACACGATCGCCGCTGTGCGCAAAGGCAACAAGGTGAGCTCGGCCGAGAAGCAGACTCCGATCACGCCAGTTGCGATCAGCCAATTTCGCGCGCGTGGCCCCAACGGTCGCGGCCGCATCAGCCTCGCCCAAGACCCCGCAGTCAGCCTGCAATACGCCGGCGAGCTGATCGCCGCCTTCATCGAGCAGGCCGGCGGCAGCGTGAAGGGAAAGATCACCACCAGCGCCGTGCCCGCGGACCTCAAGCCGGTCTACGTTCACAAGTCGCGCACCCTTTCAGAGATCCTCGTCCAACTGCTCATCGCCTCTAATAACTACATCGCCAACCAAGTCTTCCTCGAGATCGGCGGCACCTTGGGCGGATCCGTCAGCCTCGAGAAGTCGCTCAAGGTCGCGAACCAGATGCTCGCCGCCAACGGTCTCGGCGATGCCATCTATATCGAGGAGGGCTCCGGCATTAGCCGCAACAATCATTTCACCGCACGCGGCCTCGCCAAAGTGCTCGAGCTGTTCGCGCCTCACGCGAAACTCCTGCACGGCCATGACGGGGGCATGAACAAGACCGGCACGATGTCCGGCGTGAGCACGCTGGCGGGCTATGCCGACACCAAAAGCCACGGACGCGTGCGTTTCGTCATCGCGATGAAAGGGGGCGGCGCGACACGCTTCCAAGTGCTCAACGCGATCAAGGCTGGGCTTTAGGCCAACCAGGTTGACCTGCAAGGTCGTTCGGCCCGAGGATGCTTGAGGCGCGATTGGGGGGCAGGATTTGTCAAAGCCGATAAAGGCGACTGGGTTCATCCCAAAAGATCGGCTCGACGCATTGACCGATGGCGTTTTCGCCTTCGCGATGACGTTGCTCGTCGTCAACATCGAATTGCCGGAAGGATTTCACCCCAACAGCAATCAAGAGTTCCTTGACCGGCTTTCCGGTCTCTCCGACACGTTCATCGCCTATCTCATCACCTTTTTCGTCCTGGTCAGCTTCTGGTTCGGCCGCGCAAAGGAGAACGCGGAACCGGAAATGGCGAGTGGCGCCTATGTATGGGCGGTGTTGTTGCATCTCCTGTCGGTCACCTTTCTGCCGTTCTCGATGCTCGCGGTTGGCCGATACGACGTATCCGGGGCCATCTGGATCTATGGCGCCAACATGATCCTGTTAGCCGTGACGGCCTTGGTCATCTCACTCATCGCCGAACGGGATAGCGGGCGCATGGGCCTGCCAAAGGGACGTGTCGAGCTCGGCATTCTGATCGCGTCCGCGGTCCTTTCCATCATCACGAGCCTGTTCGCGCCGGACGACGCCATGCTTCTCTATCTTCTCAATCTTGTCTCTCCGTTCGTGGCGCGCGCCGTCTATCAACGATAGCCAGTCGTTCCTTGGAGGCTGGAAATGAAAGTCGTCATCATAGGTGGCACCGGCCTCGTCGGCCGCAACCTTGCAGCCAGGCTCCAGTCGCGCGGACACGACGTCGTGGCGGCTTCGCCATCTACCGGGGTCAATAGCCTCACAGGCGAGGGTCTCGAAGAGGCGATGGCTGGAGCGAACGTCGTCGTCGACGTCACGAACTCTCCATCGTTTGAGGACGATGCCGCACTGAATTTCTTCCGAACCTCGACGGGGCACTTGCTAAGCGCCGCTAGGGCAGCCGGCGTCTCGCACTACATCGCAGCATCGGTGGTCGGTGCGGATCGCATCCACGACAGCGGGTACCTTCGTGCAAAACGCGCTTAAGAAGGCTTGATCGAGGCTGGCGGGGTCTCTTACACCGTGCTGCGCGCGACGCAGTTTTTCGAGTTTCTCAATGCCATCGCAGAAGATGGTACGAAGGGGAACGTTGTCTATGTGTCGCCCGCCAAGTTCCAGCCTGTCGCGTCGGATGATGTGGCCGCCACCATGGCCGAGATTGCAACTGCCCGGCCGAAAAACGGCGTTGTCGAACTGGCGGGTCCCGAGGCCTCTGGTATGGCCGAGTTCATCCAGTTGTTTCTGTCCTTCGTGGGCGACGAGCGCACGGTCATTGCCGATCCCGAGGCCACGTATTTTGGAGCCGTCCTCGACAAAGACGGCCTCGTCCCCTCGGGTCAATTCATCGCTGGACCGACCCGCTTCGCCGACTGGGCGCGCCGAACGCTCAAGCCTTCTACAAAAGGAGAACATCGATGAGGAAGATCGCTTTGCTGTTGCTTGTAGGCGCCTCACTGCTATCGGCAAATGTGGCAGCGGAGGAGTCGAATGCGCCTGCGTCGAAGGTGACGAAGATCTTTGACCGTGAGTTGCCCAACGTGCCAGGCAAGAGCATGCGCGCGGTGCTCGTCGAATACGGTCCAGGCGCCGCGTCACCCTCGCACCGCCATCCCTCCTCAGCCTTCATCTACGCGACCGTGCTCGAAGGCGAGATCCGCAGCCAGGTCAACGACCAGCCCGCCCATGTCTACAAGGCAGGAGAAAGCTGGACGGAGGTGCCCGGCGACCATCACAAGGTGAGTGCCAACGCGAGCTCGACGCAGCCGGCTCGGCTGCTCGCTATATTCGTGGTCGATACGGCGGAGCAAGAGATTCTCATCCCCGACAAATAGCCACGGTGCCACTGCCGCGCTCTCGGCTAAAGTCGGCAAATGAACGTGCTGACACGCTGCGCCTGCCCCCTCGCCGCCGCGCTTCTTGCCCTCCTCGCCGGACCAGCGGATGCGCAGACGACGGACGAAACTCGCATTCCCTGCACCGAGGATGCCATGATCGTCTTCGACGCCTCGGGATCGATGGCCGGCAATACGGTGCAAGGCCTGTTCAGCGACATCACGCGCATCGACGAGGTCCGCAAAGCGTTAGCGCAGGTGCTGCCGGGGGTTACGAAATACCGCAAGGTCGGGCTCATCACTTATGGCCCTGGTCCCTACGGGCAATGCAATGTGGATCTCGCCTTCCCGCCAATCCCGAACGCGGCTGAGCGCATCATGAGCACCGTGAATGCGCTCAATCCGGCCGGCAAGACGCCACTGGTGGCCGCAGTGCGGCAGGCTGCGGAGGTCCTCGACTATCAAACAGAGAAAGGCGTGGTCGTGCTCGTGACCGACGGCGAGGAAACCTGCGGCGGCTCGCCGTGCGAGCTCGGCAAATTCCTCAAAGCGAGCAGCCGAGCCCTTACCGTGCATGTCATCGGCTATCAACTGAGAGGCTACAGTTGGACGGGCGCGCAGAGTATCCTCGATGTGCAATGTCTCGCCGAGTCAACCGGCGGCCTCTACATCACGGCGAAGACCCGGGACGACTTGGTGAAGGCGTTCGAGAAAACGCTTGGCTGCCCGATGATGTCGGCTGCCGGCGCCCCGTTGCCAAGCGCGAGCTCCGCGCCGACGCGGCGGACACCGAGATCTAATAACCCCTGAGCTCTCTGAGCTGGGCCTGAGTGAGACCTTCCACATCTTTGTCTGAAAGGTTCTCGACGCCGACGTCGTCTGCTTTTGCCTTAGCCGCTTTGAACTTGGCCTCCGGGTCGGCGATTTTTGG
>JBKPSQ010000099.1:0-19075 GCA_046735075.1 Pseudomonadota bacterium
TTTGCACAGTGACCGTCAAAGGACGCACCGCCGCGGCGAATATTCGGAATTTCGTGGTTTGACGTCTACTGCGCGGCTTGCGGTACCGACACCGCGCCTGGGCCTTTGCAGTCGCCATATGCTGGGGCGCCGTCATAGTTCAAGCACGAGGCCTGCGCGTTGTCGCTGGGGCCAAGCGCCATAGGAAGCGCCGATTTTTGCTCGGTAATGCAGCCGGCCAGCGCCAGCGGCAGGACCAAGATTGCGAGCCATTTCGTCATTGGATTTCCCTCGCGGCGGGTTCAAAGCCCGCTGAAGACATATGGCTGCCAAAGCCAAAAACAAGGGGCTAACGTAGCGCCGAAGAGCGGCTAACAACGAATCAAGGTTGACCGTGAGCTCCGCGCGGCGCGTTTGCCGGCGCCAAAAAATGCGTGATGCGAGGCCGCCTTCAGCGGGCCTCTTTCGACTTGAGGTACTCCTCGACCTTTCTCGCCAAGGCGCCCGCGGCGTGCACCGCCTCGCTGAGTTCCTTCTCGGAGACGCCGAAGCGCTCTTTCCAGTAGGCGACCTGGTAGGACTGGTTCAAGTCGATGCGAGTCTTGTTGCCGTAGTCTCGCTTTTTCGGTGGGTTGACACTGCCCATATCAATTTCTCCCGTAGCGCTCGCTCGTACGATCGCAACATGGGCGGACCGAGTGCCTTAGGCGGCGACTCCGGTCCGGCATGCCTCCAGCATGCATCAACCTGGCCGCGGAAGCCAAGTCCTTTCGAAGGTCAGTGGACTAATTCCCGCACACTTGGGAGCCGGAGGTGCAGACGAACGGCACGGTGACGCCGGTCCAGCAGGTGGTGTAGGTGCGCGCAGTCACATATGAGCCGACGATGATATTGGTCGAGACTTGCGGCCGCACCGTCTTCCAGAACGGGTCAGGCTTGACCTGCTGCGCCTTCATGGTGATGCCGCGCCAGCCTTTCTTGGCCTTGAGATCTCTTGCGCTTTTCGCCGCCAGCGCCTGCGCCATGCTCAAGGCCTCGCCCTGCCAATTTCCCCCGTGGGTCGCCGAAACGATCTCGCAATCGGCATAAGCGGGCGTAACAGGAAACGCGAGTGGAGCCGCCACGACCAGGCTTGCTGCACCCAGCGGCCCTGCCATTTTCAAATGCCGCATGAAGCCCCTCCACGTCTGGCTGAAATCCTGGACGCAAGCTTTCCTGAGGTCAATTGGTGAGCCCAATCGTTGCCTGAAGGCCACAGCCTCTCGTCTCGGCTAGGAGTAGAGTTTAGGCCTGTGTCCGGGCGCGGCTGGAGCTCTTTGCCATAGGCTTGAGCCCGCCCGCCGCGTAGAGAGGTGGGGCTGCGGTGCGGCAAGGTCTCACGGTCGTTGCGGTCTTGCTTTTGTGCGGCTGCGCCGCGCAGCGTGCCAGCTACGTCAACCAGCGCGACGCACCTGACCTTGTCTTCAAAGGTCCGATCAGGCCGGTGTCGCTGTCCGCAGCGCAGATCAAGCAGGTCCAACAAGGCATCGCCGCGGGCGTACCTGACGACGGCCCTAAGACCTTCGGCAAGAGCTACCGGGGGGGAATCAATGCCGACGGGCAGGTGGTGGTGTGCGGCTACCTCAACGGTAGGAAATTTGCGGGGATGTTTGTCAAGCCGCAAGGAGGCAAGACGCAGTTCCTGCCCATCGGCGTCGGCATTGACGAGCAGGAGGAGGATACCGTGAAGCAATACTGCCGTGACGGCGGTATTTTTCTTCCGCAGTGATGGCCGGGAGGCAGGGCGGCTTGGCTAAAGGCCAATACACGCATCGTAGGCGTTCCAATAGCGCGGGTCCGGCGTGTCGATCCGTATCGCCTTGCGCGGGAGCTCGTCGCACCGCTCGCCATATTCGAAACCGAAGAGCCGCAAGCCGCGCCAGCCATGATAGCCGTCATCGCGCGGGTATTCCGGATTGGTGTAGCGGTGATAGCGATAGCGTCCTTGACCGGCCTCAGCCGTGGACAGAGCCGTCCCCAGCACTAGGACTGCCGCAAGCAGCGTGACCGCGGCACTTTTCATCTTCATGGTGGCTGGCTTTCGAATGCTTCCGCAGCATCGATCTTAAAGTCTCAATCGCCGCCCGCCCACCGTTAGTTGTTGCGAAGGCTCAAACGAGAACAAACCACTGGCCAGCGAGAGGTATCCCCTCGCCGTCAAAACGCGGTCCAATTATTGACGTGATCGACTAAGCGGCGACTTGCTTAATCACCCGTACGATCACGAGCAGAATCACCGCCCCGATAAAGGCGAGGATAATGGCGCCGAGCAGACCGCCACCAAGGGTCAACGCGAGTCCGAGCCGCGGGAACAGGACGCCGGCGATCAGCGCGCCGAGGATCCCGATGACAATATCGCCGACGAGGCCGAAGCCCGTCCCTTGCACCAGGAGCCCTGCGAGCCAGCCGGCGATTGCCCCGACGACGATAGCAACGATAAGTGCTGTCAGCATTGTTTCCCCCCTTTGCTGATTAGCGACCCTTCAATCTAGCACGAGTCGCGCCCGACAAGCATGATCACGCAGGCTCGCCGGCGATGAACTGCGCCTTTGCCAGGGTGGCGAACAGGCCGCCAGAGCGCACAAGCTGTTCAAATGTCCCGCTTTCCACGATCCGACCTTGATCAAACACCAGGATTCGGCTTGCGTTGCGTACCGTGGCGAGCCGGTGGGCGATGACGAAGGTAGTGCGCCCTTTCATCACCTCGTTGAGCGCGGCCGTGACTTTCGCCTCGGTCGCCGCGTCAAGGGCGCTGGTAGCCGGGTCGAGGATCAAGATGGGCGGATTCTTGAGCAGCGCGCGGGCGATCGAGAGACGCTGGCGCTCCCCGCCCGAGAGCGCCCTGCCTCGCTCGCCGCCGATCGCGTTCAATCCGCCTTCATGACTTTCGACAAAATCGAGCGCCCGGGCGCGCTCTATGGCCTGCCTGATGTCAGCCTCGGCGGCCTCCGGATTGCCGACCTGGAGATTTTCGGCGATCGACCTGTTGAACAGCAGCGGCTCTTGGAAGATCACGCCGATATTGCGGCGCAGGCTTGCGAGCTTGATGTCGCGTATGTCTCGGCCGGCAACGCGGATGGTGCCGGATTGCGGGTCATAGACGCGGTAGAGCAGCGCCATAGCCGTCGATTTGCCCGCGCCGGTCGCGCCGACGAGCGCCATCACTTCTCCCGGCTCCGCCGTGAAGGTGAGGTCAGCAACAGCCGACTTACGTCCATTATAGGAAAAGGTGACGCGCTCGAACGCGACCAAACCCCGGATCGTCTTGAGCGTCAGCGCGCGCTTCCGATCGCGTGGGCCCTGGGCCGTGTCGAGGACGCTGAAAAACTCCTGCAGGCGCGGCGCATCCATGAACAGCCTGTTTATGAACCTCGCCGCCTGCTCGAGCCGCTGAATGAGCATTCCGGCAAAGCTCATGAACATGACGATGCCGCCGACAGTGGTTTGTCCCTGCGCAAACAGCACGATCCCCATGATCAGGATCGCGAGCATCGTCAGGGTGGTCGAGGCCTTCGTGAGCGCTGAAACCAAGGCCCACCAGGAGAGGACCGGCATTTGCGCGCCGAGCAGCCGGTCAACGACGTTGCGCAAGGCCCGGACCTCAAGCTCAACGCGGGTGAAGCTCTGCACCAGGGCGACATTACCGAGCGCATCAGAGGCATGCTCGGCCAGGTCTGAGTAGTAGCGTTCGACCGATTTTTGCAGCGCCTCTGTCCGGCGCAGCACCCAAACCGTCAGCATCACAAAGATTAGGCACAGTCCAATCAGCAGGAGACCAAGGCGCCAGTTGAGATAGAGCGACATGGGAATCAGCACGAAAATCGAGACGAGCGCGACAAGATCCTCGCGAAAGAAGCCGAGCCAAAGTCCCCATAAGGTATCGGTTCCGCTCAGCATCACCTTCATCAGCCGCCCCGAATGGGTCGTACCGTGGAAGCTGAGCGGAAGCTGGAGAACGTGCTCAAAGAATTCCGTGAGAACCGCTTGCCGGCGTCGATGCGCCAGACGATCGGCGTAGAGCGCAACGAGCGCGCTGCATACGATCATGAACAGGCCAAAGCCGACCCAAGCTGCGACCAACGGGGAGATGCGAGACCAAGAAAGCAAAGATTCGTTTCCTTGAGCGTGCGCAAGCGAGTCGATGATGCGCCCGAACAAAACGGGCTCGGCGAATTGCGCCCCTGCGAGCAAGACATTGGCAAAGGCGAGAACCCACCCCAGCCGAATTTGCGGACCAAGTAGACGGAGAACGCGGCCGTAGAGCCGGAGAGTCGTCATGGGTCATTTTGTGCCTCAAGCGCTAGAAGGCAGCAACACGATGCCGGCGATACGGCCGTCCGCCCGGCGTCTGGAACTTGGCGCAGCAGGGATCGTTGGTCCGGCCAGGAGAAAACAAACATGCCAGTGCGTGAAGCCCCGGCCCAACCCGCGCCGCCGCGAAAAAAGCGAGCGCCCTACCCCGCCGAGAAAGCGCGTGGCGGAGAGATCATCCTGCGCACGCCTTTGCGCCGGGCGATCTTCATCGCCGGACTCGCCGGCGCGGTCTCGCTATTCTGTTGACGCTATTCGGGCTTCTGCGCTGACGCCGCCTCATCCCTCCCGGTTCGGCGTGCCGAGGATGTGGCTCTTGGGCGGCAGCATCACCTGGTCGAAGTCTTGCGTGAACATCGCCGCGGCGAAGAAGGCGACCGCGCGCAGCGTCTCCTTGCCGGTGTTCTCGAGATCATGCCGCATCGGAGTGGGCAGCACGAACACGCTGCCCGGTCCGACTTGATGCGTGGTGCCGTCCTCGAGGTAGAGCTTGCCTGTCCCGGCGATGATATACTGCGTCTCTTCGGTCGCATCGGTATGCCAACCGAGCCGCTTCCCTGGTTCGACCTCGTAGACGATGGTTGAGGATGCTGTCGTCCCGTGCCCGCCATAGACGGCGAAGGCGCCCGCCCAGCTCACGGCCGTATCCGTCTCGCCCCATACCTTGGTGCGCGGCAGCTTGTTGGACTCGACGATTGCGGCACTCAGCGCATTTGCGTCAGACTTGGCGGGTGTTGCGGGACTCATGCGGGGTTCTCCTCCGTGGATGATCGGTCAGGCCAGCATAGCCTGCAAAAAGGCCTTCGCCTTAGCATAGATTCCGGGCGCTTCACTTTCACGCGGACCGGCAATGCATATTACGAGGCTCATCTGCCGACCTTCATAAAACCAGGCTGCGGCGCGGCCGACGTCGGCGGTCGCATCGAGATCGATGGCCAGAGCTTGCTTTTGCAGTTGGTATGCTGTGCGGATCGCGAGCTCTGTGCCCGGCGAATTCAGGCCGCGCTCATCGACAAGCACCATTAAGCGATCACTGTCGCGGACATTCCATTCGGTCCGTTGATTTGGATCGGAGAGCGGCGTCTCCTGCAAATAGGGATAGCAGGCGAGCAAGCCCGGCGGCTGTGGCATGTCCTCAGCCCAGCCTCCCTTTGGGCACCAGCCGCCATATAGCGCCCCCCTTGCGATGGCGGCATCGAGCGCGGCGCGATCGACGCCCGTCTGTCCCCCCGAAATGATCTTCAGCATGCCGCCATCGATGCCCTGAAAGATGGCGTTCCGGCAAGACCTCGTTTAGGCGGCGGCAAGCTCCTGATCGAGGGCGGTGGCACGTTGCAACGCCGGCCGCTGCTCTAACCGCCCGACATAAGCGACGAACTCGGGACGCTTCGGCAGGAGGTCGAACATCATGCCCCAGCGCAGCATCGAGCCGAGGACCACGTCCGCAGCAGTGAACTGCTCGCCGAGGATATAAGGGCCTTTGGCGACCGCTTTGGCCACCACGTCCATGACGCTGTCAAAGTCGCCATAGCCCACCATGCCACGCCGCGGCGTCTCTTTGCGCGGGGCGGCCTTGTCGAGAACAGCAACCTCGAGGCAGCTCGGACTGAAAAAGAGCCACTTCAGATAAGCCGCGCGACGCGGATCGCCGACAGGAATGTTGAGCCGCGCATGCGGGAACTCGTCGGCCAAATAGGTGCAGATGGCAGCCACTTCGGTGACGATGGCGTCACCGTGCTTGAGCGCCGGCACTTTGCCCATCGGATTGATGGCCAGATATTCGGGTGCGCTCTGCTCACCTTGAGCGAGGTTCAACAGGTGAATGTCATAGGGCTCGCCGAGCTCCTCGAGCATCCAGCGGACGACCTGCGAGCGTGATGGTGTGGCGTGATAGAGCGTTAGTTTCGCCATACTGATCTCCTCTGTCGTGGCGAGCACACAGCAAACTGCTTGGGCCCTAAACGGAACGGAACTCCACGGGATGTGCAGGATTAAGGCGCAAGAAGGCGGCGGTGTGACGGCCGGAGTATGACGATGGCATCAAGGACTAGAAAGGCGACAAACAGCCGGAAAGCAGCAAAGAGCCGAACGAGTAAGCGCTGGTCACAGGCGGTGACCGAGGGCTCCGATGCGCTCGACTTGAAAAAGGGTGTATTTACGTTGAAGGACCCGAAGAAGATTGCGCTCTCTCTAAAACGCTCGGCGGAGCACAGCACGCGTAGGAAATCGGACCCCTATCGCTCAGCGATGTCGATGCTCACCTTCTACATCAACCGAGACGGCAAGGGATTATCGCAGACTGAGCGCACGCGACTGGAAAAGGCCAAAGGCGAATTGCGCAAAGCCTTCGGCAAGAGCGCAGCTTAACCCTGCTCGCTCTTGGCCCAGCCTTCCACCTCACCGATCCAATGTTCTACGTGCTGTGAGAAGGTGGCGAGCATGGCGTCGAAAGCCCCTTCCTCGGCGTTCTCCGTGCCGCGGTCGGCTTGCAACTTCTCGAACACCTGGCGGTAATCAGCGTAACCCTGCATCTCCTCGGCGCGATGCCACCAGAAATCGCCAATGAGGAAGAATCTAATCCAGGAGAACAGGCAGTCGGTCCAATCCTCGAGGTAGTAGCGAAGGTGGATGCTCGGGCCACAGAGATAGAAGTCGGCATTGCGCAAAATCTCGGCGCCGTTCGCCGCGCAGTCCTCGCGCGTTGCCACTTCGACCAATCTGCCATCGAGAAATGGATAATCCGGGCATTCGAGGAACACGAAGCTCATGCGGTCGGCGCCGGGATAAAGCCCGCGCGGGTCGAACAGCTTGAAGTCAAGCCCGCGCAGCCGGGCTCCGCCGATCTCGATCAAAGGAGGTCCGTCGGCTGCGGGATCGGATACAAGCCTAAGCCCTGCCTCATTAGCCCTTGCGGCTAGGATCTCCGGGTTTTGACTGATCCAGCTCGATATCAGGATCGAGCCAGAGACCTCCCGGTCGAAGATCTCGATATTCGGGCGGAGCCGAACCGCCTCTCTGCGCTGCTCACTCAGCGCCTTGAGCAGTGCGGGCCGCTTCGGTTGTGAATCCTTGAAGTATGCGTCGCTACTTGCGGCGAGTCTGTTGAGGTAACCAAGGAGGCGATAACGGACGAGCGGATCGCTCGAGCTCCCCTTCCAGACAATCGTGACGGAGGGCATTGGCGGTGACTTCCTCCGTGAACGCGGGGCCGAGAAGAAGCGCACATTGCCCCCACCTTACGAAGGGTGCAAGCCGTGTTCCTGAATAGGGTTTCCTCGAAATTCAGTCCTCGCCTCCCCCGCGAACGCACGCGAAGAGGCGCGCAGGAGCAAGCATACTCCGACACGTAAAAGGGAGAACGGCGCAGCTCCCTAATGGGAACCACGCCGCTCTCCAAACAAGCAATGCGCGGGCTTCAAGGCCCGCTGCTAAGTCGGAACCGACCAGCCGTTCAGGCTTTGGCGTGGTGGGCGTGCGATCCCATTCCTGCCAGCATGCCGGCAAGCTTCTCCGACACATAGCCGAACACGGCGCCGATGATCATCGATAGAATGATCACGGCCTCGGGGTTCTGTAGCGACGCCGCAGTCAGGCTACCTGCCGCGTCTTTCATCAGGACATAGGCGACGACCGAGGCGAAGCCATAGACCTGCGCCGGGATGCTGTCGAAGGCCGGAATATTGGCGAGTAGCACCATCGCTGCCACGCCGATGCCAACACAGATCGCTGCCCAGAGCGGGACACCGAGCTTGTCGGCGATGCCCGTCTGCGTCGCGACCCACAGGGTGATGCCGGCAATGACGGCACCCGCGACATTGTTGACGATCGCCGATTGCAGCCCGTGCTCCTTGCCGCCGCAATGGAAGAAGCAGCCGCAGGCGATAAACGCGGCCCAGATTGCAAGCGCGCCGCCGAACGGCCCCAAGAAGAGCCACGTCGCGATGGCGCCAATGCCGGCGGTCCACCGGCTCAATGATTGAAGCCCGTTTTTATGCGAGACCGATTCGGCTTCCGGGTGCGGAGAATAGCCCAAAGTGGGCCTATCCTGAACAAGGATTCAGCGTTTTGCCCAATTCATAGACAGGAATCGAACTGCGTGCTGACAGGCTAGGTCCTTGAAACGCTCTGCGGCGGAGGCCTAGGTTGCGGCCATGACAGGTAAGGTTCACGTGGTCGGCGGTGGACTTGCAGGCAGCGAGGCTGCTTGGCAGCTCGCGCAGGCAAGCGTGCCGGCCGTTCTTCATGAGATGCGGCCGATTCGCCAAACGGAGGCGCACAAGACTGGGGCCTTCGCCGAGCTCGTATGCTCGAACTCCTTCCGCTCTGACGAATGGGAGACCAACGCGGTTGGCCTTCTCCATGAGGAAATGCGACGCGCCGGCTCTTTGATCATGGCCTCTGCCGATGCGCACAAGCTGCCGGCCGGAGGCGCCTTGGCCGTCGACCGCGATGGTTTTGCCGACGAGGTGAGCGAGAAACTCGAGGCGCATCGGCTCATCGAGATCGTACGCGGGGAGATCGATGGCCTTCCACCAGCTGGATGGGACAACGTCATCATCGCCACCGGTCCCCTCACCTCGCCCTCGCTTGCTTCCGCGATCCAAGCGCTGACCGGTGAGGCGGAGCTTGCGTTTTTCGACGCCATCGCGCCGATCGTTTACCGCGAGTCCATCGACATGAATGTCTGTTGGCTCCAGTCGCGCTACGACAAAATCGGGCCAGGCGGAGGCGGCGCCGACTACATCAACTGCCCGCTGGATAAATCGCAATACGAGGCGTTCCTCGCGGCGCTGCTTGCAGGCGAAAAAACGGCATTCAAGGAATTTGAGGCAGCAACCCCCTATTTCGAGGGTTGCCTGCCCATCGAGGTCATGGCCGAGCGCGGCCCAGACACGCTGCGCTACGGGCCGATGAAACCAGTCGGCCTCTCGAACCCGCATAAGTCGGGTGTCAGACCGTATGCCGTGGTGCAACTCCGGCAAGACAATGCGCTAGGCAATTTGTGGAACATGGTCGGCTTCCAGACCAAGCTCAAGCATGGCGAGCAGGTGCATGTGTTCCGCATGATCCCCGGGCTTGAGCAGGCCGAGTTCGCGCGGCTCGGCGGCCTCCATCGCAATACCTTTGTGAATAGCCCGAAGCTTTTGGACGGCACTCTCCGCCTCAAGGCGGATCCACGGTTGAGATTCGCCGGGCAGATCACTGGTGTCGAGGGTTACGTGGAGTCGGCGGCGATCGGCCTCCTAGCCGGGAGGTTCACGGCGGCGGAACGGCTTGGGCACGAGCATGTGCCTCCGCCTCGGACCACGGCGCTCGGCGCTCTGCTCAATCACATCACTGGCGGCCATCTCAGCGCTGATAGCGAAGGTGCGGGGAGCTTCCAGCCGATGAATGTCAATTTCGGGCTGTTCCCGCCGATCGCCGCGCCAACGTCGCGTTCCGGCCGTGGGTCCAAGGGCCTCGACCGGAAGCGCGCGCTCGCCCGCCGGGCGCTTACCGATCTCGATCGCTGGCTCGCGCCATCCGCCTCGGTCGCCGCGAAATAGATGCGCTCAGCCGGGCTTCCTCAGGACAAGCCAGAACCGCAGCAAGGAGACATCGAAGTCCGGCTCCCTGTAGGTGCCGTTCATATTATCGATGACGGCGGTGCCTTCGAGACCGCTGGGCGTGCCTTTCAGCTCAATCGGCCGGTGGTCCTCGACCTTCGGCCAGCCGCGGCGATAGATCTCCTTCATTGCGTCGGCCATGTCGAATTTCACTGACGCCCCACTGTCGAGACTCGCGGTGAGAAGCTTGTCATCGAGCTCGATCCTGATTGTGCCGAGGCTTTCGACCGAGATTGTCTGCGGCGGAATTGCAACGGGGACCGGGCCGCGGCCTTCGAATGTGATCGGCCCTACGACGGTTCCTCCGGCCGCGAGCGAGATCGACAAAGGCGTGTCGGAGTGATGTGTGAAATAAACGACACCTCCCACATTTCCGAGATCGGGACGAAGGCCGAGCGCCACGAGTACCTCGCGTGCCGTCTCCTCCGGCTTCTTGTCCGAAGCGAAGGGATTGTCGGGTTGCCCCTCGAACCACGGGGCGATTAGGCCAAGCGAGCGGTGGGTGTTGAGATACCACTCGATGCCGCGCACGCGCGCCGCGTCGGTGCCGAGCGGACTTTCAGAGTCGCTCTCTTGCGCCTTTCTGACGAACTTGCCGCCGACCAGCATGCCCTTCTCGCTCAAGATCGAGGCAAGCTCCGATTTTTGGCTCATGACCGAGAAGCCAATCGCACCGCCAGGGCCGAACGATGCCGCAAGCAAAAGCAGTGCAAGAACGCCCGGCACGAGCCGTAAGTCGAAATCACCTCCTCTGATGATGCGGATCGCGGCAAGGATCAGCGCCCATATACCGATCAGCACCATCCAGTAACGGCCCTCGGTAAGGCCATAGTCGGAAATGCGCCGCCCCACGGCAATGAACAGCAGCACCACCGGTAGCGCCGCGAGCCAGACCCAATAGCGCCAGAATAGGCGCACAAGGAGCCCGCCTTTCTCGCGGCTCGGATAGCCAACGAGCAGCGTCGCCGCACCGACCAGCAAATATCCCACCACCATGCCGCCAAGCGTTCCCTTTGGCAGCTCCCACGCCAGCACGATCTTGATGGCATAGGCGTAGAGAATGGCGGTGTAGACGAGGAGCAGCGGGACCAGGACGAACTTCACCAACGCGGCGATGGCGCGCATGGTGAATTCGCTTTCCTCGCCTGCGGTAATGGGATCAGTAAAGGTCCGTGGCGCAAAGGCGAGAAAGCTCACCGGTGCGATCAGGCCGAGGCTAACCGTCCAGATATTCTCGTGCCACTTCGATGGGAGGTCGAGACTGAACAGTAGATTGAGCGTTTCGTGGATGATGGAAAGCCCGGCCCCGAACAGTCCGGCCGCCACGACAGCAAGCAACGCGCCGAGCCAGAGCCGGTGATTGAACAACCAGAAGGTGGAATTGGACTCGCCGCGGCCGAGATGGCCAGCGAGCCCGACGAGAATGAGCAGGCCGCCGAGTAGAAGCGGCGGGCTCAGCCAGATGTCCCAGCCGAAGCGGAACAGCACCGCAATGACCAGGATTCCTATGACCCACAGCGCGACGCGCACCGGGAAGGACCGCCTCTGGCTCTCGACATAGAAGTCGACCGCCACGACCCAAAGGAATGAGCCCGCGAAAGCGCCAAGAACCCTGGACTCGGCGTCGCCGATATTGTCATGCGTGAGCTTGTAGACCGTGAACAGTACGGCGATGGTCACAGCTAGCGGAAAGCGCGAGACGGCGGCACTGACATCGGGCAGCCGGCTTCGCCACCACGATTTGCGAGACGCTTCGGCCATCACGAGCCTCCCTGCTTCGCGCGAAGGCTGCCGGCCGCAAGTCGCCAAAGGCGATAAAGCGGGTTGATGTCGGCAATCTCCCGGAACGGATCCCGTGTCCTCTTTTCCAACGCCGCGAGGTAGGGGTCAACTAGACGTAGCGGCAGGAAAGCCCTCTGGCTTCGCTTGCCGAGTTGTGCGATTTCGCGTTTGGCGTCGCCCAGAGCTTCACGCGCCTTTCCACGCAACTCAGCGAGGAGGTCGAACAAACCTTCGTCCGCCTTGCGTGCGAGCACGCGCTCCGGCGATGTTCCATGGCGCCTGAGCGCGTCTGCGGGAAGATAGACCCTGCCTTGCACCGCATGCACCGGCAACGCGCGCATCAATCCGGTGAGCCCGTAGGCAATGGTTGCGGCCGACGTTGCAGAGTCAAGAGCGCCGTGTCGCTCGCCGAGGATTTGCATCGCCAGCAAGAACACGGTGCCGGCGGTGTCGCGAAGATAGGACTGGAGCGCGGGCCAATCCGGCACGATCTTGATCCGAACGTCGAATTCACGGGCATCGATGAGGTCGGCAATGTGTTCGCGTGGGAGGGCGCGACGTTCTATAGCGCCGCCGAAGGCGTCAGCAACGGGATGACCTACCGTCTCGCCCTTCCCGGCGCGCTCGATTGCCTCGCGCCACCACTGCAGGCGAATGGCCCCGAGATCAGGCTCGCTCACCTGCTCGGCGATGCGGGCAAGCTCCACATTGAAGGCGTAAAGGGCGAAGAGATCGTCGCGCGCGTCCCGGGGAGCGAACAGGTTCGCAAGCGCCCGGTCGGGATCGCCCTCGCGGGCGATGCGTCTTACCGTGTCGCGTCGCTCCGCCTCATGCAAGGGTCAGCTCGTTTGGGCCGCCGTCATCAAATGCGCGCCGCGGCGGGTCCCCTTTTCTTGGCGGGCGCCGGCGCCGCACTCCATGCTTCGCGTCTCACCCCAAGGATCAATTGCAGCGGCGAGGCCACGAAGATCGACGAGTAAGCTCCGATCACGATGCCCCAGCACATGGCGAGCGCGAAGCCGAAGATGGTCTCGCCGCCGAAGAACAGGAAGGGCAGCATGGCGAGGAAGGTAGTGACATGGGTCAGCACCGCGCGCGACAGCGTCTCGTTGATCGAGACGTCGAGGAGCTGCACGAGGGGCATGCGCTTGTATTTGCGCAGGTTCTCCCGCACTCGGTCGAAGATCACGACCTTGTCGTTGAGCGAATAGCCGATGATGGTGAGCAGCGCGGCGATGCTCGAAACGTTGAACTCGAGCTGGAACAGGGAATAGAGGCCAATGGTCCCGGTAACGTCGTGGATCAGCGAGGCTATTGCGGCAACGGCGAACTGCCATTCGAAACGGAACCATACATAGATAAGAATTCCGACCATGGCCACGACCACGGCGATTGTGCCGCTCGCGATCAGCTCGCCGGAGATGGTGGGGCCGACGATCTCGACGCGGCGATAGTCGACGGTATCGCCGAGCGCCTGCTTCACCTTGCCAATCGAGGCCTGCTGCTCTTGCTCGGTCGGCTGCGAGGCGATGCGAATGAGCACCGAATTCGGCGCGCCGAATTCCTGAATCTGGACCTCGCCCAGGCCAAGTCCGCTCACCTTGCTGCGAATGTCTGACAGGCTCGCCGGGCTTTCCTTAGTCTGAATCTCGATCAGGGTGCCGCCTTGGAAATCGATGCCCATGTTGAGCCCGATCGTGGCGATGAGAATCAGCGGGACCACAGTCAAAAGGGCGGAGATGATCCAGGTGATCGTCCGCATCCCGACGAAATCGATGTTGGTGTCGGGCGGAATGAAATGAAAGCCTCTGAACATCGCCAGCGGTTCCCTAAATCGGTATCAGTTGTGGCCGCGTCCAACGCAGCCAGTAAGCGACCATGAGACGAGTCACGGTCACCGCGGTGAACATCGAAGCGAGGACGCCGACGGTCAGGGTGACGGCAAAGCCGCGCACGGGCCCTGAGCCGAGCCAGAACAGCACCAACACCGCGATCAGTGTCGTCACGTTGGAGTCGATGATGGTGATGAGCGCCCGCGAATAGCCGGCGTCGACTGCGGCAAAGGGTGATTTCCCGGCGCGTATCTCCTCGCGTATTCGCTCGTTGATGAGCACGTTGGCATCGACCGCGATACCGATCGTGAGCACGATACCGGCGATGCCGGGAAGCGTGAGCGTTGCCCCCATGAGAGACAACACGGCGAAGATTAGAGCGATGTTGATGAGCAACGCGATATTGGCGAAAAGGCCGAACAAGCCGTAGCCCGCCAGCATGAAGAGCATGACCAGAGCCAAGCCCATCAGTGCAGCCTTCTTGCCCGACTCGATGGAGTCTGCGCCAAGGCTTGCGCCGACCGTCCGCTCCTCGATGACCGTGAGCTTAGCGGGCAGCGCACCCGACCGAAGCAGCACGGCGAGATCATTTGCTTCCTGGACTGTGAAATGGCCGCTGATCTGTCCGGTACCGCCCAAGATCGGCTCGCGAATGACGGGCGCCGAGATCACCTTGTTATCCAGGATGATGGCAAACGGAAGTCCGACATTCTCCGAGGTCACCTTGCCGAAGCGGCTGGCACCCGCGGCGTCGAAGCGAAAGGTCACCACAGGCTCGCCGGTGCGCTGATCGAAGCTTGGCTGAGCGTCCACCAAATTCTGCCCCGTCACCAGCACCTGGTTCTTGAGAACATAAGGAATCTGCGGAGTTCCCTGAGGCGCACCGCTAGGCGGATTGCCGTACATGAGTTCATCCCCCGGTGGCACGACCTTCGACTGGGCGATTTGTTCCGCGTTAGCAGAAGGATCGACCAGCTTGAACTCGAGCTTGCCGGTCTCGCCGATCAGGGTCTTCAAGCGCTCGACGTCGGAAATGCCAGGCACCTGCACGAGAACGCGGCTGCGCCCCTCGCGCTGGATGCTCGGCTCCGTGGTGCCAAAGGCGTCGACGCGGCGTCTGATGGTTTCGATCGAGGCTTGGATCGCTGAGCCCATGCGATGTGTGAGACCGGCATCGGTGACCGTCAGCACAACGCTGTTGTCTTTGGTGCTGACCTCGAGATCATAGCCGGAGAATCCGGAGAACACATTGCCGCCGACCGGGGCGGCAAGCTTCCGCAGATCCTGAAAGGCTCTATCGATATCGGCGGGCTCGCGGATCTTCACCGACACCGTCCTTGTGGCGATGTCCTGGGAAAGGTCGGTATAGCCGATGCGTGCTCGGCGCAGTGTCTCGCGCACATCGCCGCGAATGGTGGCGAGCCAATCTTCGGTCATCTCCTTCTCGTCGAGCTGATAGAGGAGATGCGCGCCACCCTGCAGGTCGAGACCGAGATTGACTTGCTTATGCGGGAGCCAGCTCGGCACCTGCTCCATCGCCGTACGCGGAAATACATTGGGAAGCGCGTAGAGGATGCCGGCAATAACAATGCCGATCACCAAGACCAGCTTCCACGTTTGAAAATGTAGCATCGAGGCTCTTGGGACTCCAAAAACAGACTAATAATTGCGACGTGGCAGAGGCGTCATTCGGCAGCCTTGGCTTTTGCCGATGGAGCACCCTCTCCCTTGCCGCGGACTTCGGAGACAGTGGACCGCACGACCTTGATCTTCACCCCTTCGGCGATCTCGACCTGGAGCTCCTGGTCATCGACCTTGGTTACCTTGCCGATGATGCCACCCGAGGTCACGACCGTATCACCGCGGCGGATGGCTTCGATCATTGCCCGATGTTCCTTGAGCCGCTTCTGCTGCGGCCGGATCATCAGGAAATACATGATCCCGATGATTAGCATGGTCGGAACGATCAGGCTATTCAGGTAGTCGAAGGCGCCGGGAGCGGCTTGAGCGTAGGCGAAACCGGTCATTGCTCGTGTCCTTTGCTTGGCTTAAGGATGGCCGCCCTCGACCGATCAGGGCCCTATTTCGTCTTCCGACTGGGCGCTTATCTCGCGAAGGTGGCGCGACTATAGCCACCTCATTCGCCTTTGCAACGGGCGTGGACATGAACTTTCAGGAACCTATCTCCGGGCTGATCGAGCGGATTGCCCGGGCGATCGAGCGGCTTGGCCCGCAAGACGCCGACGCGCCCGACTTCGCCGCGAGCGACGCCTTCGTCTGGCAGGCCGAGATACAAGGCTTTCTGCCGGTTGCTGACGTGAACCGCGTGCCTCTCTCGCTACTCAAGGGCATCGACCGCATGCGCGATACGCTACTTGCCAACACTGAGCGCTTCGCGCATGGGCTCCCGGCCAACAATGCGCTGCTCTGGGGCGCGCGCGGCATGGGTAAGAGCTCTCTGGTCAAGGCGGTCCATGGCGAAGTCAAGGGCCTCAAGCTCGTCGAGATCCATCGCGAGGACATCGCGTCACTGCCGCATCTCTTGAGTCATTTGCGTGAAGCTGGCGAGCATCGCTTCATTCTGTTCTGCGACGACCTCTCCTTCGAGGCGGTGGACACGTCCTACAAGTCGCTGAAAGCGGTACTTGAAGGCGGCATCGAAGGACGCCCGCCGAACGTACTGTTCTATGCGACGTCGAACCGGCGCCATCTGATGCCGCGCGAGATGGTCGACAACGAGCGTTCGACCGCCATCAATCCGGGTGAAGCCGTCGAGGAGAAGCTCTCGCTCTCAGACCGCTTCGGCTTGTGGATCGGCTTCCACAATTGCAGCCAGGACGACTATCTCGACATGGTGCGGTCTTATGCCCGGCACTACGGGCTTGGCGTCAAGGACGAGACGTTCCGCGAAGAAGCCCTTGCCTGGGCGCTCGCCCGCGGCAGCCGCTCGGGCCGCGTCGCCTGGCAATACATCCAGGATCTCGCCGGCAGATTGGGCAAGCCACTTTAGTCGGCGGTGGCCGACTGGTTGCCCATGAACTTGGTGGGGTCGACCGGCCGCGAGCCCTTGCGCAGCTCGAAATGCACCTGGGGCTGGGTCACGGAGCCGGTGGTGCCGGCCTTGGCGATGATCTGGCCGCGACGCACCTTGTCGCCGCGCTTTACCAGGATCTCCTCGTTATGGGCGTAGGCCGAGACCCAGTTATTGGCGTGGCGAATGAGGACCAAGTTGCCGTAACCCTTGAGCTCGTTGCCGGCATAGGCGACCACGCCGTTCTCCGCCGCCATTACCGAGGTGCCTTGCGGCACGGCCAGGTCGATGCCGTCATTGTGGCCGCCGTCGGGCTTGGTGCCAAACACCGAGACGATGCGTCCCTTCACCGGCCAACGGAAGCTGTTGCCGGACATGGGATCGGGCGTGGGAAGCTGCTCATTGGTGGCAACCCGCGGCGTGCTCGGGCCCTGCGCGGTTGGAGATGGGGTGCTCGGGCCCGTGGTCTCGTTCGATGCAGCGACGGGAGGCGGCGGCGGAGTCGTGTCCTTCTTCTTTGTTTTGCTGTCGTCTCCCTTGGTGCCCTGCTGCGATTCCTCTTCGGCGAGAGATGTGCCTGGCGCGGGTATCCTGGTTGTCTTCACCACATGGACGTCAGGCACGTCCTTTGGCGCCGGAGCCTTGGTCTCCTTCTCCGCGACGGGTGAAGGCGCAACGTGCGGCTTTGCCTCGACGGCCTTCCCGCGCGCACCGGGGATAATCAGGCCTTGTCCGACATGCAGGTGGCCGTCGGGAAGATTGTTGGCGCTCATGATCTCTTCGACCGACACATCGTAGCGGCGGGAGAGGCTCGACAGCGTATCGCCCTTGGCGACCTCGATGCGCCGTCCTTGCGGCGCAGGCAGAGTACTGCGCCTCACCATCGGCTCAGCCTCAGGCTTGCCCGGCCTGGTGTATGAGGCCTGCTTGATGCGGCCGCTCGGTGCTGGCGAGTAGCCGACCGCAGGACGCGGGCTATAGGCCGGGGGCGGCAGGGTCGCCCGCGAGATGCGCCCCTGGCCTTGCGAGCCAGCCGAAGCATAGACCGACTCTGGCGGCACGGGGATTGAGGAGGTCGTGTTCGGATCGCCGTCCGTAGACGCCGTCTCGGTGAGATTGAAGGCGGGAAAGTCGAAGCGCGAGGTGTTGCCGCTGCAGCCCGCGAGCATAAGCGCGAGCCCGCTGGCAGCCGTCCACCCACAAGCGCCGCGGCCGAAGCGCAACCAGAACGCCGCGTGTCGCATCCCTCTCCCCGCACACACGAGATACCCGTGGGGCTAAGTTAAGCGCGAGACAGGTAAACAAGCCGCTAACTCTCGTTTTGCGAGCGGTCAAAGAAGAGTCGCGTAATGAGGGCTTAGTCATGCTCCGGCTTTGTGCCCTTGGGCGCCTTGGTCTGGCGCGCCGTGACCCCTGCCCGGCCGTGCACAAGCGGTACGAAACGGACGGGAAGGATCGGCGTCCCGGCGAGCCCCTCTTCCGTCTTGTCGATCTGCACGAGCTGCTGCGCGTCGCGGGACTCGCCGAGCGGGATGATCATGCGGCCGCCAATCTTGAGCTGATCGATCAGCGCCGGCGGCGCCTCGCGCGCGGCCGCTGTGACGATGATGCGATCAAACGGCGCTTGCGGCGGCCAGCCGATCCAGCCATCGCCAATGATGGTGGTCACGTTGGTGATGCCGAGCTTGGCAAATCTGCGGTCCGCCGCCTTCTGCAATTCGCGCCAGCGCTCGACCGTGTAGACTCGGCGGCAGAGATGCGACAGCACGGCTGCTTGGTAGCCCGAGCCGGTGCCGATCTCGAGGACCTTGTGGCGCTCGTCGAGCTCGAGATGCTCGGTCATGAAAGCGACCACGAAAGGCTGGGAGATGGTCTGGCCGCAGTCAATGGGGAGCGCGATGTCCTGATAGGCGTGGTCGGCGAAGGCCTCGTCGACGAAGAGCTCACGCGGCACCCGCTCGATCGCGCGTAGCACCCGCGTATCGCGGATGCCGCGCCGCCTGAGCTGCATGATGAGACCGATCTGGTCTGGAGCTGATGGCATAGCCTGGCCCACCCCATTTCCGAGGTGGTTTTCCAGTATCCGACGATTCTCGGCGACTGTCTCAAAAGGAGTCGCGCGCCGAGACGTCATCCCCCTCACCCGGCTTGGATCTGACGGTCCAAGCCACCCTCTCCCGCGGGGGGAGAGGGTTGGGGCCCGCTGAAGCGTCACAGCCCCCCTCTCCCCTTGCGCGAGAGGGTGCCCGAGCGAAGCCAATTGTGGCGAGCGAGGGCGGGTGAGGGGTAAGCATTATGTGGACGCCGCGATCTTGGCGAGGCCGCCCATATAAGGCTTGAGTACGTCGGGGATACGGACCGAGCCGTCTTCCTCCTGGTAATTCTCCAAAACCGCGATCAGGGCGCGGCCAACGGCGACGCCGGAGCCGTTCAGCGTATGCACGAGCCGCGGCTGCTTCTCGCCTTTCGCACGGAAGCGGGCATTCATGCGGCGC
>JBKPSQ010000100.1:0-2458 GCA_046735075.1 Pseudomonadota bacterium
GGCTATGGCACGCTTTTCCGCCGATCCCGGCGCCGGGGTGGCTCAGCCGCGCCTCAACGCGACGTGCGGTTTTGCAAAAGGAAAACAGTATGACGGGCGTCTACGAGGGTCTCACGGTGATCGAGCTGGCCGATCGCCGTAATCAATGGGCAGGTAAACTGCTGTCGGACGGTGGCGCCCGAGTCATCCAGGTCGAGCCGATCGCGGGTAGTCCGGGCCGCTGGTGCGGCCCGTTTGCTGACGACAAGCCCGACCCTGACCTTTGCATCGACTACTGGTGGAATAACACCGGCAAGCAGAGTGCGGCAGTCGACGTCGCACGGCCGGCAGGCCGCGATCTGTTGAAGCAACTGCTGGCGAAAGCGGACGTCTTCCTGGAGAGCACGCCGCCAGGGACGCTCGCGAATCTCGGCCTCGGCTATGATGCCGCCGCATCGAACCGCAACCTGATCTACGCCTCGCTCACCGACTTCGGCCAGGACGGTCCCTGGCGTGACTATGTCGCGAACGATGTCGCCCATCTTGCCCTTGGCGGACAGATGGCGAGTTCGGGCTACTCCGATCCAAAGGAGACACCGATCGGTGGCAAAGGCCACCATGCTTGGCACATGGGCTGTGCCTTCATGCTTCACGGTATCACAGCCGCCTTGATCGAGCGCATGGGCTCTGGCGAAGGCCAGTTCATCGATGTGTCGATACACGACGCATGCGCCATCGGCACCGAGGCGGCGGTTCCGCAGTGGATGTATTACGGTTCGACGATGTATCGCCAGACGGGCATGCACGCCAATCCGAAGCGGCAGCCTCCGTTGCAGCTGCCGACAGCCGACGGCAAGTACATGATTGCCGTAATGCAGAATTTTGGTCGGCCGGTGTGGGAGAAGCTGATCAAGTGGATGGACGAGAAGGGCGTGACAGGCGAGTTGCACGATCCGAAGTACCAGGACGAGGCGTTTCGTATGTCGGAATACCGGACGGGCAACGTCATACGTGACGCCATCGCGCGTCTGATCGCCGCCAGCGATGGCGAAGAATGCTTCCATCGCGCGCAGTCGTACAACATCTCGTGGGGGCTGGTTCACGCCGCCGAAGAGAATTACGACGTCGCGCATTACCGGCAGCGCGACTATTGGCGCTCTATCGAGCATCCGCAGATTGGCCGTGCGATCCCGTATCCACGCGGTCCGTTCGCGTGTGATGCCTTGCGAATTGAGCCGCGCGGCCGCGCGCCGAATCTTGGCGAACACACCCAGCACGTATTGGCGCACGATCTTGGCATGTCGGCTGATGCAATCATGGCACTGCGCACCTCGGGGGTCGTCCGATGAACACTACGTCAACTGCCCGTCCCGGTGTGCTCAGCGGTGTGCGCGTTCTCGATTTCACCTGGAAGACCGTAGGTCCGTGGTCGACGCGCCTGCTCACGCATTACGGCGCCGAAGTCATCCATGTCGAGCGTGCCGGAGGCTGGGACGATCACCGCTACAACGCGGCTCCGAGCATCGTGACCGATGAGCCCAAGGTGGCTCAAACGCTGGGCATGAAGAAGGTCTACTCCGATCCCCAATTCAACACGCATCGAGACGAGTCGGCGGCTGCCACCGAACGGCCGAAACTCTACGCTGCGCCTTACTTCAATACGCTGCACAATGGAAAGCTCGCCATCAGTCTCAACACCAAAAGTCCAGAAGGATTGAAGATCGTCGAGCGTCTCATCGGCATGTGCGATGCGCTGGTGGAAAACTTCAGTGCCGAGGTGTTGCCGAGCTGGGGCCTTACCTGGGAGCGACTCCACGCCATCAATCCTCGACTCGTTTACATGAGTACGTCGGGTTTTGGGCACACGGGCGATTGGAAGACCTATCGCAGCTACGGGCCGACGGCCGCCGCACAATCCGGTCTGTCGCTGGCCTCGGGCTTGCCCGGCAAGCCGCCCGCGGGCTGGGGATTCTCGTATCTCGATGTCATGGGCGGCTGGATGGGCGGGCTTTCGCTGATCCAGGGTCTGCTGCAAGCGAAGAAGACGGGTGAGGGTTGCCATATCGACTACTCAGTCACCGAGGGGGCGATGTCGATGCTCGGCACCTACATGCTGGATTACCAAGTTAACGGGCGACGCACCCGTCGGCCCGATTTCCCGCCGGGCAATCGCGCGGTGTTTCCGGCCCTGGCTCCGCACAATACGTATCGTTGCGCGGGCAGGGATCGTAATGGTCAGGATTGGTGGATCTTCATCGCGTGCGAGACCCAGGTACAGTTCGAAGCCTTGTGCTCTGTGATGGAACAGCCGGGTCTTGTCCTTGATACTAAATTCGCCACCAACGAGGCGCGGGTCACCAATCAGGCTGAGCTCGATCAGATCATCAGCAACTGGACGCGCCCGCGGCGACGCTACGACATCATGCGGAAATGTCAGGCGGCCGGCATTGTCGCCGCCGTCGTGCAGAATGCCGAAGAT
>JBKPSQ010000101.1:0-10998 GCA_046735075.1 Pseudomonadota bacterium
GAATTGGCGCGAGCCTTTTGGTCCGATCCGGCGCAGCGGATAGAGCACGCGATCGGGATTGTAGTGATGGTCGTGATAATCCTTGAGCTTCACGCAGAGCCCGCCGCGGGTCATCGGATGCTCTTTGTTGCCCCTCACCTCGACGAGCCGCCCGCCCTCGACCTCGTAGATCATGGCGCAGGTGTCGGGGCAGTCATGCGGACACCCGCCGAAGAACGTCTGGCGTTGAGGCTGCTCGTTCATGAATCCCTCCCAGCTTACCGCACCGTTCGCGGGTGCCGATTTGCCTCAGCCTACGTAGGCGCGGTCACGTTGTCGATTAGGTTTTCCGATGGGCCCCCCAACGCCGCAGCCAGTCAGTACAGACGGCAAAACAAAAAGAAGAAGCCCGGCTTGGGAACCGGGCTTCCAGCCGTGTCGAACTTGCGGCCGCCGGGGCCCTTGGGGAGTGGTTAGGCGGCCGCTTTCGCTGAACGCACTTGCACCGGGTCGGTTCCGCGCAGTTGGCCGCCTACCCTGCCGGATTTTGGTTGACACGTTGGTTCACCAATCGCGCGAGGATGGTGCGGACGGCGAGAGTCGAACTCGCACGACCCTTGCGGGTCTCAGGATTTTAAGTCCTGTGTGTCTACCAGTTCCACCACGTCCGCATCCGGCCAGTCTATGGCAGGGGAACGTGTAGAGTTCCCTTAGGCCGGGAAGAAGACCTTCTTGCGCTCCTCGGGCGCGCCCTCTTTTGCCGCCTCTTCGGCTACCGGTGCAACCGGCTCGTTCTCGGGAGCGGCTGGCTCGTCTGAACCGGGGGGCCGCTCGACAAGGACCGTCGGACCGGGCTCCTCCTCGACGGCCACGCCGGCGGCGGGCTCGGCCTCAAGGCTTGCTCTCAGCAATAAGAAGAGAGCGAGCGCGTTCAGCACGTGCCAGGCTGCGTGGGTGCCGACCTTCTGGCCCGCGATCAGAACCTTGTCGCAGAGCGCAAGATCAAGCGAGCGAAGCGTGAGCGAGACGGCGAAGATCGCGGCCGCCCACAATATATAGGGCGCGGCGCGGTGGCGCTGCTCCTCAAGCAGGAGCCCGACCACGATCAAAGCGCCAAGGGCCGGAAGATAGGCCACGCCACCGTTAAGGCAAGCCTTCGCTCCTTGCACCTCAGGGCCTGCGAAGCCAACGCCGCCATCCCAGCACTTCACCTGCGGGGCGATACCCATGAGGCCGGCGAAGCCAATCAGCAGCAGTACCGTCCAGCCAGTGGGCACGCCGACCAAGCGGTTGAGCGCGAAGCCAAGATAGACGAGCGTGAAAACCGAGATTGGGATGACATCGAGAAGCTCGGTGCCTTGTGTCGCAAACAGGTGGAAGGCGAAGCTGCCGATGCCGATCAGGGCTACGAGGCCGATCAGCAGCAAATGGTCGGAAGTCTGTTGCTCGCGCGGGCGCCATTCGAGAAGCTGAAGCCCCATCAGCGCGGCAAGAATGAAGGCGACGTTAGAGACGGCGTTGATCGGCTCCGCGCCGAGCGCAGTGCTTGTGCCGCGCTCACAATAAAGGAAAACGTGTTCGCCGAGTGTCATCGTGCCCGTTCCCTTTCAGCCGCCACCTCAGGAAAGAGGCCTCCCTCGCCGTCGGTTTCACCTCCGGTCAGTTATCGGCCGTCACGCTTGCCCTATCATTCGGGCGGCGAAACGTCGTCCGGAGGCGTGCCCTCGTCAGGGGACCCTTCGTCAGGCACCGTATCCTCTTCCATCGGCACCTCGTCGTCACCTGCATCGGCGGGAAGGCCTAGGCTCTTCTTGCAGGCGTCCTCGTAGCCTTCATTGGCGGTCAGCAAGTCCTCGAGCGTCGGAAAGGCCTCGGCGTCCGCATCGGTGATCTCGTCCTTGTGCATCTTGGTCAGCATGTCGACGTCTTTTTGGGTGAGCTTGTTCTCTTCGAACTTGCCCGCAACGCATTCGCAAAACGCCTTCGGCGTCACCTTGCCGTCGGCAAAGCCAGGACTGTCGGTGACGTTCTGGTCGGCAGCGCACGCATCGAGGAAGGCCGCGCTGTTGAGCTTGGCCGCTGGCGCCGCGGCGGCAGGCTTTGCGTAGAAACATGCCGCCTGAAGCAACACCGCGGCGAAGGCTCCCGCGGCTACGCGCAACAAATATGACTGGTCCATGCCCTGCCCCTCCCAGCCGCCCATGATGCTTTACCACCTGGCGTAAGCGGCTTACGCCAAGGGTAAGGAATGACTCGACATTAGGGCAACAGTTGGAGCGCGACTTGCGGGCGCAGCCGTTCGACCCCTTAGGCCTTGGGCGGTAGGACGACGCGAATATGAAGCTCTTTCAGTTGCTTAGGTGACACCTCGGAGGGCGCTCCCATAAGCAGGTCCTCGGCCTGCTGGTTCATCGGGAACATGACCACCTGGCGCAGATTCTCCTCACCGCAGAGCAGCATGACGATACGATCGATGCCCGGCGCGATGCCACCGTGGGGTGGCGCGCCATATTGCAGCGCGCGCAGCATTCCACCGAAGCGGCTCTCGAGCTCCTCCTTCGAGTAGCCGGCGATAGCGAAAGCTTTCTCCATGATCTCGGGCTGGTGGTTCCTGATCGCGCCCGAAGACAGCTCGACGCCGTTGCACACGACATCATATTGATACGCAAGGATGTCGAGCGGCTCCTTGGTCTCGAGTGCCTCGAGCCCACCTTGCGGCATGGAGAATGGATTGTGCGAGAAGTCGATCCGCCCCTCCTCCTCGTTCCATTCATACATGGGGAAATCGACAATCCAGCAGAACTCGAAGCGGTCGGTCTTGGTCAAGCCAAGCTCGTTTCCGATCTTCACGCGCGCCTGCCCGGCGAAAGCAGCGAACTCCTTCGGGAGTCCGGCAACGAAGAACACGGCGTCGCCATCACCGAGCCCAAGTTGCTTACGGATCGCTTCGGTCCGCTCGGTCCCGATATTCTTGGCGACCGGCCCCGCGCCCTCGCCTTCGCGAAAGAAAATGTAGCCGAGCCCAGGCTGCCCTTCACCTTGCGCCCAGGCATTCATGCGGTCGCAGAACGCACGTGAGCCTCCGCCCTTGGCGGGGATCGCCCAGATCCGCGCATTGACGTCCATGTCGAGCATCCCGGCGAACACTTTGAAGCCCGAGCCGCGGAAATGCTCGGTGACATCCTGCATCTCGATCGGATTGCGCAGATCAGGCTTGTCGGTGCCGTATTTGCGCATCGCTTCGGCGAAGGGGATGCGCGGGAATTTCTGCGTGACCGGCTTGCCGCCGCCGAACTCCTCGAAGAGCCCGCGCAGGATCGGCTCGACGGTGTCGAACACGTCCTCCTGGGTCACGAAGCTCATCTCAAGATCTAGCTGGTAGAATTCGCCGGGAGAGCGGTCGGCCCGCGCGTCCTCGTCGCGGAAGCATGGGGCGATCTGAAAGTAACGATCGAAGCCGGCAATCATGATCAGCTGCTTGAACTGCTGCGGAGCCTGCGGCAACGCATAGAACTTCCCAGGATGGATGCGCGACGGCACGAGATAGTCGCGCGCGCCTTCCGGCGACGACGCGGTGAGGATCGGCGTCTGGAACTCGAAGAAGCCGGCATCGCGCATACGGTGGCGCAGCGACCAGATGATCGCCTGTCGCTTCATGATGTTGTTGTGCAGGGACTCGCGCCGGAGATCGAGGAAGCGGTATTTGAGCCGAGTCTCCTCCGGATAGTCCGGCTCGCCGAACACTGGCAGGGGTAGCTCTTTGGCTTCCGACAGGACGTCCGAGCCCTTGATCCTGACCTCGACCTCGCCGGTCGGCAGGTTGGGATTGATGGTCTCGTCAGAGCGGGCCACCACCTCGCCGTCGATGCGCACCACCCATTCGGGCTTGAGCGCCTCGGCACGCGCGAAGGCAGGCGACTTCGGGTCGGCGACGGCCTGGGTGATGCCGTAATGATCGCGCAGGTCGATGAACAGGAGACCTCCGTGATCGCGAATCCGATGCACCCAGCCTGACACGCGGACGGTCTTGCCTACGTCCTCTTTACGAAGCTCGCCGCAGGTGTGGGTGCGATATTCGTGCATAGCGTGGGGATGGCCTCGGGCTCAAGGCGAGGCAACGGTTTCGGAAGCGCGCGGGAACAGCGCATGGGATGGCGTCCCTGTCAAGGCGGGGCGCATGACGTCACACCTCCTGGAACGATGGCCCGCCACATCGGTTTCCCACTAGGCCCAAACAGTTGGGAGAAACGTCATGTCCAAATTTCATAGCCGGGGACTGACCGCTGCCGCGGGGCTAGCCGCATTGTTATTCGGCTTCGCTCCCAATCAAGCCCGTGCCGCAGCTGGCGACACTGACACGCAACACCAGCAGACGTCGCCCCAAGGCAAAGATGCTCCGGGCGCCGAGGACAACGGGCAGCCACCTATGGCACAGGAGGACGGAGTGATTAAGCCGCCGCCGACTGGCGACGAGGGCATTCACACTGAAGTCCCCAACCCTAATGCCGGACCTCGCGACGAGATCGCTCCCCCGCCGCAACTTCCCGGCGGCGAGAAGGTAGAACCGAAATAAATGCGCGGGGGAACGAACCGAGTCCGTCGGCGTTTCAGCGCCAGGCACTAACGAGGGAGAATAAGATGCCAATGGTTCCTGACCTCCCCCCGGTCAAGACGCGACTGCCCCTCGCCGCTTGGGCTTTCGCCGCGGTCATAACGCTTTGTTCCATCGTCTCGTCGCTCGTGCACGGTCTGGCTGCGGGTCACGCCATGGTGAGCTTCGAGCAGGCGAAAGCGTCGATCAACGGCTTCATGGCTGCAACGACACTGCGGTAGACGGTCTGACCTTGTTGTCTCGCGTACAAGAGTGCGATCCACACATGCCGCTTACCCGGCGTGCGCCTGAGATCGACGCCTATCACGTTGACGCTGCTCACGATTGGCATCGCAGCTAGACAACTGAAGCCAAAACGGACGCTGTCTACGCTTTGCCGCCCTTGGCCTCGCGCGCGGGCTTAGGCTATACCCGCCCCCCATGAAGCTTATCTCCCGCAACGACGAACTCGCGGAAGCTTGCGCCAAGCTCGGCCAAGCGCCCTTCGTTGCGGTCGACACCGAGTTCATGCGCGAGCAGACCTTCTGGCCGAGACTCTGCCTTGTCCAGCTGGCGGCAAATGGCACTGAAGTGCTGATCGACGGCCTTGCCCCGGGGCTCGATCTCACCCCCCTATTCGAGCTGATGGTCAATGAACAGGCGCTAAAGGTCTTTCATTCGGCGCGGCAAGACATTGAAATCGTGCATCATTTGGCGGGCGTGATCCCGCACCCGATCTTCGACACCCAGGTCGCAGCCATGGTGTGCGGGTTCGGCGAGGCCGTGGGCTACTCGATGCTGGTGAAGCGGCTGCTCAACCGCAATCTGGACAAGACCTCGCGGTTCACCGATTGGAGCCGCCGGCCGCTGTCGGAGCGGCAGCTCACCTACGCGCTCGGCGATGTGCTCCACCTCCGTGATCTCTATCCGAAGCTGAGAGCCCAGCTCGACAAGTCTGACCGGGCAAGCTGGCTCAACGAGGAGATGGCGGTGCTGACCGACCCCGCCACCTATGAGTTACATCCCGAGCAGGCTTGGAAGCGGCTCAAGATGCGCATCAAGACGCCCAAGGCTCTGGCCGTGCTCATGGAGCTTGCCGCCTGGCGCGAGCGTGAGGCGCAGAGCCAGGACGTGCCGCGCGCGCGCATCCTGAAGGACGAGGCGCTCTACGATATTGCGAGCCAGGCACCGCGCACGACCGAGGATCTCGGCTCATTGCGCACGCTGCACAACGGCTTTGCCCGGTCCATGCGCGGCCGCGCCGTTCTCGAGGCGGTGTCACGCGGGCTGGAGCGGGATCCCAACACCATACCGCCCATCGAGCGCGGCGAGCCGATGCCGCCGGAGGCGCAAGCCGTGGTCGATCTCTTGCGCGTGCTGCTCAAAGCGAGGGCCGGCAGCCATGGCGTGGCGCCAAAGCTCATCGCCACGAGCGACGAGCTCGAGCAGATCGCCCGGTCCGACGATGACGACGTGGCGGCGCTGCGCGGCTGGCGGCGAAAGCTGTTCGGCGAAGACGCCCTTGCCCTGAAGCGCGGCGAGCTTGCGCTCGCCATCAAGGACGGCGAGGTCACCGTGTTGCCGCCGCAGCAGCTAGCGGCGGAACAGCCAAAGCGCAATGCTTAGCAGCAGGCTCACGATGATGGCGGTGGTGAACGGCGCGTAGAAATAAAAACTGCCGCGATCGACTACGATGTCGCCGGGAAGACGTCCGGGTCCGTAGCGAATGCTGAGAAACGTGAGCACCGCGACCCCGATCAGAAAGAGAAGGAGGCCTGCCGCCCATTTCATTACTGACGGCCCCCGGTCCTATAGGTCTCGATCCGCATCTTGACCGTGGTGCGGACGTCAGGCGGCAAATCTTCGAGCGCGCCAAGTAGACACATCAGCTCAGAGCGGAGCCCGTGGATCTGGTCGATGAGATTGAGCAGCACGGGCACATCGTCCTCGGAAAAGCCGAGCTGATCCTCGAGATTGCAGATGAGCGCGGCCCGCGCGAGGTCGGCCTCGGAAAAGGTTTGCGCGGTCTGGTCGCCCGGCTTGATCAAGCCCTGCTTCACCCACACGCGGAAGCGCGTGACCGTCAGGTGTTGCACTCTCGCGACCAGGTCCCGCTCGCTCAGCATCAGGCCTGCTCCTTGAGCTTGCGCCGGGGATCATAGCGGTGAGCCTCGCGCCAGGTCTCGGCAAAACCCTTGAGGTCGTCGTCGATCCGCTCCGGCAGCACGATGCTGAGTTTAACTAATTGATCGCCCGCGCCGGACTTCGTCTTGATGCCGCGACCTTTCAGCCTCAACGTCTGTCCCGTGTTCGATCCTGGCGGCACGGTGGCGAACACGCGGCCGCCAATGGTCGGCACCTCGATCTTGCCGCCGAGCACTGCCTCATCAAAGGCGATCGGCACCTCGACGATGATGTCATCCCCTTCACGCTTGAACACGGGATGTGGCCTGACGCCAACTTCGATCAGCGCATCGCCGGGCTCGCCTTCGCCCATCCCAGGATTGCCCTTGCCCCTCAACCGCAGCACCTGTCCGTCGGAAACACCCGGAGGGATGGTGACATCGAGCGTGCCGCCGTCTGGCAGCGTGATGCGGGTCTTGGTGCCGTTCACCGCATCGAGAAAATCGACTTCGAGCCGATATTGGGCGTCGGCGCCGCGCATCGAGAAACGGCCGCCCCCACGGCCGGCACCACGCATGCCGCCCCGCTCGCCGAACAGATCGCCAAAGAGGTCGCTGAAGGCGCCGATGTCCTCGAAGCCTGCCGTCGAGCGATAACGCGCGCCGTCCTGGCCTCCGGCATATTCGCGATAATAGCGCTGCTGCGGCGTCTCCTGACCGGAGGCGTCAATCTCGCCGCGGTCGTAGCGGCCGCGCCTCTCGGCATCGCCAAGGATGTCGTAGGCGGCGGTGACTTTTTTGAACTTCTCCTCGGCCCCCTTGTCGCCGGGATTGAGGTCGGGGTGCAGCTTCTTGGCGAGCTTGCGATAGGCCTTGGTAATGTCTTCGGCGCTTGCGGTCTTTGCCACGCCAAGAACGGAATAGGGATCGTCTGCCATCACCAAGATCGAAGGTTGGAGCGAAATAAACGCTCAGTGGTTACTGGATTCCCGCTCTCGCGTGAACGGACAATTTTGCCGGTGATTTGGGAAGCGAAGCTTGGTCCAGCAAGGCGAGGCTAGCTCGCGGCAAGCTGGAAGGCTGAGCCCACGCGGATTTCGGCCTCGCGGTCGAGCAGATTGGCGAGATCCTTGAATCTCCGCTCGACGCGCTCCCCCTCGAGATTGGAATAGGGCTCGGGCAGCGTCCACACCAGCCGGTTGCCTTCATAGGTGATGGGCGTGTTGGTCAGGACGCCAGGCATGGCGGCAGAAACCATGTGCGCGGCGCGGAAGGCGGCGCCGAGGATACGCGCCCGTTTCAACATGTCTTTGTCGACGAGGTCGACCAGTTTTTGGCTGAGCTCGTCTTTGACCAGACCCTCGTTGCGATAATAGACGGTGAGCGCGAGGAAGGCGCGGCCGGGATGATCGACGCCCACAAGCGTGCCATGCGCGATGAGGTTCAGGCTCTGAATGCCGCGATAGTCGGGATGCGCGCGCCAGCCGATGTCCGACAGCAGGCAGGCAGCATGGCGGAGTCGTCGCTGCTCGGGTGTCTCCAAGGGTCCTGGCGCCCGGAACAACGCGTCTGTCCAGAAGCAAAGCTCGTAGGCGCTATCGATCGAGCGCGACCAGCGGCGGGCAATGTCGTCGCAGGCCGCGATCAGCACGTCCTTGCGCTTCTCCTCCGGGCTCAACAGGCTGTAGAGCAATCCTTCGCGAATGCCGAACACCGACACCACGACCGCGCGTGGTTTCATCTGTCTGATGAGCCGTTCGAGCACGAGAGCGCCATAGGGAATGGTCTCGCGGCGGGCGCTTGAGATATCGCGGATTCCGGCGAGCGAGCTTTGCGACTGATGATCGAGCACGGCGGAGAACCTGAGGGCATCATCGGCAGGGATTCGGTAGTTGTGCATGACGCTCAGAGGATAGTTGGTTTGCGTCATGTGCAGCCGCGCCAGCGCCCGCCATGTTCCGCCAATGGCGTAAAAGTCACGGCCCCTGCCCTTTTCGAGCCAGTCGACCTTGGACAGCTCTGCATCGACGATGTCGCGCGCCTTCTTGAGGCTGCCACCCGACGCATCGATCAGGCGCAAGCCGCCGAGCGGCAGGGTCGCGGCATCGGACAGCCGCCCCCCTCTCACATCGATCAGCTCAAGGCTGCCCCCGCCGAGGTCGCCGGCGAAGCCGTCGGCCGCGTGGATGCCCGACACGGTGCCGAGCGCAGCAAGCTCGGCTTCCTGCGTGCCGGAGAGGACCGTGATCGGCCAGCCGAGCACTCTCTCGGCCTGGGCGATGAATTCCGCGCCGTTGATGGCCTCGCGCGCCGCCGCCGTGGCGATCACCTCGACATGCGTCACGCCCAGCTGGTTGATGAGGGCACGAAAGCGTCTGAGCGCCCTCAGCGCGCGAACGATGGCATCGGAGGCCAACCTGCCGGTGGTGGCAAGCGTGCGGCCAAGCCCGCACAACACTTTCTCGTTGAATAGAGGCGCCGGTGCGCGGCCTGCGCCTTCATAGACGATAAGGCGCACCGAGTTTGAGCCGATGTCGACCACCGCGACCGGGCTCAGATCGTTGCTTGGAAGCATGACCTCTCGCCTGACGTGCCTCAGATCGTCTCGACCAAGCGCGTGAAGCGAGGCGGCATGTTCTCGGTGAGAGACGTGCCGCGCCCGGACAGGCTTGGATTGGTCATGAAATAGTCCTGCGCGCTGAACGGTTCCTGGTCTTTACCAGGGTGAAGTCGCTCAGAGCTGCCATCGGGCCGCACACGCCAGCTCTGCAGGTTGTCCTTGAGATTGGCTACCATGATCTGGTCGAGGATCTGCTCGTGCACCGTTGGGTTCAGGATCGGCACCATGGCCTCGACGCGGCGGTCGAGGTTGCGCGGCATCATGTCTGCCGAGCTGATATAGACCACGGCCTTCCGATTCGGAAGACCGTGACCGGCGCCGAAACAATAGATGCGTGAGTGCTCGAGGAAGCGCCCGACGATGCTCTTGACGTGAATGTTCTCGGAGAGATCGGGAACGCCGGGTCTGAGGCAGCAAATGCCACGCACCACGAGATCGATCTCGACGCCTGCTTGGCTCGCCTCGTAGAGCGCGTCGATGATCTCGGCATCGACCAGCGAGTTCATCTTCATCCAGATGGCGGCAGGGCGACCGGCCTTGGCGTGATACATCTCCTCGCGGATGTGGTCGAGGATGCGCGCCCGGATGCCTCCCGGCGACACCGCCATGAGCTCAAGCTCGGCCGGTTCGGCATAGCCGGTCACATAGTTGAAAATTCGCGAGACATCCTGGCCGATGGTGCGGTCGGCGGTAAAGAACGATAGATCGGTATAGATCTTGGCGGTGACCGGGTGGTAGTTGCCGGTGCCGACGTGGCAGTAGGTGATGAGCTCGCCCATCTCACGCCGCACGATCAGGCTGAGTTTCGCGTGCGTCTTGAGCTCGATAAAGCCGTAGACAACCTGGACACCCGCGCTTTCGAGGTCGCGCGCCCATTTGATGTTAGCCTCCTCATCGAAACGGGCTTTCAGCTCGACCACGGCGGTGACTGACTTGCCGGCTTCCGCCGCATCCTTCAGCGCTTCGATGATCGGCGAGCTCTTTGACGTGCGATAGAGCGTCCATTTGATCGCCACCACATCCGGGTCGGCGGTCGCCTGTTTCAGGAACTGGAGCACGACGTCGAAGGACTCGTAGGGGTGGTGCACCACGATGTCCTTCTTGCGGATGGCGGCAAAGCAATCGCCGTGATGCTCTCTGATGCGCTCCGGGAAACGGCTGACGAAAGGCTGAAACTTGAGATCGGGCCGATCGGCGACAATCAATTGATTGGTGTCGGCAAGGCCGATGAGGCCCTTTTGCACGAAGCTCTCGCTCTCCGAGACCTTCAACTCCTGCATGACGAAGCGCTGGAGCCTGGATGGCATCGACGCTTCGATCTCGAGCCGGATGACCGAGCCCCGTCGCCGGCGCTTCAAAGCCGATTCGAACAGCCGCACCAGATCCTCGGCCTCTTCCTGCACCTCGATGTCACTGTCACGCAGTACCCGGAACGAGCCCTGGCTTCTCACCCGATAGCCGGGGAAGAGGCGCGACACGAAGATTCCCACCACCGTCTCGAGCCTGATGAAGCGGATCGGCTCCTTAGGCTCGCCCTTGCTCGGCAGGCGGATGAAGCGGGCGAGCTGGGGCGGGATCGGCATGAGAGCGTGCATAGCGCGAAGCGAACCTTCGCGCACAAGCTCAAGCCCAAGGGTGAAGCCGAAATTAGGGATGAACGGAAACGGATGGGCCGGATCGACGGC
>JBKPSQ010000102.1:0-8468 GCA_046735075.1 Pseudomonadota bacterium
GGCCTCGCTATCGGGTTTGCCTATACCGGCATCTCCGATCAGGTGCATGCCTTCGACGTCGATTCAGGCCTATCGGTGGCCCGAAATTACGAGTCCCTGATCGAGGTTTGCTATACCTACCAGATCAAGGCCGGCTGGACGGTGCAGCCGGATTTCCAATACATCTTCCAGCCGGGAGGGAACGTGGCCGGCCAGGATGATGCGACAGTCTTGGGGGCGCGCACCAGCATCAGCTTCTGACGAAGGATTAGTGCACTTACCCCGCCCAGAGCTTCGGAAACGCGCAGCAGAGTCGAGTAGGGAGCTATCGCAGGAGAGCGCGCGCCATGCGCTGCTCGCCGGCGCGATTGCTCTCGGAGCGGCCCTGCCGCTTTGCGTTGGCATTGTTCAGACCTATGGGGCTGACACTGCCGAAGCCCCATCGAGCCTGCTCGCGCCAACCACCGACTTCACCAAGCTCGAGGAGGGCGAGGACAAGCCAGGCGGCGGCGCCACGTCGCGCGGCTCGACCGACACGCCCAACGCCTTCTCGCTGTCGTCCGGCAATATGGACTTCAAGCGCGAGCTCGACTTCAAGGTTGGTAACGGCATCTTCCGCAAGAACTGGGTATCGGCGCCCTCCTCGACGGACTCCTCGGACGGACTAGGGCCTCTCTTCAATTCGCGCGCCTGCCAGAATTGCCATCTGAAGGATGGACGCGGCCATCCACCACTGTCGGCAGATGTGCCTGACGACTCTGGCTCGATGCTGGTGCGGCTGTCGGTCCCCGCGGCGACCGATGAGGAGAAAGGCAGACTCGAAGCCCATAGCGTCAATTCGATCGGCGATCCGACCTATGGCGGCCAGCTCCAGAATTTTTCGATCCAAGGCTTCAGGCCCGAAGGCCAGCTCAAGATCGACTACAAAGAGAAGAAGGTGAAGCTCGCCGGTGGTGAAACCGTAAGCCTACGCGAGCCGCATTACTCCCTCACCGATCTGGCTTATGGCCCAGCAAGTTCCGATCTCATGATCAGCCCACGCGTCGCACCTCCCATGATCGGGCTTGGGCTGCTTGAAGCCGTTCCCGAGCAGCAGATCCTGGCGAGGGCCGATCCAGTCGACGCAAACAAGGACGGCATCTCAGGCAAGCCGAACCAGGTCTGGTCCCGCGAGCAAGACAAGGTGATGCTTGGCCGCTTCGGCTGGAAGGCCGGCGTGCCGACCATTACTCAGCAAGCAGCCGAGGCGTTTGCCGGCGACATCGGGCTCTCCACCACCATGATCCCGTTCGGCTCGGGCGACTGCACTGAGAAGGAGAAGGATTGCCTCGATGCGCCGAACGGCAACTCGCCGCGTTATCAGAACGTCGAAGTGGGCGACGATCTCTTCAAGATGGTCGCCTTCTACTCGCGGAACCTCGCGGTGCCCGCGCGGCGCAAGCCTGGCGACCCGGAGGTGCTCAAGGGTAAGGAGGTCTTCTACAAAATCGGCTGCACGAGCTGCCATAATCCGAAGTTCATGACCGGAGAGGTGCTCGATCAGCCGCATTTGTCGCACCAACTGATCTATCCCTATACCGATATACTGCTGCACGACATGGGACAGGGACTTGCCGACAATCGTCCTGAAGGCGTCGCGAGTGGCACGGAATGGCGCACGCCGCCATTGTGGGGCGTCGGACTGACGCAAACCGTGAGCGGTCACACGCTGTTTCTGCATGATGGCCGCGCGCGCAATCTGACCGAAGCCATTCTCTGGCATGGCGGCGAAGGGCAGGCCTCGCGCGACAAATTCGCGGCGCTTTCCAAAGCCGAACGCGCTGCGCTGCTCGCCTTCGTCAACTCGCTATGATGCGGATGGCGCTCACCAAGTTTAGCGGCTTTCTCGTTCTACTCGCATACTTGCTGTCTGCCGCCACATCGGCGGTGCGGGCTGAAGCGGATCACGCAGGGATCGCGCGAGCTTCTCTGACCGAGGTGATCCGTCCCGGCTATACCGCACTCGGTGACGCGACCGGCGCGCTGAGCGGAAAAATCGGGACGCTTTGCACAGATCCGTCGGACGCGACCCTGAAAGACGCGAGAGACGCCTTCGCTGCCACCGTCGACGCCTGGAGCAAGGTCGAGATCTTTCGCTTCGGTCCGATCGTGCAGGATCAGCGTTTCGAACGCTTTTTCTATTGGCCTGATCCCAAAAGCCTCGGCCTCAAGCAGATCCAAGACGTGCTGGCGCGGCACGACGATGCGGTGACCTTGCCAAACGAGCTCGCCAACAAGAGCGTCGCGCTTCAGGGTCTGCCCGCTCTCGAATACCTGCTTTACGGCGATGGCTCAGACGCGCTCAGCCACGGCGCTAATGTTGTCGACGGGCAGAAGCCGCTGCCTGACCTCGGCGGCGAGGGCGCTTTCCGCTGCAGCTTCGCACTGAGCGTCGCCACCAATTTGGATCGCATCGCCAAGAACGTGATCGAAGGCTGGCGCGAAGGGTCGGCATACGAGAAGGCATTCCTCACGCCTGCCACCGACGACCCCGTCTATCACGCGCCTAAGGAAGTCACGCTTGAGTTGTATAAGGCGTTTGCCACGGGCATCGAGCTCGTCCGCGACCAGAAGCTCGCCAAGCCGCTCGGTTCGTCGCCCACCGTAGCGCGGCCAAAGCTTGCAGCCTTCTGGCGCAGCAATCTCACGTTCGCCAATATGATCGGCAACCTCGAAGGCGTCCGGGTCCTGTTCGCCAAAGGCGGCTTCGCGCAGGTCGTGTCCCGCGACTCACCCGGGGTGGAGAGCTCTATCCTGTTCGATCTCGACCATGCCATCGAGGTCCTCAAGGGCATCAAGGAGCCATTTGCCGAGGTCGTAACCGACGAGAGCACGCGCGCCAAGCTCGAAGCCTTGCGCGTCGGGTTGAAGAGCGCGGCCGGGACCGCGGGCGACATTATCGCGCGGAGCGCTGGCTTAAGTTTCGGCTTCAATGCAATGGACGGAGATTAGCCGTGATTGATCTCGATCGCCGCACGCTGTTGCTAAGTTTGGCGAGTAGCGCCGCCATGCTGGCCCTGCCGAAGCCTGCCCTTGCCACTTTCGAGGCGGAATGCTTTGCCGCTGCGCGCAAGGATGATCGCGGCACCTTCTCTGCCGCGTTGTTCAGTCTCAGCGGCGACATGCGCTCGATCGAGCTGCCGGGACGCGGTCACGACATCGCGCTCCATCCGGACGGCGGTGAGTGGGTGGCGTTTGCCCGTCGGCCCGGCCGCTTCGGCGTCGCAGTTCCGGTGGGGACAAGCCAACCAGTCTGGTTTGCGACCAAGCCGGATCGGCATTTTTTCGGTCACGGTGTGTTCTCGGCCGACGGCAGGCTGCTTTACTCGACCGAGAACGACTATGAGGGTGCGCGTGGCATGATCGGCGTGCGCGACGTTGCGGCAGGGTACAAGCAGATCGGCGAGTTTTCCGCCCACGGCATGGAGCCACACGACATCGCGCTGCTTTCCGACGGCCGCACCATGGTCATTGCCAATGGTGGCATCCGCACGCATCCCGATAGCGAGGGCGAGTTGAATCTCCCCGATATGCAGCCCTCGCTGGTCTATGTCGATGTCGAAACCGGTGATCTCCTTGGAGAGTACCGGCTCGCCTCTGCGCTGCATCAGCTCTCAATCCGCCATCTCGCGATTGGCGCCGGCGACGTTGTGGCGTTCGGCTGTCAGTATCGCGGGCCCGAAGAAGACGCGCCTCCGCTCGTCGGCTTCCATCGCCGCGGCGAGGAGCCGGTCATCGCGCCTGCGCCGAGCGGAACGCAGGAAGGCTTGCGCAACTATATCGGCTCGGTTGCCGCCGATTCGAGCGGCAGCATCGTTGCGGCCTCGGCGCCAAAGGGTGGCCTCGTGACCTATTGGGATATATCAAGCCGGCGCTATCTCGGTGTGTCTGACCTCAATGACGGCTGCGGGCTCGCGCCGACCCACCATCAGGCGAATTTCCTCCTCACCAGCGGCGAGGGCTGGCTCGCCACCGCCGATTCGAGCGGGGCGATGGAACGCCAGGCTTCGAGCTTCCAATGGGACAATCACGCGATCCTGGTCCGTTGAATCCCTCATTCCAAGGTAAAACCCTGGTTTCTAATTCCAATTATGACCTTATTTATCGGTCTAATGTCGGAAGTGATTCCGTGATTCCATGGACCGACAAGAGCTAATCCATAAAGCACAGGCTCAAGCCCGCGCGCTTCTAGACCTCGCTAAGCGGGGGCCGGTGAAGCTTCTGCTCATCATCGGTGGCGGCATCGTTGCGCTCGCGGTGCTCGCCATCATTGCCATCAATCTCCTGATCTCCGCCGATGCGGTGCGCGACCGTGTCGCTCAGCGCATCAAGGAGCAGACCGGGCGCGATCTCACCGTCAATGGCACGACCTCGCTTCTCTTTACCCCAGGCCCGCACATCGTCATCACCGACGCTTCCTTTAACGATCCCGAGGCGCGCGCCGGCACTGCCGACATCTCAGTGGCGCGGCTCGTAGTCGATCTCAACTTTGGCGATCTCCTGAGCCGGCAGGTCGATGCCGAGCGTGTGGTTGTCGAGCGCCCAATCGTCACGGTTCGCCTCGGTTCGGAGGAGCAGCCGATCGAGATTGAGAAACCCAAGGCGCCAGATGCTGGCAAGGTCGCGTCGACCGAGGAGCAGCCTAAACGTGACATGAGGCTAAACGACCTTCGCATCGACGATGGTACGGTCAACATCGTCTACGACGAGCAGGGCACCGAGAAGCGTGTCGAGCATATCAACGCGACCGTGAAAATACCGGGGCTCGTCGATCCCGCCACAGGCAGCGGCAAGTTCGATTGGAAGGGAGAGACTGTAAATTTCAGCTTCGAGCTGACCTCGCCTGCCGATCTCAAACAGAAGCGCCCTGCTAAGCTTCTGCTTGCCGTCGATACGCAGGCGATCGCCGCGCGGTTCGACGGCACGGTCATGACAAAGCCCGATTTTGCCGGACAGGGCCAACTGTCGGCCAAGGCTCATTCGATCCCATCGCTGATCGCCTGGATGCGGGAGAGGCCTTCTTCGCTCACCGCCATCGGCGACGGCGAGCTTGCCAGCCACGTCGCCTGGAAGAAGGACGAGATCACCTTGAGCCAGGTGCGCTTTGCGCTCGAACACGCAAGCGGCCAAGGCCAGGCAGTGGTCACCTTGGAGAAGCCGCGGCCGCACATCCGGGCCGCCTTTGCCTTCGATCATCTCGATCTCAACCCGTTCCTAGCAAACCCTGCCGGGCAACGCGGCTCGAAGCCAAAGGCAGTAGCGCCACCTCCTGGCACCAACGACGTACCCTCCTCGCAGTCGGCGGGTCCTAAGAAGGATTGGTTCAGCAAGCCTGATGCTGATCAGGCCACGGGGACGGCCGAGCCTGATGCTCAGCAGAGTGTGCCATCCGAGGCCGACGCTCAGCCTGCCGCGCCGGCGCCTCAAGCTGAAGACGGCGCGGCAGTGCCGCCGCAAACCTCAGCCATTGCCGCTGCCCCGGCCGCAGCCGCCCGTCCCGCGAAATTCGACGCCGATGTCAATGTCAATGTGCGGCAGGCCCGGGTGGGCCATCTCGAGCTTGGCCCAAGCTCGCTCGGCATTGCCTTCCGCGACGGCGTGCTCAATGCAACGCTCGGCGGCATGGAGCTGTATGACGGGCACGCGAGCGGCAAGATCACTCTCGACGCATCCAACGAGATCCCTGCGTTTAACGGCAACCTCTTGCTCGACGGAGTCCAGGCCAAGACGTTGTTGAGCGATGCCGCCCAGTTCAGCCTACTCACGGGCCACACCAAGCTCGCGCTGCAGATCAGCGGCTCGGGCGGAAATTCCGACGAGATCAAGTCGTCGCTGACCGGCCAGGGTAATTTTGCCGTGAGCGACGGCGCGATCGAAGGCATCAACATTACCGAGCTCATCAACTCGGTTGGTGCCGGCCAGATTCCCGACATGCGTCAAGGACCTGGCGCCAAGACCACTTTCAGCGATCTCGGCGGCAGCTTCACCATCGCGAACGGCGTCGCCCAGACGAACACTCTCAAGATGGCGAGCCCGGTGCTCAACGTAACCGCGGAAGGAAACGTAGACCTCACGCAAAGCACCATCGACATGCTGGCGCGCCCGGAGGTTGTCGCTGGGCCGGAGGGAAAGCGCGGCGCCAACAATCTCGCCGGGTTGAGCGTGCCGGTTCGCATCGAGGGGCCATTGGCCAAGCCGTCGATCAGGCCAGAGGTCAAGGCCATGTTCGCCGACCCCGAGCAGGCGGGAAAGGCTGTGAACCAGATCGGCGAAGCTCTGCAGAAGAAGTTCAAGGGGAAGCCTGTCGGCGAGGCGATTGGTCGTTTCCTCGGCAACGTCCAGATCGGGCCGCGTAATAGGGATGCCCAAGGCGACGAGGCACCGCCGAGGCAGAAGCAGTCGGGCAAGAACGCTCAGGAGCCAACTCCCGACGAAGGCGCGGCCGACCAGGAGAGCGGCGATGACGCTCCTGATCCCGACCTCGACCGTATTCTCCGCTAGGCAGGCAATTCGCGCTACTGCACGACGGCTTCGGCCTTCGAGCCCGATGGCTCTCCCGCAAAGGTGATGAGCGTGCGCATCTCGGGATTGCCGAGGCCGACGCACATCGGCGCTCTCACGCCAGGGATGAAGCTTGCGTCGAACATCTCGCGCACCGCGCCGTCGAACTTGATCCAATGCAGGATGTCGCCATTGCGCGTATCGATGATAAAGGCGCCGCAGCGCGGCTCGCCGTCCCGTGCCTTCACGTTCTCTTCGAGCTCGAGGCCCTTGAATGCGCCATCGCGCGGAAGCGAGGTGGCGACCAGGGCGTGGCCGCGCCAGAACGAGAGCCCGCGGGCAAATCCAGGACAGAACGCGACCCGCTCGGTCTTGCCGCTCTTCTCGTCGACGCGGCAGAGATAGCCGCGGCCCGAATCGAGCACCCACAGAACGCCGGCATTCAGCCGCGGCGAGTGGGGCATGGAGAGATCTTCGGTCACGATGCGGTCGGTATCGACATCGATAAGGATGCCGCCTTCGTGCCGCCGCTCGCGCCAGCCATCGACCACGTCGCAGCGCGATACTGCCGTGACGTATTTCGGCCTGCCCTCCTTCATGGCGAGGCCGTTCAGATGGCAACGGTCCTCAGGCGCGAGTTTGGAGATGAAGGGCGGCTTCCACACCGGCTTGAAGCTGTGCACCACATCGAGCGTGGCAAGGCACGAATATTTGGTGTTGACGAAGATGATCTCATCCTTGCCGTCGATCGCAAGTTCGTGGGCGTCGATGTCGCCTGTAGTGTGCGACATGCGCGGCACATAGAGCCGCTCGTAGTGCAGCGACTGCTGATTGGCGAGCTGGCCTGGGCCGAGTATGTTCTCGAGCCGCCAAATTTGGGCAATGGTCGAAAGGTAGAGCCGCTGCGGCGTCGCCACCATGCCCATCGCGCGCACGAAGTTCCTCTGGAATACTGAGAGCCTGCCATCGAGCAGGGGCCCGATCAGCATCAGCTGGCCGGTCTGGTAGGAAGTGAGCGCGAGGCTCAGCCGATTGGTCGCGAGGAAGTCGACGAAGCCGCGCGACGTCGAGATGGTGGTCTGCTGTTGTTGCTGTTGGGCCGCCGCCGCCGCTCCTTGCTGCGACGCGTCCTGTTCAGCCTGAGGAGGCGCTGCGGCCTCGGCGTCTCCTGCTGGGGCGGGCGCGGTGCTCTCGACAATGGACTCTGGTTTTGCCGCTGCGGCATCACGATGTTTGGCCTTGCCGCCCTGAGATTCCGCCTTCTTTGCCACGCTATTTCCCCGTGCCGTGACGCCTGATCTGGCGAGTATAGTCGGGGAGAGAGGGCCTAAGATAGGCAGGAGAAGGGCAGCGTCCGGGGCTACCAGGAGACGCGCATGCCGGCCTTGCCGCCGACGCCGTCGAGGTCGTCGCCGAAGGTGAGGTCGACCTTGGCGAACACTGAGGTGTTGGCGCTTGGGTTGAAGAAGTTCACGCCGGCAGAGACTTCGCCCCACACGTCTTCGAGGTCGTCCTCGAGGCGGAAGGTGGTGCCGGTGGAGACCAGGGTCGCCTGATTGTCGTCGGTCAGGTTGCCCCACAGGCTGCCGATCACGAACGGCTCCATGGTGGTGCCGGTCCACACCGGCATCGAGGTGCCGACCCTTAGGCCTAGTCTTCCGCTGACATTGGGATCGTCGTCGAACGATACCTTGTTGCCGCCAAGGGTGAAGCCGTTGATGTCGGCCCAGTTGACCGAGATGGTGGCCAGAGGCTCGATGAACGCCCCACCATTGAACGAGCCGAAGCGATAGCCAGAGTCTGTACGAACACCGATCGTGGTGGCATCGAGCGAGTTGGGGAAGCCAAGCGTCCTGGTGTCGACCTCCATGAGATGAACATTGACCAGGGTGTCGACGAAGAGCCCGCCTCTCAAATAGGTGGCATAGCCTCCGACCTGCCCGCCATCG
>JBKPSQ010000103.1:0-19608 GCA_046735075.1 Pseudomonadota bacterium
GGAGAGCAACGGCAGGCTCGGCAAAGATAAGCACCGGCCGCGTTTGGCCCAAAGCGAAACCCAACTCGAATAGCGTGTTCTCGATAGAAGGACTGTGAAAGATTATCGATGATAACAAAATCAACGGACCTGAAGGCCGAGCGCAATTGGGGAAGAATCTTCTTCCCTGGTTTGAGAAAGTCGCTGATGAAGAACGGCTCGACGCGATGTTCACGAAGCTCTTCAAGGAATCGTTCGAGCTGTGCCTCAACAGGAGCTATCACAAAGCATGACGGGCGATACGAAGTGGTTTCCATTAAGAGTTATGATAGCAAAGTAGAACCTCGTTGCAATCCTAAGTAGCGGGATGCTTACTCTGCGGCTTCGGCGGGGCGCTTTGCGGCCTTCGCGGCTTTGCTGCTCGGCATACGCTTCAGCACCTGCTTGAGATATTGCCCGGTGTAGCTCCGCGGATTGGCGGCAATCTCCTCCGGCGTGCCGACCGCGACGACCTCGCCACCGGCGTCTCCGCCCTCGGGGCCTAGGTCCACGATCCAGTCGGCGGTCTTGATCACCTCGAGATTGTGCTCGATCACCACCACCGTGTTGCCCTGGTCGACCAGCTCGTGCAGCACCTCGAGCAGCTTGGCCACGTCGTGGAAGTGCAAGCCCGTGGTCGGCTCGTCGAGGATATAGAGCGTGCGCCCGGTGGCGCGCTTCGACAGCTCCTTCGACAGCTTGATGCGCTGCGCCTCGCCGCCCGAGAGCGTGGTCGCCTGCTGGCCGACATGGATGTAGCCGAGGCCGACTCTCGCGAGCGTGAGCAGCTTGTCGCGCACCGACGGCACCGCCTTGAACAACTCGGCGGCCTCCTCGACCGTCATGTCGAGCACGTCGGCGATCGACTTGCCCTTGAACTTGATCTCCAGCGTCTCGCGGTCGTAGCGCTTGCCCTTGCACACGTCGCAGGTGACGTAGATGTCGGGCAGGAAGTGCATCTCGATCTTGATCACGCCGTCGCCCTGGCACGCCTCGCAGCGCCCGCCCTTGACGTTGAAGGAGAAGCGGCCGGGCTTGTAGCCGCGCGTCTTGGCCTCGGGCAGCTCGGCGAACCATTCGCGGATCGGGGTGAAGGCGCCGGTATAGGTGGCGGGGTTGGAGCGCGGGGTGCGGCCGATCGGCGATTGGTCGATGTCGATCACCTTGTCGAGCTGCTCGAGCCCTTCGATGGCGTCATGCTCGCCGGCCATCTCGCGCGCGCCGTTGAGCTTGCGGGCGACCGCGCGGTAGAGCGTCTCGATGAGGAAGGTGGACTTGCCGCCGCCCGAGACGCCGGTCACCGCGGTGAACAGGCCGAGGGGCACGTCCACCGTGATGTTCTTGAGGTTGTTGGCGCGGGCGCCGAGCACTGAGAGGCGGCGGCCGCGGGTCGGCTTGCGCCGCTCCTTGGGCGAGGGGATCTGCTTGAAGCCGGTGAGATATTGCCCGGTGAGGCTCTCGGGGTTCGCCATCACCTGCTCTGGCGTGCCTTCGGCCACCACCTCGCCACCATGCACGCCGGCGCCCGGCCCCATGTCCACCACGTGGTCGGCGGTGAGGATCGCCTCCTCGTCATGCTCCACCACCAGCACCGAGTTGCCCATGTCGCGCAGTGATTTGAGGGTGTCGAGCAGCCGCGCATTGTCGCGCTGATGCAGCCCGATCGAGGGCTCGTCGAGCACGTAGAGCACGCCGGTCAGGCCTGAGCCGATCTGCGAGGCGAGCCTGATGCGTTGGCTCTCGCCGCCCGACAGCGTTCCGCTCGCGCGGGCGAGCGTCAGGTAGTCCAAGCCGACATCATTCAGGAAGGCCAGCCGCTCGCGGATCTCCTTCAGGATGCGCGAGGCGATCTCGTTCTGCTTGGCGGTGAGCTTCGACGGCAGATCGGCGAACCACTGTGCGGCCTGCCGGATCGACATCTCGGTGACCTGGCCGATATGCAGCCCGTCGATCTTGACGGCGAGCGCCTGCGGCTTGAGGCGGTAGCCTTTGCAGGCCTCGCAATATTGGTCGGACTGGTAGCGCGACAGCTCCTCGGTGACCCAGGCCGAGTCGGTCTCGCGCCAGCGCCGCTCGATATTGTTGATCACGCCCTCGAACGGCTTGGTGGTCGAGTAGTGGCGCACGCCGTCGTCATAGGTGAAGGTGATCTCGTCCTCGCCCGAGCCGTACAGCACCACGTCGCGGAACTCCTTGGGCAGCGACTTCCACGGCTTGGTCATGGGCTGGCGATAGGCGCGGGCGAGCGATTCAAGCGTTTGCTGGTAGTAGGGGGAGGTCGCTTGCGTGCGCGCCCAAGGGGCGATGGCGCCGCGCGCCAGGCTGAGATTCTCGTCCGGCACCACGAGGTCGGGCTCGAAGAATAGCTCGGTGCCGAGCCCGTCGCATTCGGGGCACGCGCCATAAGGATTGTTGAAGGAGAACAGCCTTGGCTCGATCTCCTCGATGGTGAAGCCGGACACCGGGCAGGCGAACTTCGCCGAGAAGATGATCCTCTCCTGATCGGCGCCCATGCCGGTCTTGATCCTGGTATCGAGCGCGACCTGCTCGGCATGAGCCTGGCCGGTGCGCCCGGTGAGGCCGGGCGACTTTGCGTCGGTGGCGGCAGCCTTGTCGGCGAACTCGGCGATGGCGATGCCGTCGGAGAGCGCGAGCGCCGTCTCGAAGCTATCAGCGAGCCGCGCGCTCATGTCGGGGCGGACCACGATGCGGTCCACCACCACATCGATGTCGTGCTTCACTTGCCTGTCGAGGGCCGGGACCTCGGCGATCTCGTAGAACGTGCCGTCGACCTTGACCCGCTGGAAGCCCTTCTTCTGCAGCTCGGCGAAGTCCTTGCGGTACTCGCCCTTGCGCCCGCGGGCGATCGGCGCGAGCAGGTAGAGCCGCGTGCCTTCCGGCAGGGCGAGCACGCGATCCACCATCTGGCTGACGGTTTGGCTCTCGATGGGGAGCCCGGTCGCGGGCGAATAGGGGATGCCCACTCGCGCCCAAAGGAGGCGCATATAGTCGTAGATCTCGGTGACCGTGCCGACCGTCGAGCGCGGATTCCGGCTCGTGGTCTTCTGCTCGATGGAGATCGCCGGCGACAGGCCCTCGATATGGTCCACATCGGGCTTCTGCATCATGTCGAGGAACTGCCGCGCATAGGCCGACAACGACTCGACATAGCGGCGCTGGCCCTCGGCGTAGATGGTGTCGAAGGCGAGCGAGCTCTTGCCCGAGCCGGACAGGCCGGTGAGCACGACAAGCTTCTCGCGTGGCAGGTCGAGGGAGATGTTCTTGAGATTGTGCTCCCGCGCGCCGCGGATGGAAATGAATTTGGAAGTCATTCTGAAGCCAATGTCGGGGTGAGGGGGCCGTTCGGCAAGCCCCGCAAAGGCTTAGTCCCCAACAGGTTGCGCGGCAAGTGACGGTGGTCCTGACAAAGCTTGAGATTGCCTCGGATAACTTCGCGATGGTATGATGTTGCCACTATGACAGCACGAACTCAGATAACGCTCGACCCTGAGACGCAGCGGCGCGCCCAAGCTAAGGCTGAGGAACAGGGAATTTCATTCGCAGAATATGTGCGGCGATTGCTCGCCTTGGACCTGGGAGAAGCGAAGCAGCGTGCGACGCACATATCCCTCGTCTTCGATCTCGTTGACGAGGGCCCGGAGACTAATATCGCGCGGGATAAAGACAAGATGATCGGCGATGCTGTGTGGAACGAGCACATGGGCAAGGTCGGGCGCGGAAAGCGGGCACGTGCGCGCCTGAAGACTGAAGGGTGAGCCTGTTCGTAGATTCATCTGTGTGGTTCGCTGCTGCGGTCAAACGTGATCGAGACAATGAGCGTGCCAAGGCAATTCTAAGAACGACACCTTCGATTGAGCAGGTCACCACGGACCATGTGCTGGTGGAGACTTGGCTACTGCTGAATAGCCGCTATCGTCGGGATGTTGCCGATCTGTTTTGGCAGCAGCTCCAACAGGCGGGAGTCCGGATTGAGCTCGTCACCGCCGCAGACCTACGCGCTGCCTGGGCGATTGGCGTGGCATTTCCTGATCAAGCATTCTCGATTGTCGACCGCACAAGTTTTGCCGTCATGGAACGGCTGGGGATCGTTCGAGTTGCGAGCTTCGACAATGACTTCAGCATCTACCGATATGGTGCCCGCCGCGATAAGTCGTTTGAGGTGATCCGCTCTGGACACAGCGGCTTGTTTGAGCTGTTCCATCACGCCATCCTCAACCGGCACCAAATTATCTGCCTCTACAAAGGTCACGACCGCGAATTCTGTCCCCACATTCTTGGCCACACAGGTGGGCGGGAGGTGGCGCTTGTTTATCAGTTTGGTGGAGGGAGTTCTCGAAAGCTTCCCACCAAAGGCGAATGGCGCTGCATCCATTTAAGCGAGATTGAAGAGGCAAAACTCCAAGAGGGGCGTTGGCACACCGGCAGTAGTCATCGCAAGAGCCAGCGTTGTGTGGCGTCCGTTTACATAGACGTAAATATTAACGTGCCTAACCAACCGGGACGCCGGTAAGAGCGCGGGCGTCAGCTGGAGCTTCCGTCTTTTGGACCGTACCTAACCAAGGGAGGGTGACGGCGAGGGGGTTTTCGGCCTAGATGCACGGCCGATGGGGGTCAGCCGCACGCATATCTTAGCCGCCGCCGGCATCATCCTCGCCGCCGCGCTCGCCGAGTACCTGATGGGCCATCCGCTCATCTGCAAATGCGGCTACGTCAAGCTCTGGCATTTCGACGTGCAGAGCGCCGAGAACTCGCAGCACCTCATCGATTGGTACACGCCGTCCCACATCATCCACGGCTTCCTGTTCTATGCGCTGCTTTGGCTGATCTCGCGCTGGGTGCCGATGTCGCTCGGCACCCGGCTCGTGCTTGCGGTTCTCATCGAGGCATCCTGGGAGGTGCTCGAGAACACGCCGTTCGCCATCAACCGCTATCGCGAGGCGACCATCGCCCTCGATTATTACGGCGACAGCGTCATCAACTCGGTGAGCGATATTCTCTTCATGGTGCTCGGCTTCTTCCTCGCCTGGCGGTGGCCGGTCTGGCTCACCGTCGCGGTCGGGCTGGCGCTCGAGATCTTCGTCGGCGCCATGATCAGGGACAACCTGACGCTCAACGTCATCATGTTCGTCTGGCCGCTCGAGTCGATCCTGCACTGGCAGCAGGCGCGATAGGCGTCAGAGATCGACGTGGATGCCGAACACCACGTAGAGGATGAGCCAGAGATAGACGGCGACGGTCGGATAGAAGGTGATGCCGAAGCCGAACGCCCGCACATACGGGTTGTAGTGGTAGCCGACCCAGAACAGCACGCGCCCCATGACGAACAGCATGGTGAGGATGATGAGCGTGCGGGCTTCCTCGAGCGGGCAGTACAGGGCAAGACCGGCATTGCCGATGAAATAGAGAATGAACTGTTCGACTGTGTTGAGGATGAAACGGTTGTTGATGTCGACCGCTGAATTGGGCTTCGGCGTGCGGCCGACGAACATCGACGGATCGAGCCGCTGCGCGGCGACGATGCAGATGGCGAGGACCGCCGGCAAGATGGCGAAGACCGCATCCTTGATGACCAGCGCGATGCGATCGCCGACCGACCAGGCGTCAGGCGTCCAATGCCAGACGAGCTTGGCAATGCCAAAGAAGGCGCCAGCAAACACCCAATTGCCGAGCAGGACGAAGATAAACGGCCATTGCCGGGGATTGAAACCGAGGATTTTGACGCGAGGATCGCGTCGCGCCGCCGGACGGCGCTTGGGATGTTGTCTTTGCTCGATGGGCCGCTGCATGTGTCCCTCGTACCGGCTTGAGGCGAGCAAGCCCTCAGGCCGGACGCGCTGCCAAAACCTATTCGCTTATTGCTTCGGCTAGGGATAGGGCGTGCCTTCCGAAATCTCAAGATGTCAGGGTGGACTCTGTAGAACAAAACAGGTACAAAGTTAACAGGCCTCCAAGGCTGTGGACAGGCTGGACAGGGCATTTTCCGTCGCGCTCACCGCGGAGTGCTGACGGTAGACTGGTGATTTCCGCGGGGAGTTCGTGACATGGCTGGATCGGTCAACAAAGTCATTCTGGTCGGCAATCTCGGCGCCGATCCTGAAATCCGACACACCCAAGACGGGCGTCCCATCGCCAATTTGCGAGTGGCCACGAGCGAAAGCTGGCGCGACAAGGGGAGCGGTGAACGCCGGGAGAAGACCGAGTGGCACCGCGTGGTGATCTTCAACGAGAACCTGGCGCGGATCGCCGAGCAATATTTGAAAAAGGGCTCGAAGGTCTATCTCGAGGGCTCGCTGCAGACGCGCAAATGGGAGGACCAGTCGGGCCAGGAGCGCTACACGACCGAGGTTGTGCTGCAAGGATTCAACGCTACGCTCACGATGCTCGACGGCAGGCAGCGCGACGGCATGGGCGAGAGCGAGCCGCGCGGGGGCGGGGACTTCGGCCGCTCGGGGCCGTTGGGCGGTGGCGGCAAGAGCGGCGGGGGCTCCTTCGACAAGGAGCTCGACGACGAGATCCCATTCTGACGCGGTCGGCGTCCGCAAAAAGAAGAGCCCGGCCGCTGAAGTGCCGGCCGGGCTCAAGAACAGGCTTGCGAAACGGCGCCTACTGTGACGTATCCTTGTCGCTCCGCTCGCCAACCGTCATCTGCTGCTCGTCGAGCGTCTGATAGTCGGGCGCTGAAGCGAGCTTCTCCTTATCCAGATCGGCGATGATCTTGACGTCGTTATTCTCATCGCGTGCGAGCTTGACGTCCTCGAAGCGAATAGCGACGTCCTTCTCGCCGATGCCGAGGAAGCCGCCGGCGCCGACCACGATGGCGATGATCTTGCCGTTCTGATCGGTGACGAGGTCGTTCACGTCGCCAATCGACTCATTGTCGGCATTCACCACCGACTTGCCGATGAGATTACCGACGAGCCAATCGCTGCTTTCCTGTTTGGCCAGAAACGGCGCGCCGGAAGGCGTTGCCTCGGCCGATTTCGGAGCCTCAGCGGCGCTCGGGGCCTCTGAAGATTTCGGCATCTCCGAAGATTGCGATGGAGGGCTTGCCTCGCCCATGGCAGGCGGCGAGCCCGCCGGTGGATTTGCCTCGCCTAAGGAAGGCGAAGGCGGTGAGGCCTGATCTGACGGTGGGGTCTGCGGCGTCATTTCCGACGACTGTCCGGGTGTCGGAGGCGGCAAATCTTCGTTCGCGGCATTGGGATCGCCAGGTGTCGACGCATCGGGTGTCGATGCATCAGGCGTTGATGACTGCCCCGGCGTCGTCTCGGACGGCTGTGCAGATTGATCCTGTTGATCAGGAGGCGGCAGCTGTGTCTCCGCCCAAGCCGGCGCGAGGCCTAAAAACAGGCCGACCGCCGTGCATGCAAGAAATCGATTCATGATTCGCTCCCTTACATTAATTGCTCATCTAAACGGGGGGTGACGCGCGGGAAGAGGGCCTCGCGCCGCCTAGATTTGACAACGTTTCGCAGACTCGTTCGTTCCCGGATTCGGCAGTTATGCACGTGTCCCGATGCCTGACGAATTGCCTTTGGAAACGCAATCGGAGAGCGGTCGAAAATGGCTCACAACATGTTGAAAAATAAGCCGAATTTAGCGCATACGAGAGCGCCTTGCGCGGTTGCCGAGCGAGCCCCAAATCAGCTATACAGAATCACCTCGCAGCAATCGCTTTCAGCCTGAAGCGGGAGGTTTTTTCTCTCCGCGGGCGATAGCGTTTACGGTGTTCGCTCACCTCTAAGAACAGGCTTTTTTCACCTTTGGCTGAAGACGACAACACAGAGGTCGAGGGCCCGGGTCCCTCCGACATCAGGCCCATCTCGCTCATCGACGAGATGAAACGCTCGTATCTCGATTACGCGATGAGCGTGATCGTGTCGCGTGCGCTGCCCGACGTGCGCGACGGGCTCAAGCCGGTGCACCGCCGCATCCTCTACGCCATGCAGCGGCTCGGGCTCGAGTGGAACAAGAAGCACATGAAGTCGTCCAAGGTGGTGGGCGACACGATGGGCGACTTCCACCCGCACGGCAATCTCGCCATCTACGATGCCCTGGTGCGCATGGCGCAGGAATTTTCCATGCGCGTCCCGCTGATCGACGGGCAAGGAAATTTCGGCTCGGTCGACGGCGATCCGCCGGCGGCAGAGCGCTACACCGAGGCGCGGCTCTCGAAGATCGCGCAATATCTGCTCGACGATCTCGACAAGGAGACCGTTGACTTCAAGGCGAACTACGACGACCGGCTCGAGGAGCCGACCGTCCTTCCCGCCAAGTTTCCCAATCTCCTGGTCAATGGCGCCGGCGGCATCGCCGTCGGTATGGCGACCAACATCCCACCGCATAATCTCGGCGAGGTGATCGACGCCTGCATCGCCCATCTCGACAATCCAGCCATCACCATCGACGAACTGGCCGAGATAGTTCCCGGTCCCGACTTTCCGACCGGCGGCCTCATCCTCGGCAGGACCGGTATCCGCTCCGCCTACCACAAAGGCCGGGGCTCGATCCTGATGCGCGGGCGCGTGTCGCTCGAGACGGTGCGTAAGGAGCGCGAGGCGCTGATCATCACCGAGATCCCCTACCAGGTGAACAAGGCGGTGATGATCGAGAGGATCGCCGAACTGGTGCGCGAGAAGAAGATCGAGGGCATCGGCGATATCCGCGACGAGTCGGACCGCCGGGGCATGCGCGTCGTGGTCGAGCTGAAGCGGGATGCCATGGCCGACGTGGTGCTGAACCAGCTCTACCGCTTCTCGACGCTGCAATCGACGTTCGGCTGCAACATGGTGGCGCTTATTGGCGGCAAGCCGGAGCAGCTCAACCTCAAGGACCTGATCCGCGCCTTCACTGACTTCCGCGAGGAGGTTGTTGGCCGTCGCACCAAGTTCCTGCTCAAAAAGGCACGTGAGCGGGCGCATATCCTGGTGGGCCTAGCCATCGCGGTTGCCAATATCGACGAGGTGATCGCGGTGATCCGCAAGGCGCCAGATCCATCGACTGCGCGCGAGCAGTTGATGGCGCGCGACTGGCCAGCCAAGGATATGGTGGCGCTGGTCGAGCTGATCGCCGATGCCCGGCACAAAGTGTCAGCCAAGGGCACTTATCGCCTGTCGGACGAGCAGGCGCGCGCCATTCTCGATCTGCGGCTCCAGCGCCTGACGGCACTTGGCCGCGACGAGATCGGCGGCGAGCTCAAGACCCTCGGTGCGGAGATCGGCGACTATCTCGACATCTTGCGCTCCAGAGCCCGCATCGTCGCCATCGTCAAGCAGGAGCTCAGCGCCATCAAAGCCGAGTTCGGCACTCCGCGCCGTACCGAGATCCTCGAGATGGAAGGTGAGGTCGAGGACGAGGACCTAATCCAGCGCGAGGACATGGTCGTCACCGTCAGCCACAAGGGCTACATCAAGCGTGTGCCGCTGTCCGCCTATCGCGCCCAGCGCCGCGGCGGCAAGGGCCGCTCAGGCATGGCCACCCGCGACGAGGATTTCGTCACCCGCATCTTCATCGCCAACACCCATACGCCGGTGCTGTTCTTCTCCTCGCGCGGTATGGCCTACAAGATGACGGTGTGGCGGCTGCCGCAGGCGGCCCCGCAAGCGCGCGGCAAGGCGCTGGTCAACCTCCTGCCGCTCGACAAGGACGAGACCATCACCACCATCCTGCCTCTGCCGGAGGATGAGGGCTCGTGGGCGAAGCTCGACGTGATGTTCGCCACCAATTACGGGAGCGTCAGGCGGAACAAGCTGTCCGATTTCATCGAGGTGCGGCAGAACGGCAAGATCGCCATGCGGCTCGATCCAGGCGACCATATCGTTGGCGTGCAGATTTGCAGTGAGCACGACGATGTGCTGCTGACCTCCGCCGAGGGCCAGGCCATCCGTTTCCCGGTCACCGACGTGCGCGTGTTCAAAGGCCGCGAGTCGCCGGGCGTGCGCGGCATCAAGCTCGCCAAGGCCGATCAGGTGATCTCGATGGCGATCCTCGCTCATATCGAGGCATCGCCGGCGGAACGCGCCGCCTACATCCGCCAGGCCAACACCATCCGGCGGGGCGGGGCAGAGCCCGAGCAGGACATGGAGGCGGAAAACAACGGCGAAGAGGCGGTGGTGCTTACCCCTGAGCGTTATGCCGAGCTCAGCGCGCACGAGGAATTCGTGCTGACCGTGTCCGAGAACGGCTATGGCAAGCGCACCAGCGCTTACGAGTACCGCATCTCGGGGCGCGGCGGCAAAGGCATCATCGCCATGGTGGTTAACGAGCGGAACGGCAAGCTGATCGCTTCCTTCCCGGTCGAGGACAGCGATCAGATCATGCTGGTCACGGATGGCGGTCAGCTCATTCGCGTGCCGGTCGAGGACATATCGATCATGGGCCGCTCGACCCAAGGGGTGATCGTGTTTTCCACGAGCGAAGGCGAGCGCGTGGTATCGGTCGAGCACATCCCGGACGAGAATGGCGGCGCGGAGATCGTCGCGGAGGAGGGAAACGACTTTCCGCCTGAATGAGCGGCTTGCCGAGCCTCAAGTTGCGCGGCTAGAAGAGGCGAGAACGCGGCTGGGCATCGGCTCGATGAGGCGGCCCTCGCGCTGGAGTTAATGCATGCGCGTGGGTCTCTATCCCGGAAGCTTCGATCCCGTGACGTTCGGTCATGTGGATATCGTGCGGCGGGCGGCGCGCCTCGTCGATGAGCTGGTGATTGCCATCGGCACGCATCACACGAAGGAGCCGCTGTTCTCGGTGAAGGAGCGCGTCAAGCTTGCGGACGAGGTTCTGAAGCCGGTGGCGAAGGAGATCGGCTTGACGTTCGATGTGACCACGTATGATGGGCTGACGGTCGATGCCGCGCGACTGGCCGGCGCCACGGTCATAATTCGCGGCTTGCGCGACGCCGGCGACTTCGATCACGAAATGCAGATGGCGGGCATGAATGCCGCGCTTGCCTCCGAGATCGAGACGGTGTTCTTGGCTTCGTCGCCTGACACCAGGCACATCGCTGCCAGTCTCGTTCGCCAGATTGCCGCAATGGGCGGCGACGTGTCGTCCTTCGTGCCGACAGTCGTGAGCGCGGCGCTCAAGAAGAAATTTGCCGACTAGCCGGTTCCTTCCAGGGAGGTGTCATGAGAATTCAGACAGCTATCGTGTTCACGTTCGCTTTCGCGCTCGTCATGTTCGGCGCGCAGACCATAGTCCGAGCCGGGGACCTTTCCAATCCGCCGAGCCTTAATGAGAAGGCGCCGGCCGTCTACAAGGTCAAATTCGATACGAGCAAGGGCAGCTTCGTGATCGAGGTGCATCGCGACTGGGCGCCGAACGGCGCCGACCGTTTCTACAATCTCGTCAAGAACGGCTTCTACAACGACGCTCGCTTCTTCCGCGTGATCAGCGATTTTATGGTGCAGTTCGGCATCAACGGGAATCCGAAGGTCTCGCAAGTTTGGCAGGACGCGAACATCCCCGACGATCAGCCGAAGCAAAGCAACACGCGCGGCATGGTCACTTTCGCCACCGCAGGTCCGAACACGCGCACCACCCAGGTTTTCATCAATTTCGGAAATAACTCAGCGCTGGACGACCAGGGCTTCTCGCCGTTCGGCCAGGTGATCTCGGGCATGGATGTGGTGGATTCGCTCTATCCCGGCTACGGCGAGGGCTCGCCTAGAGGCCATGGTCCCAACCAGGGCATCGTGCAGAGCATGGGCAACGCTTATCTGGAAAAGGCGTTTCCCAAGCTCGATTACATCAAGACGGCGACCATCGTGAAATAGGCCGCTGCAGGAGGACACTTCCCATGGCAAAACCAGAAGACACGCTCATCATCGAGACGACCAAGGGCCCTGTCACCGTCGAGATGCGGCCTGATCTTGCGCCGAACCACGTCGCGCGCATCAAGGAACTCGCCCGCGAAGGCTTCTATGACGGCGTGGTGTTCCACCGCGTGATCGACGGCTTCATGGCCCAGACCGGGGACCCGACCGGCACCGGACGCGGCGGCTCGGGGCAAAAACTGCGCGCTGAGTTCAATGCCGAGCCGCATACCCGCGGCGCGGTGTCGATGGCGCGGGCGCAATCGCCGGATTCGGGCGACAGCCAGTTCTTCATCTGCTTCGACGACGCGAGCTTCCTCGACCGCCAATACACGGTGTGGGGACGCGTGATCGACGGCATGGAGAATGTCGACAAGCTCGCCCGCGGCGAGCCGCCGGCCAAGCCCGACAAGATGGTCAGCGTGCGGGTCGCCGCCGACGCAGCCTAGTTTCGTGCGCGTCGATGCGTTCGATTTTGATCTGCCCGAGGAGCTGATCGCGCTGCGGCCTGCGGTCCCGCGCGATGCGGCGCGGCTGCTGATGGTGGATCCTGCGAGCGACGAGCCTCTTTCCGACTGGCGAATCCTCGATCTGCCAGAGCTGCTGTCTCCCGGCGATGCGCTGGTGTTCAACGACACCAAGGTCATTCCGGCCGAGCTTCACGGTGTTCGCACGCGCGATGGCGTAGCGGCTCATGTCTCGGTGACTCTGATCGAACGTGTTGATGCGCACCGGTGGAAGGCATTGGCGCGGCCGGCGAAGCGGCTGATACCTGGCGACCGCATCAGCTTCGGAGAAGGCAGCAATGTCTGTCTGCTCGGCGAGCTACCCGCCACCGTTGAAGCGCGTGGCGAGGAGGGCGAGGCGACGCTCGCCTTCGATCTTGCGGGAGCCCCTCTCGACGAAGCAATCAACGCCCAAGGGGCCATGCCGCTTCCGCCCTACATCGCCTCGCGCCGAGCTCCCGATGACCAGGATCGGACCGATTATCAGACGATGTTCGCACGCGATCAGGGGGCAGTCGCCGCGCCGACCGCCGGCCTTCATTTCACCGAGCGGCTAATGGCGGCGCTGGACGACAGCGGCATCTCGCGCCATTTCGTGACGTTGCATGTAGGCCCCGGCACATTCCTGCCGGTGCGGTCCGCCGACACCGAAGGCCATATCATGCATCCGGAGCGCGGCACTGTCTCTGTCGAGACCGCGGAGGCTTTGAATGAAGTAAAGAAGAGGGGAGGGAAGATCGTCGCGGTCGGCACGACCTCTCTCCGGCTCTTGGAGAGCGCAGCCAATGAGAGCGGCAAGCTCGCCCGATTCAATGGCGCGACGAATCTCTTCATTACGCCTGGCTATCGATTTCGCGTGGTCGATCGCCTCTTGACCAATTTCCATTTGCCGCGTTCTACCCTGTTCATGCTGGTTTCAGCCTTCTCAGGCCTCGATCTCATGAAGCGCTCGTATGCCCATGCCGTCGCGGAGCGTTACCGCTTCTATTCGTACGGCGATGCGTGCCTGCTCAGCCCCGCGCCGCTGGCACCATGAGCACGCCTTTCTCCTTTGCGGTTAAAGCGGTGGACGGTGCGGCACGAACTGCAGCAATCACCACGCCGCGGGGGATTATACGCACGCCTGCGTTCATGCCGGTCGGCACCGGAGCCACGGTCAAAGCCATGTTCCCCGAGGACGTCGAGGCGTCAGGGGCGGACATCATTCTTGCCAACACCTATCACCTGATGCTCCGCCCCGGCGCCGAGCGCATCGCCCGGCTCGGCGGCCTGCACAAATTCATGCATTGGGAAAAGCCGATCCTCACCGACTCGGGCGGCTACCAGGTGATGTCGCTCGCCAAGCTCCGACGCCTCGGCGAAGAGGGCGTCACCTTCCAGTCGCATATCGACGGGGCGACGGTCGAGCTTTCGCCCGAGCGCGCCATCGAGGTCCAATGCCTGCTCGGATCGGACATCCAGATGGTGCTCGACGAATGCACGCCCTATCCGGCGACGTGCGATGAGGCTAGGAGCTCGCTCGAATTATCGCTGCGGTGGGCCGAGCGCTGCAAGCGCGCGTTTGCGGCGCGCGCGACCGCAGGACAAGCGCTGTTCGGCATCGTGCAGGGCAGCGTCTATCCGAAGCTCCGCGAGGAAAGCGCCCGCGCCCTGATCGATATTGGTTTCGACGGCTACGCCATCGGCGGGCTTGCGGTCGGCGAAGGGCAGGCGGCAATGCTCGATATGGTCGAAGCGACCAACGCCGTGCTGCCGGAGGATCGCCCGCGCTATCTGATGGGAGTGGGCACGCCCGAGGACCTCATGGCCTCGGTCGCGCGCGGCGTCGACATCTTCGACTGCGTGATGCCGACGCGGTCAGGCCGGCATTGCCAGGCCTTCACTTGGGGCGGCCGGCTCAATTTGCGCAACGCCCGCTATGCCGAGGATTCAACGCCGCTCGACCCCGAGAGCGCATGCCCCGCCGCGCAATATGAGCGCGCCTATCTGCACCATCTGGTTCGCTCAGGCGAAGCTCTCGGCGCCATGCTACTGACCTATGCCAACGTGCAGTTTTATCAGGAGCTCATGGCGCGCGCCCGCGGTGCTATCGAGCAAGGCCGCTTGACGAGCTTCGCCGATGAGGTGGCGCGCCGCTACCGCGAGGCGCCCGCTGAGGAGGAGGCAGAGGCTTAAGCGCGCTGGCCTGGGTTTGCCTGAACCACGCAGCCTTTGACACGCCAATCGCCGCTTTCCTGCCGCTCGACCCCAAATTGGGCGAGCCATTCCTGGCCGAGAATGTCGGTAATCAGCACCTCCGAGGTGGTCGTGTCAGCGCGGTCGATGCCGAGGAACGAGAATTTCTTGGCCACGAGGATGGGCGGCAATTCGTCGGCGACGGCCTGGAGGAATTTCTCAGGCTTGCCGAAGAAGCTCTGTGTCGAGGGAGTGAGCTTGGCGAACGCGCGGCTGGCATCCTGCGCGACGATGGCGCGGAGCTCGGCCCTCACCGCGTCTTCGATCTTGCGCTTGTCCGTGGCGGTGAATTGATCCGGCAGGACGGACTTAGGCTGGACCGATATCGCAATTACGTGCTCGGCAGGATCGCCATGGCCGGCGGCTTTGAGCGGCGAGAGGGAGATAAAAATAGTGCCGGCAAAACCTGCGCCGGCGAGAACGATACAACCCAGTGCGACAGCAAAGGGTCTTTTCAGATCGGCGCGCATACGGTGCCTCCGTAGTCACGCCCTTCACCCTCATCACTAACTGCGAAATGGGTGATTCGGTTTCAGCGCGCGTCTGCTATTGCGTGGCGATGTCGGACGCCGGGCCAGCTCCGCCCACCGCCTTCCGCTCGCGTGCCAGCAGATAAAGCCCGGACACGATGACGATTGCCGCACCCCCCAATGTCCACCAGGTCGGCACGTCACCGAACACGAGGAAGCCTGCGGCCGACATCCAGATGAGCCCGAGATAGATGAACGGCGCAAGCACCGACGCCGGAGCGCTGCGGTGCGCGAGGATAAGTAGCCAATGACCGAGCCCGCCCCAGAAGCCGAGCGCGGCGAACAGGACCCAGAGCTTAGGGTCTTGCGGCCACTGCCATTCGGCTAAGGCAAACGGGGCCATAACAATACAGCCCGCGAGCGGGGTGTAGGTCTGAGTGACGCGCGCCGGATCGAACGCCGCGAGATAGCGCGTGGCAAGGTTGTACAGCGCATAGCCGAAGGTGGCGATCAGCGCGAGCAGCATTGCCCAGTGCAGCGTGCCGAAGCCCGGGTGCATCACGAGCAGCACGCCGAGGAAGCCGGCGAGCACGGCGAGCATGCGGTGCCAGCCGATCCATTCGTCAAGCAACGGCCCGGCAAGCGCCGCAACGATCAGAGGCGCAAGGAAGAAGATGGTGATGGTCTGGTCGAGCTGGAGGTATCTCAACGCGATGAAGTTGAAGCTGGTGGTCACGATCATCAGGCCGGAGCGAAGCCATTGCACCAGGGGCTTGGCCGAGCGAAGCGAAGGCGTGAGCGCGAACGGCCATAGCACGGCGGCGCTGAACACCACATGTCCGGCGAATCGGAGCCAAGTGACCTCGCCGACCGGAATTCCTTTCTTGACCACGAGAAATTTCGCCGTCGAGTCGAGCGCCGTAAAGCAGAGCGTGGCAAGCGCCATCAGCCCGATAGCCTTCAATCTTCGGCGCGGATGGACGTCGGGGAGGGGAAGGCGGCGGGGCGTCATCGGATCAAGCTTATGTGCACGACTCTGTGGTAGAACGCCACCGGCGGGTAAGATCGCGACCCGATCGCAAAAGGGAGAACAGCGTGGCCGAAATTCGCGCCATGTGCGCCATAGGCCAGCGCGGCCAACTCGGGCTTAACGGCAGGCTTCCTTGGGAGGGCAACAAGGGGCGTGAATATGTTGCCGATGTGGCTCGCTTTTTCGACATGACCAAGGGTCATGTCATCATCGCTGGCCCCAAGACCTATGCCTCGATTCCGCCTTTCGCCTTCGAGGAGCGCACCATTTGCGAGATCAGGTCCGACAACGACCCGGCAGAGGTTCTCTCCCAATTCCCCGACCGCGTCATCTACATCGGCGGAGGCCCGCCAGTATGGACGGCCTACGCGCCATTCATCCAACATTGGGACATTACGCGTCTGCCTTATGACGGAGAGGCTGATCGCTGGTTCGATCCGACTTGGCTGGTAACATCTCGCAACGGGAGGAAGAGCACATGAGCATCGGCATGCGTGGAATTCTGTTGACCGTTTTGATCGTGTTCGCGTTCGGCGCCGCACGTGCCGCTGAAGGCCCCACCAAGGATGAGGCCGTGGCAATGGTGAAGAAGGCAGTCGCCGCCATCAAGTCCGAGGGCACCGAAAAAGCCTATGCGGAGATCAGCGATACCAAGGGCCCGTTCATCGACCGCGACCTTTACGTCGTGGTGTACGGGATGGATGGTGTGGTGCTCGCGCATGGCGGAGACAAGAAGCTCGTCGGCGTCAATCGACTCCACGACAAGGACGTCGACGGCAAAGAATTCGTGAAGGAGCGGGTCGAGCTTGCCAAGACCGAGCCGAGCTTCTGGCAGAACTACAAATACTTGAATCGGGTGACCAAGAAAATCGAGCCGAAACAGATGTATTGCGAGCGGCTGAACGACACCGTCGTCTGCGGCGGCATCTATCAATCCTGATTGGCCTCGGCGGGCGGGCGAGGTTATGAAACTTTAAGACGAAATGCTTGAAAACGGTCTCTGAGCTCAAGAGCACATCGAGCGCCAAGCGATTTTTTGTTTCGATTTGGGGCGGTCGGGGCTACCATCTTGACGGCAGGATTTGGGCCGGGGCACGCCCTACCTGCCTCTGGGAAACCCAAATCCATCAGCAATCTATGACGATAGCCCCATCGAAGACCCGCAAGGAGGTCGCCATAGAGCCGCGCACGGAAGACGCCTTCACCGCCGATCAGATCGGTTGGCGGTTCGCCCTAGGCACCGTCCTCATCATCGGCGGCTACGGCGCCTGGTCGCTGATCCCGGTCGTGATCGAGGCAGACCTCGAGCCGAGCGCCAAGGCGCTTCTGTCGGGGCTGTTCGGGGCGACGCCGTTTCTCACCAAGATTGTCGCCATCGCGCTGATGGGGCGTCCCGCCTACAACTTCCTCAAGCGCACCGTGTTTCAGTGGGTGCGCCGGAGGTGGAATCGCCAAGCGAGCTAGCCTCAAAGCATCAGCCGCCGGCCCTATGGCCGGCGGCTCGCTTCGTTGGCGGTTTGCTCTCGCGAACTACTTGTTCTGCGCTTCCCAGGCTTTCTGCGCCTCGATCAGCATCTTATCGTAGCTGTCGTCAGTCGTCAGCTGCGTGATGCCTTCGCCGAACTTGCTGGCCAAAGAGGCGCAGGGCGATTTCTTGGAAAAGGCGACGAACATCTCTTGAGAGAGAAGCGCCTGGTTGAGCGCCACGACCTTGTCCTTGAGCCCTTCTTTGGCCGCCTCGGCGAGCCCTGGATAATAGCCGGCGATCAGATAGTCGGCCTTGCCGTCGAGAAGGTCCTTGAATGCCGCGTCGATGCCATTGGTGCGGGCGACGTCGAGCTTCTCCTTCATGAAGGCGTCGAACTCGTTGCCGTAGCTCTCGCCCTGATTGGTGACGCCCTTCTTGCCGATCAGGTCGTTCTTGTCGGTGAAGGGAAACTCCTTGCCCTTGACGACGAAGACCGCCACGTCGTCGAAGGTGAAGGCGGGCTGCACGTAGTCGAGATAGGTCGCGCGGTCATCGTTGTAGTAGATACCGAAAATGATGTCGGCCTTGCCGTCGCGCGCCGCAGCCTGGGCTTCTTCCCAGGTCCCCATATATTTCGACTCGAGCGGAATATTGAGTTGCTTGGCGATGGTCTGGACCAGCGTCGGCGCAGCGCCGACGATATTGTCGCCATCCTTGTAGGCGATCACCGGATATTGTGGATGGCCCGTCGCCGAAATCTTGGTGCACTCGTCTGCGGCGAAGGCGGCAGTGCCCGTGAGCGTCAGCGTCACGAACATGCTCAAGAAGAGACTTCTTTTCATGATCAAGGATCCTTGTTCCTTAGCGGAGTGGGGTAGGGGCGGAAGAGCATTCAGTCAGAATGACCGACGCCCGGATCGCTCTACTTGCCTTTCATCTGTGCCTTGATGCGGTCGACCTCGGCCTGCGAGACCTTCCCAGCCGCGACCAGCGCTTGCACGCAAGCCGGCGACAAACTCGGCCCTGCTTTCTTCATGCAGAGGTTCAGCGCTGAGGTTTGCAGTCCGTAATCGCCGCAGAACTTCCTGTAGTCGTTGGCGCAATTGTTCTGCATGGCCGGGGTGATGTTCCCGGCTTGCGCCCAGGCCGCTGAGGACGCCGAGCAGACGAAACAAAGGATCAAAACGAAAATAGTCGGCAGTGTTGCGTGACGCCACGTCATCGCGGACTCCCCTTTTGATTTGCCGGTGGGTGTCTAGCCCCGGTGGGTTTCTAGCAACGCGCTCGCCGGCGCGCCACCCGTAATGATGCGGCTAGCGCGGGATCATTGTGGAAGCTGGGCCTTACTTTCGCCGCAGAGTCTTATGCGTCGGCGGCGAGCAACAGGTCATCGCCTCGCGGGCGGCTGTACTGCCAATTTAGGAACGGTCGCATCGTGCTTCGTTGGCTTGCAAACGAGACAACAAAGGGCGCCAGCTTAGGCTGGCGCCCCTTAATTTGTATGGTGAGCCCGCCGGATGTATTTCGGCAAAGCAACGTCAGTGACTTAGGCTGGCAAACCTATCCATTCGGGTTCATTGAAGCCCTTAGCCTTTTATGGGAAGTGGCAAACCAACGACAGAGTGCTTGCAGCAAAGCTGATCCAGTCAGGTTAGCTCTACCTTCTCCCCTAAACCGGCACCGAATCAGATTGAATGGGGCTACTCAACGATCACCGACTCAGGTGATGCTTCGCATTATGCGGTGTGCCGATCTAATCCCGACGGACCTTCATGAGCATTATGACTTTCGGGAGTGGAGAAACCCATGTGCGATTCTGAGGGTGGCCTATCCAGAGGAATGGGATGACATTCTGACGGTTCTCCGTGAGTTCCGCATTTTGCGATCAGATGTTGGCGAAGCCGGGATCAAGGTTGGAGGCAAAAGCTTGGTTGCCATTCGCATGGATCAGATGTTTCGGGCACGTGGTTGGCAACCCATGGAATTCGACACAAAGATTCTCGTCAACAATGAGCCGATAGAGAGTCCCACTCATGAGGTAGATTGCTTC
>JBKPSQ010000104.1:0-7412 GCA_046735075.1 Pseudomonadota bacterium
CAGAGCCTCGGCGATATTGTCATAATTGAACAGTGGCTCGCCCATGCCCATCAGCACCACAATGGTCACCAGGCGAGCCGCCTGTGGCGACGGCCATTCGCCGAGCGCATCCCGCGCGACCATCAGCTGCGCCACGATTTCGGCCGCGCCCAGGTTGCGGACCAGGCGCTGAGTGCCGGTGTGGCAGAACGAGCAGGTGAGCGTGCAGCCGACCTGACTCGAGATGCAGAGCGTGCCGCGGTCTTCCTCGGGGATGTAGACCGTCTCCACCTCTTTACCGTCGTCGAGTCTGAGCAGCCATTTACGTGTGCCGTCGACCGACACTTGCTCGGTCACGATCTCCGGCCGTTTGAGCGTGAAGGCTTCTGCGATCTCGGCGCGGAGGTCCTTGCCGATGTCGGTCATAGCGGCAACATCGCTCAGCCCGCGCACATAGACCCAGCTCCAAAGCTGGTTTGCGCGCATGCGGATTTGCCGCTCGGGCACGCCAAGGGCAATAAGGCGCGCGCCGAGCGCGGTGCGGTCCAACCCAAGAATCGGCTCTGGTGTAGGCCGCTCGCTGTCAAGCGCCGCAGCGCGCTCGGCGGAAAGAATTGGCATGGTCATGGCATCGGGCAGCCGGACCCGATCCGGCTTAAGCCCTCATATCATGACGAAGGCCGAGAAAGCCAAGGCTGGTGGCAAAGGCTAACCCTCAATCCTTGCCGAGCACGTCCTCAGCAGCGGTGATGATGTCGTCGTCCGGATGGTCGCCGGAATAAACGAGGAGATGCGCGGTATCGCCGGCCATCTTGCCGAAGTCAATGACTGGATCTTCGTCGTCGCCGGTGTAATAGCCTTCGAGCCACATCATGATGATGCTCATGTTGTCTTTGTCGTAGCCCGAGAATTGCTTGCAGGAGAGTTTTTTCATATCGATCTTCGAATCCTCGGCAAACAGCGGGCTCGCGGTGAGGAGCAAGGCGGCGGCAAGAATCGTCGCGTAAAAGGGCTTCATCTCCTTCGCGGCTCTGCTGCCGCGGGCGCGACGCTAGCGGTGTTGCTTGACGCAAGCAAGAAGAGCGGCTCGGGAAGATTTACGGCAAGCTTAACCGTTGCACTCCTTGGCGGCGCGATCGAGCGCATCGCCTAGGCCGTTAAGCGAATAGATGTCGCTGGTAGCGGTGCCGCGGGCGGATTTGCCGTCGATTTTCATCGTGCTCGCGCCTTTCATGGCCTCGACGAGCTTAGTCTCCATGTCGGGCTTCTCGACGAAGGCGCCCTCGTCCTTGGTAAACAAGTCGAATTTCGCGGTGCCGACCGTCACGGTCGCCTTGGCGCCGGAACCGAAGGGATAGCCCATCTTCACGCTGATCTCGTTCGTCACGTTATCCGCGGGCCAGCGCGAAATGTAGAAGAAGATCGGCCCCCGCTTGATTTTGGCCGGATTTGCCTGCTTCGGCTTGGCGACGGCAAAGCACACTTTCGGGCTGCCGGTCGCGGCATAGGCCGACCAATCCCCGAACTTCTCGAGGAGGGTGACATCTTGGGCGAAGGCGGGCGTCACGCTCAACGCCAAGATAACGCAAGTAGCTCGAACGGCCCGGCGCATCTCCCCGTCCCCGATTCCTGAGCAGGACCAAAGCATATAGCGTCAATTTTCCTTTGGCGAGAAGGGGAGTCAACTCCGACGCGCACGCCGCCTCGGCTCGCCATGCACATGTGGACGTGGTGGTTCGATGCCTGTTCCTGCCGCCACCGGGCGCGAGCCGAAGCGCCCGAGGGAGCGCAAGCGGTCATACATGACAATGGCACCGGCGGTCGCAACATTGAGCGAAAAGGCGGACGGGATGCGTACGAGGTGCTGGCAGAGGGACGAAAGCTCGGGCGACAGCGCACCGCGCTCAGGTCCAAGCACATAGGCAGTCCGCAACGGATGGGGAAAGTTCGGAAGATCGGCTGCAGTGTCGAGGATTTCGACGCCCACCAAAGTGCACCCTTTAGGCAGAGCAACCTCAGCCACGCTCCGCCAGTGATAAAGCGGCAAGTGCGTCTCGGCCCTTGACGTATCAGAGTGGATCTCGATGGCGCGGGGGTCCGCTGCGATGGTGAACACGAAGCTCGCCCCGAAGGCGTGAGCCGAACGGAGAAGATTGCCGAGATTGACCGGTTTGGAAATGCCCTCCACGCCGATCGCGAAATAACCGCGGGGTGTAGGGAGAGCCGATTTCATGTTTCTCTATCCTGTGGTTGAGGCGCGGCAAAAGTACCCGCAACCGCTTAAGGCCGGAAATTGCCTCTACAATTTTCGCGTGCCAAGCCCCACATTGGCCGAGTCATTTCGCAGCTTGGGTCTACTCGTGGTTGTGACGGGGGACAAATGGTAGCAAAAGTAAATTGTTTCGGTCAGGAAGCCTTCGATTTTGTAGAGGGTTTGGACGAGCTCGATTCACCCGACACTGTGTTGGAAGCCATGCAGGACGAGATTTCTTGCTTCGGCTTCGAGTGGCTGGCCTTCACCGGCATCCTGCCGAAGCCGGGCGAGACAATGGACGATCTGGTCCTCGTGCATCGCTCGCCCGACGGGTTCCACGACATTTACACCAGCCGAAACTACGTCCGCGTCGACCCGAATATTCGCCGCGCGCTGGGTTCGTCGTCTCCGTTCGATTGGACCTGTGAGGACTATGGCGACGAGGACGGGCCTCGCTCCATCGAAGTGATGCAGGTCCTCGCCGACTTTAACCTGCGGCGAGGTTTCTTCGTGCCGGTGCATGGCGCGGGCGGTTATGAAGCCGCCGTGGCGATGGCCGGCGCCGATGTGGATCTCCCGGGAGACGCAAAGCCCGGTCTCCACCTCATGTCGATTTATGCCTTCGAGCGAGTGCGCCAACTGCTCGGCGGAAGTCCTCAAGGCAAGCCGCCGCTCACGCCGCGCGAACGCGAAGTGCTTGCCTGGTCGGCGCAAGGTAAATCGGCTTGGGAAATCGGAACGATCCTCTCTGTGGGTAAGCGCACAGTTGATGAGCATGCGCAGACCGCAATGCGCAAGCTCGGTGCTGCCAATCGCACGCAGGCCGTCGCGATTGCGCTTCGCCATAGACTATTCGATGTTTGAAACCGCTGCGTCCGGTCATCGTTGAGGTCGCGGAAGCAGGTCTATGCGGGTCGCGCAAATCAGCGAGTTCGGCGGGATCGAAGCACTGCGCCTTGGCGAGGTGGCAGAGCCAAGCGCGGGACCAGATGAAGTTCTCATCACGGTGACGGCGGTCGGCCTCAATTTCTTCGACACGCTCTCCTTGCGTAACAAATATCAGGTGACGCCGCGGCTACCTTATTCGCCGGGAGGCGAGATTGCCGGCACCATCGAAGCCGTAGGCAAAGGCGTCGCCGGTATAAGCCGCGGCCAAAGGGTGGTGGCATTTATCGGCGGCAACGGTTGCCGCGAGAAAGTGGTCGCCAAAGCCGCGAATGTTGTTCCCATTCCCGACGGCGTGAGCGACGAAGCCGCTGCCGGAATTCCCGTCACATATGGAACCGCATTGCACGGACTGAAGGATCGCGGCGAGCTCAAACCGGGCGAGACGCTCGCCGTGCTTGGCGCAGCGGGAGGCGCGGGGCTTGCGGCGGTCGAGATCGGCAAGCTCATGGGAGCGCGCGTGATCGCGGTTGCCTCGTCGCAAGAGAAACTCGCCTTGGCCCGCAAGCACGGAGCGGACGAAGGGGTCGATTACGAGAGTGAGGATCTCAAGTCGAAGCTGAAGGAGTTGACGGACGGCAGAGGCGTCGACGTGCTCTACGATACGGTGGGCGGCGACCATGCCGAACCGAGCCTACGCGCCATGGCCTGGGAAGGGCGCTATCTCGTGCTCGGCTTTGCCTCAGGCACCATCCCGCGCATTCCGCTCAATCTTGTGCTGCTCAAGGGCTGCTCGCTCATCGGCGTGTTTTGGACGGCGTTCGTCCAGCGTAATCCGGAGCGGCATCGCGCCAACATGGTCATGTTGCTTGACTGGTGCAAACAGGGACGGATCGTGCCGCATATCCATGCGAGATTTCCGCTCGCCGAGACGGCAAAAGCGCTCGAGCTGATCGAAGGCCGCAAGGTTACCGGCAAGGTGATCGTAAACCCGCAACGCTAGCTGGCGGGCGCAGGCTAGCTCCTCGCCGGCAGCTCCTTGTCGAGTGCCCGCGCCGCGGCGGCCCTGTGCGTTGGCGTGATGTGGCTCGCAACGAGGCCGATCACCGCCGTCAGCAGTGCGGCGTCATCGGCGAAACCGAGGCCCGCGATCATGTCGGGGATGAGATCAGCCGGCAGGATGAAATAAGCGAGCGCAGCGAGCAGCATGCCGCGCACGCGCATCGGCGTTGCCGGGTCGAGCGCGCAGTAATACGCAGCAACCAAATCTTCGACAAAGGGCACCATGCCGGCAAACCGCTTGAGCTTGGACCAGAAGTCGCGACGGACTTTTCGCTCGCGCTCGGCAAATTTGGTTAGGGTAATTTCCTTGCCGAGGGCGGCATTCCTCAACTCGGCAGCATCGTTCCAGGCGACCATCGTCTCTACCTCGCGAAAAGGGCTAAGGCCCCAATCCCCAAGAGAAAAAATAGGTGAACGCGGCGGGCGCTGCAAGAAGTGGCACAGGTAATCCATCTCTCTCGACTTATCTTGTGCGGAAGCAGCAGCAACGCCATTTCAGCCGGCATGGCCACGCATCGTCTCCTCTTCGTCTGCCTCGGGAATATCTGCCGCTCCCCCATGGCCGAGGGCGTGTTCCGGCGCGTGGCGCAAGAAGAAGGCGTGCTGGACCGCTTCGAGATCGACTCCGCCGGTCTCGGCAATTGGCACGTGGGACAAGCCCCTGACTCGCGCGCACAGGCTGCGGCGCGCATCCGGGGAGTGGACATTTCGGATCAGTCCGCGCGGCAGGTAACGAAGGGAGACTTTGCCCGATTCGATCTCCTGCTTGCCATGGATGGCTCGAACTATGACGAGCTGGTCGAGCTTGCGCCAAAGTCAGCGCGCCACAAGATTCGCCGCTTCCTCGACTTCGCGCCGCATGTCGGCGCAGAAGACGTGCCCGACCCCTTCTTCGGCGGGACCGAAGGCTTCAACCATGCGCTCGATCTGATCGAGGCTGCCGCCCGCGGCCTGCTCGCCGAGCTTCTCAGTGCTGAGGAGACGGGACGGTCCGCAACGTCTCGACAGGCCTAACGCACTCGCCGAGAGAAGTAAAAACGGACCGTCTGACTACCGCCTTCGTCCGGAAACCCTCGCGGGTCATCAGCTGCTGGTGCAACTCCGGCAAGCGATAGAATGGAACGCTCGGGTACCAGTGGTGCTCGAGGTGGTAGCCGACGTTGCGCGGCAGGATGAAGATCGACTCGAGCCAGGTGGGAATCGTGGTGCGAGTGATCGCGTATTCCTCTTCCTCGCTCTCGACGGCGCTGTGCTCGCAGATGATGCGGATGTACTGAACCGCGATGTGCCAGGTGCAAAACGGCACGATCCAATAGAGCAGGAACGCCGCCCACGCGTCGAACAAGGTCAAGGCTCCGGCGACCGACGAATAGAATGCGATCTTCGAGGCGATCATCCAGTGCGGCGACGGGATGAGGGTCGTGCCCACCACGCCCCGCGCGATCCAGAATATGCCGGTGACGAACGAGGCACGCCGCAACAACAGGAGCGCCAAGCCCATCCTTGTTTTGGGAAAGACCCAGCCAGGCTCGAGATCTCCCGCGGCGTCGTGCGTGTACCAGATGTGCCGATTCCCATCGTCGGGAAGGTTCGTATACTGGTGATGCGTCGAGTGGAACTTGCGGAAGCCCTCGACCGAGGCGAAGGTCGGCCACATCAAGAATAGATTGGCAAAAAGCTCGTTCTGCCAGCGCGTCGGCAGATACCGATAATGCGAGGCGTCGTGTCCGAGGATGAGCAGTGCGTGCTGGCGCGAACCGATGATCACGACCGCGGCGACATAGAGCGCGGGGTGCCAGAAGAACGAGCAGAGCGCGATTGCCGCGGCGATTGCGAACCACTCTTCGGCGGTGGCCCTGATCGCTTTCGCCGGCTCGAGGACCGACAACTCTTTGACGGTCGCAGGTGGCAAACGCTCGGGGATGACCCGGCTGGTATTATGCGGGTGCTTTACGACCGGATTTTTGGCGACGTCTTCGGTCGGAATCTCGGCCCGGAGGAAGGCGATGATTTTGCTGGATTGTTCGAAGAGCATCGGCTTCCTCAGTTGCGGGCAAAACCGAACGCATTTTCTGCCTGCGCAGCCACTTGAGACAATACGAATATGATTAGAGTGTGGCTCGCCCGCTGCGCGATCCGCACTAATCAACGTGCAGCGCGTGCAGGCACGGTTGTCCCGCGCGTTGCGTCCTAGGCGGCCAGGTCTGCTAACGCCGGTTTCTAGACGTCGAGGGGATAGGCCGCTTCGAGGATGTAGGGCCCACCGCCTACCGAGGCGCGCGAGGAAAAGAGCACGAAACGATTGACGGTGAAGGACTCAGCCTCGATGCGTCCCTGGCGCTCGAGATAGGCGGCGACCGCGTCGGCGCGCGCGCCTCTAAGTCGCGCAAGCGTCACGTGCGGCTGGAAATTGCGGCCCTCCGGTGGGAGGCCGGCTTCGCGCGCGGCACGCTCGTTGGCGCGGCGCAAGGCGGCAAGCCCTTCGGAAGGCGCGAACCCGGCAAAGATCGCGCGCGGCTTGTTTCCGCCGAAACTGCCAAGACCGTTGAGCTTGAGCTCGAATGGCGCGGCGTCGATCTCGCTCAAGGCAAGTGTGAAATCGTGCGCGGTCGCGCCGTCAACGTCGCCGATGAAGCGCAGCGTGAGGTGATAATTCTCGGGATCGATCCAGCGCGCGCCGCTCAGTCCCGCGCGCAGCATCGTCAGCCGCGAGGCGATGCTTTGAGGGATCTCGATGGCGGAGAAGAGTCGGGGCATGAGGGCGACTCACTTCGATACATGAACACTCAAGGGCAGGGGTTCGAGTAGTCAAGGTGGATTTGATTGATGTCCTCAAGCAGATTGTCCGAAATCTTGAGATCGGCTGCGGCGATATCGGTCTTGAGCTGCTCCACGGTCGTGGCGCCGATGATGGTGCTCGTCACGAACGGACGCGACACGGCAAAGGCGATCGCCATCCGCGCGGGGTCGAGGCCGTGCTTTCGCGCAAGCGCGACATAGGCCGAAATCGCCTTTAACCCGTTTCCCTTCTCGTAACGCCCGAGGCGATTGAACAGCGTCTTGCGTGAGCCAGGCGGCAGCGCGCCGCTCTCATATTTGCCGGTGAGGTAGCCCTGGCCAAGAGGTGAATAACCGAGCAGGCTGACATGTTCACGCTGGGCGATCTCGGAGAGACCGATCTCGAAGGTACGGTTGACGAGATTGTAGGCGTTTTGAATCGAGACGATGCGCG
>JBKPSQ010000105.1:0-5887 GCA_046735075.1 Pseudomonadota bacterium
ACCATCGATGGCGTGGTCCGCATGCCTTCGGCATTCTCGATGACCTTCGGATTCTTCCCCTCCATCACGGCGACGCAGGAGTTGGTAGTGCCGAGATCGATTCCGATCACTTTCGCCATTTACAACCTCTCTTTCCGGCAGACCGCCCAGGCCCGTAAACGGCACCCGGCTTCGCGCGAACTTTTAGCGTCGGTCCCCAAACAAATTTGGCGTGCCCGCCGACTCAACCGGCGGCGTTCCGCGGTTATATAGGTGGCAACCCTATGGCCCGCAAGGAGAAGCGGGTGTGCCGGCCGCGTCGCGGTGAAGCGCGTCACGCGACGCGCTTCCAGGCGCCGATGAGGATCGGCGTGAGGCAGTAATAGCGTCCGTCGGCGGCAGCCTCGGCCATGTCGGTTTTGAAGGCATCTGCCTTTACGGGGTCGGCGATGCCGAGCTCTGCGGCCGAGGCAAACAGCCCCTGGTAAACGCCGACCAGCATGGCAGCCATATCCTTTAGCGGCAGGTACTTGACCTCGGCCAAAGTGTCATCGGGAAGCCCGATCCCGGCCGCCTCGAATTGCGCGGGAAGCTGGCGTCCTGCCCGCAAGTTGCGGCCATGGCCTCTGAACACGCCCTCGAACACGCGGTTGAACTCGGCCATGGCAGGACAAGGGGGCTCGATCGCAATCGCGCCGAAGTCGAATTCCTGCGCCGTCACCACGCCGCCTGGCTTGGTCCATTCCAGCATCTTCTCCAGCACCGCCACCGGATCTTGCATGTGCATGAGGAAGAGCCGGCAATAGGTGAGGTCGAACGGGGCGCCCGGCACCTCGTCGAGCTCAAGCACATTCGCCTCGACCAACTGAAACTCGGCACCGCCGCTGGCACGGAGATCGGCGAGCGCTTGAGCGCCGAGCTTGCCATCGATCTCGATCCCAGTGACGCGTCCTTGCGGCCCGACTCGGTCTGCCATCAGGCGCATGACGGCGCCAGGTCCGGCACCCACGTCGAGCGCGCTCATTCCGGACGCGAGACCGACTTTGTCCAGCACGGCCTCGGTCGCCGCTTGCCACATGAGCGCCTGGTCGCGCAAGCGCTGATACTCGTCAGCATCACGCGCATGGATATAACCGTCGGGATTGACCTTCCGCGCGCCTATCGCCATCGGCCCCATCTCCTTTGATCGTGGTCTATATCCCGCTATACCGCCAAGGGTAAGCAGGCTTTGCGGCGGAGCAAAGGTTCGCGTGCAATATTTTCCGGAAAGACTCGATGAAGCTGCACAAGGCGCCCTTCTTGCCGCGATCAGGTTGATCATCGCCGAGGCGCCGCTTTTTACCCCGACCATGCCGCGCTCGGGAAATCCGATGAGCGTGCGCATGACGAATTGCGGTCCGCTTGGTTGGGTCACCGACCAGGAGCGCGGCTACCGTTATCAGTCCACGCATCCAGTGACGGGAATACCTTGGCCTCCGATGCCGCAGACGTTGCTCGATCTATGGCAGGAGGTTGCCGACTACGCGTTTCCGCCCGAGGCCTGCCTCGTCAACTACTATGCGGGCGACGCCAAGATGGGGCTGCACCAGGACAAGGACGAAGAGGATTTCGCCGCGCCGGTGGTCTCAGTGTCGCTCGGCGATACGGGTCTGTTCCGCGTCGGTGGGCGATCGCGCAAAGACCCGACAAAGCAACTCGAATTGAGGTCAGGCGATGTGGTGGTGCTCGGCGGAGCGGACCGGCTTGCCTATCACGGCATCGACCGCATTATCCCCGGCACGTCGCGCCTCATTGCCGAGGGCGGACGCTTCAATCTCACATTGCGCCGCGTGACCAGGCCCGAAGTGAGTGTGAGTTAGAACTGGCGATCAGTCGCCCGGCGGAAAGTCGTCGTTGGCCGGCCGTCTCTGTCCGAAACCGTCGCCTTCGCCTTGCTGCTGCTTGCTCGGCTTGGCTCCACCCTTGGCGACGGCGACGAGAGCAGGCCTTAGGCAGCGGTCGCCGATCGTGTAGCCGGCCTGCATGACGTCGACCACTGTGCCTTCAGGCACCTCTGGGTTCTGCACCTCGTACATTGCCTGGTGGCAGTTCGGGTCGAAACGCTGCCCAAGCGGATCGATGCGGGTGACGCCGTGCCGCTCGAGCACATTCAGGAGCTCGCGCTCGGTGATCTCGACGCCGTCGAGGAAGCTCTTGAGCGCGGGATCTTGCGCCGCGGCCTCGGCCGGCACGTGCTCGATGGTGCGTTTGAGATTGTCGCCGACGGTCAACACGTCTCGGGCAAAATTGGAGATGGCATAACGGGCCGTGTCGGCCTTCTCACGCTCGGTGCGCCGGCGCAGATTTTCCATATCGGCCATGGTCCGGAGCAGCCGGTCGCGCATCTCGGCGTTCTCTCGGAGTAAGCCTTCAAGGTCGACACCAAGCTGCGCGCTCGGGTCGGCAGTGTTGTTTGGCGTCTCGGCTTTCGGGGACTCGGCAGGCGCCGCCTGATCCTCGTGAGCCTCGCGCTCATTGGTCTTGTCGTCGGGCATGGACGGCTCGGCGAAGCGGTTTCACTCGGAAGTAAGCGGGATATCGACCGTTAGCTTGCAAAAATCAAGGGACAAGGCGCCCGAGCAGCCGCGCCGTGTAGTCGACCATGGGGATGATCCGCGCGTAGTTGAGCCGGGTTGGGCCGATCACACCCAACACGCCGACGATTTTCTGCTCGGTGTCCTCGAACGGCGACACGATCAGGGCCGAGCCCGAGAGCGAGAACAGCTTGTTCTCCGCGCCGATGAAGATGCGCACCCCTTCGGCGCGCTCGGCAAGACCAAGGAGCTGGATCAAATCGGTCTTGGCGTCGAGGTCCTCGAACAGGAGCCGCACGCGCTCAAGGTCCTCCATCGCCCTGACATCCTCGAGCAGATGGGCGCGACCGCACACGATCAGACTCTTGCGGTCGTCGCCGCTGCCGGACCAGGTAGCAAGCCCTTCGGTCACCACGCGCGCGGTGAGCTCGTCGAGCTGTGCGCGTCGCGCTTCGATCTCCCGCTCGATGCGGATGCGCGCCTCGGCGAGCGAAAGCCCGCTGATGCGCGCATTGATGTAGTTGGATGCCTCATGCAGCGAGGAGAGCGGCAAGTTCTCGGGCAGCGTGACGATGCGATTCTCGACGTCGCCATCCTCGGCGACGAGCACGGCGAGCGCCCGGCCCTGACCGAGATTGACGAATTCGATCTGCTTGAGCTTCTTGCTTTGCTTCTCGACCAGCACGACACCAGCGCAGCCCGACAGGCCCGACAGCAGCTCACCCGCCTCGCCCAGCAATTCCTCGAGCCCACGGCGCCTGCCGCTGCCGACGATCCGGCTTTCGATTTGACTGCGCTCCTCGTTGCTGATGTCGCCGATCTCGAGCAGTCCGTCGATGAAGAGGCGCAAGCCGGTGTGGGTGGGCAAGCGCCCCGCGCTCGTATGAGGCGCGTAGATGAGGCCGAGCCCTTCGAGGTCGGACATGACGTTGCGCACCGAGGCTGGAGACAGCGTCATGGGCAGCGCGCGGCTCAAATTGCGAGATCCGACCGGCTCGCCCGTGGCAAGATAAGCCTCGACGATGCGCTTGAAGATCTCGCGCGAGCGCTCGTTGAGCTGGCGCAAGCCCACGGCGGCTTCGGCTGCAGCCCTGGCTTCGTTGACGTCGGTGTGGCGCATAACGGGCGAATTTAGGAGCGCCCCGCGAACACGTCAAACTTGGCCTTAGTTGATCTGGGCGAACTCGGGCGTGATGGCCGACGTGACCTCGTCGGGAGCGCCGAAATGGGCGAAGTAACGCGTCCTGATCGCCTCGACGGGAAGGATGATGAGCACGTCGGTGGTGCCGAACTGATGATCAATCACCGCGCCGTCGCCGACATAGGCGCCAAGCCTGAGATAGCCCTTGATTAAGGGGGGCAATGCTTTGAGCGCCCTCCGCGCATTGACCCGCTCGCGCGGCATCATGTTCATGTCGACACGCAGATGATGGTGCGCCGCGACCCGCCACTCTTCCGGTGCGAGCGAGGTGTGGTACAGGAAGCTCAGCGCCTCGGCGTGCTCCTTGGGATCGATGCCGGCGAAGCTCGCGCAACCTACCATGACATCGACGCCGTGCTCTCGCACATAGGACCACACGCCCTGCCATAACAGCTCAAGCGTGCGCTTGTTGCGGTAGGGCTTGAGCACGCAGGAGCGGCCGAGTTCCATGAAATTGTAGTCCGGCCTCGCCTGGACGAGTGGGGCGATGTCGTATTCGCCTTGGGTGTAGAAGCCGTCATGGAGATCGGCTACCTCCTGGCGCAGCACGCGATAGGTTCCGACCACTTTTGAGCGGCGCCAGCGCCGCCCGTCATTGGGATCGCCGCGATCGATCACCAGCAGGTGGTCGAACATAGAGTCGAAGGCGTCCTCGTCGCGCCGCGACAGGATCGCGAGCGCGTCAGGGACCGCCGACATCTCTTCGTAGAAGACCTTGTAGCGCAGCCGCTGCGCGCGTCTGATCTCGCCGCGCTTCCGCGCGAGCCGCACCTCGAGCGAGCCGAGGCGGCCATAGATCTTTGGAGGCTGAAAGCGGCGACCGAAGGCGCCGACGTTAAAGCGGCGGCGGCCCATGAACGGCAACATGCCGCCTTGGTTCGGCCGAAACATCAAATTCGGAAACATGGCCCCGCCGCGAAATCTGCCCGCGAACATTCCTGGCGATGACTTTATCGGCATGGAAGCCTGGTTGGAAGTTCCTGAGCGATCGCTCCGGGTCACCCGCGGGGTACCGATGTCACTCCGCCTGCGAGGGTCCGATTCGGCCACAACACTCGCCGGTTAGCAAACCAATTCGAAGCCTATGTGACAGTTTGGGGCTAGCGCGTGGTTTCCCAGGGCCTTTTGTTGGCTCCGCGCTAGTCTGCGGTCGGCGAGACGTGGAACTCGAGAATATTGGGCAAACCGGTCAAGGTGTCCGCCAAGGCCTTGATGTTGCTAGGGCTGAATGTGCTGATGACCATCTTATATTCGAATGCAGCCCCCTCAGCGGTCTGCCGGTAATCGACCTGATGCACCTCAAAACCAAGGTTCGCCAGCATGCGCTCTACCTCGCCTTCGTCCATGACGTGGCCCTTGGCGAAGCAGAGCGTCAGCCGAGCGAAGGATTGACGCGGAACCCGCCACTCGACCCAGCGCAACGTGGCAAGAGTGAACAGCGCGGCGGCGGTCGCGAGCACCGCGGGATAATAGAACCCAAGTCCGTAGATGACTCCAAGCGCGGCCGTGAACCACAGTGAAGCAGCTGTGGTGAGCCCGCTGACATTGAAAAATCCCTGCTTGAAAATCACACCGGCGCCAAGAAAGCCGATGCCCGTCATGATGCCTTGCACCACGCGGCTCGGATTGGCGCTGAAATTCTGGTCAACCGGGATGCCGAGCCAGCTTGCCTGATAGACCGGCACGAGCATCAGCATTGCCGAGCCGAGGCACACGAGTGCGTGAGTGCGGAAGCCGGCAGGACGGCCGTGGAAGCTGCGCTCGAAACCGATGAGGCCGCCTGCAATGAGCGCCGCTCCAAGCCGAATGGCGATGTCGATCACGTCCTGGGTCACGCGCGTGAGGTCTCCGTGAAGCGACGGAGCCCCGAAACCGCCTAGGCTAGAAACTAACGTTTCGCGGCTGGCGTGGTTTCCAAAGCGAAGATGGTCTGCAAATGCGCCAAGCATTAAGCGGCGGCTTGCGCCCGTCGCAGCGTCTCGCCGCGATAGCTCAGAGCCTCGGCGATGTGGATGCGCGCCACTTTCTTCTCGCCATCGAGGTCGGCGAGGGTGCGAGCAACGCGGAGCGTGCGGTGATAGCCGCGGGCGCTCAACGACAGCGCGTCGGCAGCATCGCGCAGTAGCGTGAGTCC
>JBKPSQ010000106.1:0-14488 GCA_046735075.1 Pseudomonadota bacterium
TCTGAGAGTCGTGTCGAAGAATTTGAGCGCAGCGGCGCCGACCTTCTCGTGAATGGTGTGGCGGTCCAGGCCAGGCGCGTCGATGCAGGCCTCTGGGAATTCGTCCCGGCCTTCCTGGTAAAGTTGTTCGGCTGCCGAAAGCACGGGAACCGTCCATAACAGGATGAACAGCAGCCCGGCGGCAATACAGGTTTTAGCCAATAACGAACTCCCCCCGAAGAAGTGGCTTGGCTTCGAGCCCGCTCAATGGATCTCGTTGATTGGGGCTGTCCGCGTTATGCGTCCCTGCGTACAGCTATCCGTAACGAAGGCAGTCCATTCGACCGTGCCACCGGCGTTTGCCTGGCGCACGCTACGCCATCTGACGTCGCACTGGACTGTGTCGGGATCGGTGCGGGTTACCCATGCCGCGCTACCGTTCCTGCCGGACGACCCGCCAATCGCGACGTGGACCTTCAACGATCAACTCATCGAATCCACGTTGAGGAGCGTGGCTTGCGATGAATATCGCGCCAAGGTTCCGCTGCCGCTTGTGACCCGTGTGTGAAATGCGGGCGGGATCAGGTCGAACGCGGCGCGGCGGTAACGGAAGAACACCACACGCCTGAGTTCCCCACCACCTTCCCCCGTCACCCGCAGAAAATAGGACTCGATATCCGAGGCGGCGCCTGGGTCCGGCACGCCGGTGGCGCCCATTGAACGAGCACCGTGCGCCGGCGCACTGTAAAACTCGCGCAAGCGGCCGCCACGGTGGATTGCGTAAAGTTGCACACGCGCGATGCCCCCCGAGACACGGTAGGACAGGATGCCACGACGCGGATCGGGAAAAATGCAGTCGGGCACCGCGGTGAAGGAATTGATGACAAGCCCGCCCGCGTTAGCAGCGCCAGGGCAAATTGCGGACCCCGCCGCAATTGCGAGTATTGGGACTGCAAAGAGGACAATGGACTTCGTCACGAAAGCCCCGTCACGTCGTCGTAGCGGCTATCTCAACTTTGCTTCTGGCCTCGCATTCTACGCGAAATCGTCCTCCGACATAAAAGCCTGTTCGATCAAGAAGTACGCTGGTAGGGGCGGTAAACCGGCTCCCACATCTTGGCAGCGATCATTCCCGGCAGCGCAGTGTCATCGAATGGCGGACACAGGCCGTCGGCGCGCGCTCGTTCCAGTGGCCACCGCCACCGACCGGAGATCGGAGACCGGCGGCAGCAGGCTCCCAGCCGCATCTTTCAGCGCAGGAGAGATCTCGGCGAGCGCCTTGGCAGCCGCGGCGAACATGCCGTCGGAGACGCGGGTCGCCTTAGCTGCCAGCAGACCAAGGCCCATGCCGGGAAACACATAGGCATTATTGGTTGGGCGATTGGATGAATCCGGCCCGCAAAAGTGACCGGAGGGAAGGGACTTCCGGTCCCGATCACCGCCCGGCCGTCGGTCCAGTTCATCACGTCTTGCGGCGCAGCTTCGGCGCAAGAGGTGGGATTGGATAGCGGAAACACCACCGGGCGCTTGACTCCCGCCGCCATCGCACGGATCACCGCCTCGCTGAACATGCCGCCTTGCCCAGAGACACCGATCACTACGGTGGGCTTGGCGTTGCGCAGCACATCGAGCAGGCCGATCTTGTCGGGATGCTCGCGTGCCCACCCGGCGACGGCATCGCCTTTTTGCACGAATGGCTCCTGGAAATCGAGAATGCCCTTCATGCCCTCGACAAGGAGGCCGTCGCGATCGATGGCATAAAAACGCGACCGCGCCTCTCGCTCCGAGAGCCCAGCCTCGATCATGACATGCAGCAAGAGCGCGGCGATGCCGCATCCGGCCGAGCCCGCGCCGACGATGGCGACGCGCTGCTCGGTGATGGGGACGCCGGTGACCTTCACCGCCGCGAGCAGCGTGCCGGCAGCGACCGCGGCGGTTCCCTGGATGTCGTCGTTGAAGGTGAGCAGCCGGTCGCGATAGCGCCCGAGCAGCCGTCCGGCATTGGCGCGCGCGAAGTCCTCCCATTGCAGCAGCACATGAGGCCAGCGCGCTGCCACCGACGCAACGAAGCTCTCGACGAATGAATCGTAATCGTCGCCGCGCACGCGCTCATGCCTCCAGCCGATGTAAAGCGGGTCATTGAGCCGATCCTGGTTGTCAGTGCCGACATCGAGCAGGATGGGGAGAGTGGTGGCAGGGTTTATGCCGGCGCAGGCGGTGTAGAGCGCGAGCTTGCCGACGGGGATGCCCATGCCCCCGGCACCTTGATCGCCGAGGCCCAGGATGCGCTCGCCGTCACTCACCACGATGACCTCGACCCGGTCATAACGCGGATGGGCAATGATGCGCTTGATGATGTCGCGATGCGGCCAGCTCAGGAACAGCCCGCGCGGATAGTAGTGATAGTGGCTGTACTCCTGGCAACCTTCGCCGACCGTGGGCGTGTAGACGATGGGCAGAAGCTCGGCGAGATTGCCGGTCAGCAGCGCATAGAACAGCGTCTCATTCGCATCCTGCAATCCACGCAGGAACAGGTAGCGCTCGAGATTGGTCTCGAACCGGCGCACGGCTTGGAGCCGTCGCGTCATCTGCTCGTCGAGCGCGCTGATATGCGGAGGAAGCAGGCCATGCAGGCCGAACGCGGTCCGCTCTTCCTCAGTGAAGGCAGTGCCCTTGTTGAGCAGAGGATTGGTCAGGAGGGCTAGGCCCTCGAGCTTAACATCCACGATTCAGTCCTTTCAGGTCGGTCGTTTTTTCGGCACCGCGCGGCGGAGCTGGCTGGCCACGAGACGCGGCGCGATCGCATTGAGCAAGAACAGTGCCCGGAAGATCCCGGGCTTCACCACCATGCGCTTGCGGCCCGCGACACCCGCGACGATCGCCTCGGCTGCCTCGTCGGAGGTAAGCGGCCGCGCAATCAGTGGACTCATGACAGGGAGATATTCCCGGCTTCCCGGATTGTGCTCCCAATAGGGGCTATCGACCAAGCCAAGCACCACGAGCGTCACCGAAATCCCGGTGCCTTTCAGGTCGGCGCGGAGTGACTCGGTGAAGCCCAAAAGCGCGTGACGCGACGCGGTGTAGGCCCCGGCGTTCGGCCACACGACGAAAGAGGCGGGAGAGGTCACGCAAGCGATCGCTCCGCTGCCGCGCGCGATCATCTTGGGGAGGAAACCGCGCGCGAGATTGAAAGCGGCAAGATATGGCACCTCGATCATCGCGAGTGCCTGTTCTGCCCTGGTCTCGGCCACGCGAAGCCAACGGCCGGCGCCGGCATTGTTGATGAGAATGTCCGGCGTGCCTGCTTCGCGTTCGATCCTCGCGCTCAACGCGGCGATGGCATCGGCGTTGGAAAGATCGATACGGTAGGAAGTGGCGCTCCCTCCCGCCTTACGAATCGCGTTCGCCACCTCCGCGAGACGATCCTCGTTGCGGGCGAGCAGCAGGACTTTGGCTCCGCTTGCGCCAAAGCGCCGCGCCGTGGCGGCGCCGATCCCGCTTGACGCACCGGTGACAAGGACGAGGCTCGAGGCCATCACGCTTCCCTCTGCTCGGGCAGGGTGGCTAGGTTGTTGGCTCGGCTGGACCCTGTCATCTTTTTGCCTGTTTCAAATTGATGGGCGACTGTTGCACAAAGGCTACAACGTAGGGCGATCATCCTGCCCGCCCCCCAAAGCTAGTGCCAACCACGCGCGTGGAAGGATAATCTTAGCGCAGGTGGCACCCGGTGATGGAGGCGTTCCGATGACGTCCTATTGGCGCGGCTCAGCGCTGGCATTGATTGCGGCGGCTTTCTGCTTGGCTTTGAGCGCTCCGGCGCAAGCCGGAGGATGCGTCGGCCTGTCGGGCACCGCCGACGGATTTGACAAGGAAACCGCCGTTAGTCGCGCCCAGCTCGCGCTGGACGCATACGTCAAGGAATACAGGGCGGCAAAGAAGATTGGCGCCGTAACCCTCAGTCCCATGCGGACGGCGCCGCAACCTTATTGGCGCGGCAGCGTGAGCGAGAACATGATGTACAAGCCCGACATCGTGACCGCCAAGTCCTACACCATCTGCTGGCAAGGCGTAGTCTCGCCTTACGTGTGTACCTCGGGCGCCAAGGCCTGCTGGTAGTTTTGAGAAGTCGTGCATCGGGCTCCGGGATCGACACCCCGGGGCCCGATCCCATTTTCTCGATAAGCAAAAACCAGCCGCAACCCGCCTCTAGTGGGCGGGTACGAGCTCGACCCTCTCAGGCTTCTTCATGAAGAAGATCAGGGGAATGATGGCGAGCGTGACGAGGCCGATGAACCAGAACAGATCGTTGAAGGCCATGAGCTGTGCCTGCTGGGCGATTTGCAGCGTCGCGAGGGGCGCCGCTGCCGGCGAAGAGGGCGTGAGCCCATGTTGGGCGAGCTGGTCAGCGAAATCACGATTGAATGGCGTGATGTGCGCGCTGAGCTCGGCCCAGTGAATCTGCGTCTGCCGAACGAATAGCCAGCTCACCACGGCGATGCCGGCCGAGCCGCCGATACCGCGCATCAGGGCATAGACGCCTGACGCCTCGTCATATTGCGCCTTGGGGATGCTGGCGAAGGCCGCGGCGGTAAGCGGCACGAAGAACAGTCCCGTTCCGATTCCCGCCCAGATGCCCGGCGTGGCGATGGCCCAGTAATCCACCATCATCGAGTAGCGAGACATGAGCATGGTGCCGAACGCCGTCAGCACAAGCCCGGCGGTGACGAGGTAGCGGGCGTCGAAGATGCGAATGAGAATGCTGCCGGTGATGGCGAGCGTAAAGGCGCTGACCAGAGCGCGCGGAATGAATAGCGTTCCCGCCGTCGACGGCGGATAGCCGAGTAGTTTTTGGCTGAACAGCGGCATGAGCGCCATCCAGCCGAACAGGCTGATGCCATAGGCGGTAATGGCGAGGGTGCCCATGACGAAATTGCGATCCTTGATCAGCGACAGATCGATGATGTTGTCGCGCTTGTTCCAGCCCCTGATGAAGAAGGCTGCACTGCCGAACACGGCGATGATGGTGCCCACCACGATCGCCTTGGAGTTGAACCAGTCGCGCATCTGGCCCTGGTCGAGCACGAATTGCAGCGCGCCGACCGCGAGCACGAGCAGCCCCATGCCGACCCAATCCGTCTTGATGTCTCTGATGGCCCGCTGCGGCAGGTATCCGACGGACATCAGTAATGCGAGGAGTCCGAGCGGAACGTTGATGTAGAACACCGTCCGCCACGAATAGGTCTCGGTCAGCCAGCCGCCGAGCACCGGACCGAACACCGGGGCCACCATGATGCCGAGCCCGAAGATAGCAAGCGCCTGGCCGTGCCGTTCGCGCGGAAACACGTCGAGCAGGATCGCTTGGCTCAACGGCACGAGCGGCGCGCCGAAGATGCCCTGGGCGAGGCGGAAGGCCACCATGGTCTCGAGGTTCCAAGCCATGCCGCACAGTGCCGATGACACTACGAAGCCGGTGATGGCACCGAGCAGGAGCCGCTTCCGGCCGAGCCAGGTCGAGAGATAGCCGGTGAGCGGCATCACCACCGCGGCAGACACGAGATACGACGTCAGCACCCAGGTGATCTGGTCAGACGTCGCGCCGAACGCGCCGAGCATGTGCGGGAGCGCCACGTTGACGATGGTGATGTCGAGCACCTCGAGCACCGCGGTCATCACCACGGCGATGACGAGGGGGATCGGTGGGCGGTCGGGATGGTGCGGCGGGGGAGGCGCCGTCTCGATGATGCGCGGTGGTTTGGAAGGGGGCTTGCGCTTGCGCCCCTTTTTGCCCGCAGGTTGCTCCAGACTCATTTCTGGTCTTGCGCCGTCGGTGTCTCTTGCGGCTTCGGTGGCTGTTGCGGCGCAGATGTTTCTTGCGGCGTCGACGTGGTGTCGATGGTCACGGTGGCGCTTGCGCCCGCACGGAGCGGCCGGTTCGGATCAGGCGGGGTGGTGATCTTGATCCGCACCGGAAAGCGCTGCGTGACCTTGACCCAATTGCCGGTGGCGTTCTCCGGCGGCAGGACGGAGAAGGTTGCCCCCGAGCCTGGACTGATGCTCTCGACCACGCCGTCGAACTTAACGCCGGGATACATATCGATTTTGATGGTCGCCTTCTGCCCTGACCTGATGCGGCCGAGATCGGTCTCCTTGAAGTTGGCGTCGACCCACCAATTTCCGTCTTCGACGAGAGCAAGAGCCGGCGTGCCTGCCTGTACCACTGAGCCCGCGCGGACGCTGACATTCGACACCCAGCCGTCTCCAGGCGCGGTGACGTGGGTTTGCACGCGATCGTGGGTGGCCTTGTCGAGCTGGGCGGCGGCGCCTCTGAGCTGCGTGGTCGGCGTCGTCACCGTGAGCTTCGCGTCTTGCGCCTTGGCGAATTCGCTCTGGGCATCGTTGAAGGCTTGCAGCGCATCATGCCAACCTTTGAGCGCCGCGGTGAGCTGGTCCGAGGGCGCATTGCCTTGCTTCTGCGCATCCTTGGCCTCGCGAAATTTACCGATCGCATCCTCGAGCGCGGCGCGCTTGTCTTCCAATTTCTGCGCGGCGGTTTTGAGCGCGTCGCCTGCGGTGCCGGCGGCGTTGGCGGCGGCATCGAATTGCGCGCGCGCGTTGCGCAAGCCAGCGTCGTAAAGCGTGGGATCGATGTCGAACAAAGGGTCGCCCGAAGCGACCCTGTCGTCATTGTTGACATAGACGCGGATCACCGGCCCCGACACTTGCGAGGCCACGCGCACGATGTTTGCGCCGGTATAGGCATTGTCGGTCGAAGGATAGATCGCGGCGTAATGCCAGTAGATGAGCACGCCGCCAATGGTCACTGCGAGCAAAACGCCAAGGGCGATCCAGCGATAGGAGGCGGCTGCGCTTTTCGTGCGTGTGGGCGTGCCGGTCGAAACGTCCTGATTCACGTCGTTGTCTACCTCGGTTAGGGCGGGGAAGGACCGGCCTCCTCAGGGCTCGGGGCCCGCAAATCAAGGTGAAGCACGGCAGAATGATGACGAGGCTTAAACTGGATACGTTTCAGGAGCAAGAATTCCCTTGTTTCCGAAGGGTTGTGCCAATTGCCACGCTTCGCGAAAGATTGCAAAGGCTTAAGCGCCTTGCTTTCGCAAGTCTTTCCCGCCGTTTGCACAAACTCTCACACGCTCCTTAACGACTTGCGTTCCAATCGGTTCGGCATAACATTCACGGGTTCGAGGGCGCCGGGGCGAAATGCCCCAGGAAGAATGAAACGCCCTTAAGCCTAGTCGAAAATTCATCCTGGTGCGGCGAGGGGACGAAGATCCCGCCTTCACAATTTTGAGGGCGGGCGCCTGCTGCATTGAGGCGGCAAGCGGCTTAGGGAGGGCTACATGGACACATCGAGATATATTGCGCGGCTGATGGGCCCGGTGATGCTCGTCATCGGTATCGGCATGGTTGCCGGCCTATTCGTCGAGGGCGGGGCCTATTCGAGCCTGATGAAGGAGTTCATCGGCTCCCGCGCGCTGATCTTCATCACCGGCGTGCTAGCGCTGCTCGCCGGGCTCGCCATCGTCAATGCCCATAATCTCTGGGTGCCGGACTGGCGGGTACTGGTAACCGTGCTCGGCTGGCTGTTCATCGTGCGCGGCGTGACCAATCTCGTGTTGCCCCACCTCGTGCAAACCATGGGCGACCGCATAGTGGCGAGCCAAGCCGGCATCATTGCCGGCGCCACCTTCATGATCGTGCTCGGCGCGATCCTCTCCATCATGGGCTATGAGCCGCTGTGGAACGAGGCTGCCCGCGCGGCTGGCGGAAGCAAGTCCACGGCAAAGAAGCGCAAGAAATAGACGCCGGTTTGACTTGAAGCGCACGAGGTCTACACTGGCTCCAGTCCGAGGGGAGCCCCAGGAAAGGGGCTGAGAGTCCGCTGCCTCGTTCAGGCCCGGCGGAGACCCTTTGAACCTGATCCGGGTCATGCCGGCGAAGGGACAGGAACTTGCCCCTAGAGCCAGTTTGCCTCGGCGTCCCTACGCATGGGAGCATGAAGATGAACAAGCTGATCTCCGCCAAAGACGTCGCCGCGCCCAAAGTGACGACCGGCGCGCTGGCGGGAAGCCGCAAGGTCTATTCCGCGCCCGAGGGCCACGACGATCTTGCCGTGCCGCTGCGCGAGATCGCGCTGACCGCCTCGGCCTCAAGTAGCGAAGCGGTAGGCCAAAAAAAGACTTTCCGTGTCTATGACACCTCGGGTCCTTACAGCGATCCTTCGGTCGAGATCGACGTGCGGCGCGGGCTCCCTCCGCTGCGCGAGCCATGGATCGAGGCGCGTGGCGGCGCCGAGGTCTACCAGGGCAGGGGGGTCAAGCCCGAGGACAATGGCAGCGTCGCGCCGAGCCATCTCGCCCGCGAATTTGCGGATGTGCGGCAGCCGCTTCGCGGCCTTCCCGGCCACCCCGTGACGCAGCTCGAATTGGCACGCGCCGGCATCGTCACCAAGGAGATGGTCTATATCGCCCACCGCGAGAATATCGGCCGCGCGCGACAGGCCGAGGAGGCAGAGGCGCGGCTCAAAGACGGCGAGAGCTTCGGCGCGTCGCTGCCCGCATTCGTCACGCCCGAGTTCGTCCGCTCAGAAGTCGCGCGCGGGCGCGCCATCATCCCCGCCAATATCAATCACCCCGAATCCGAGCCGATGATCATCGGCCGCAACTTCCTCACCAAGATCAACGCCAATATCGGCAACTCCGCCGTCACATCGAGCGTCGAGGAGGAAGTGGAGAAGATGGTGTGGGCGATCCGCTGGGGCGCCGATACGGTGATGGATCTCTCCACCGGCCGCAACATCCACACCACGCGCGAATGGATCATCAGGAACGCACCGGTGCCGATCGGCACCGTGCCGATCTATCAGGCGCTGGAGAAGGTCGGCGGCGATCCGGTCAAGCTCGACTTCGAATGCTACAAGGACACGCTGATCGAGCAATGCGAGCAGGGCGTCGACTACTTCACCATCCATGCCGGCGTCCGCCTCGGCTATATCCATCTCACCGCTGACCGCGTCACCGGCATCGTGTCGCGCGGCGGCTCGATCATGGCCAAGTGGTGCCTCGCGCATCACAAGGAAAGCTTCCTCTACGAGCGCTTCGCCGACATCTGCGAGATCATGCGCCGCTACGACGTGTCGTTCTCGCTCGGCGACGGCCTGCGTCCGGGCTCGATTGCCGACGCCAACGACCGCGCCCAATTTGCCGAGCTAGAGACGCTCGGCGAGCTGACCCGCGCCGCTCACGACCATGGCTGTCAGGTGATGATCGAGGGCCCCGGCCACATTCCGATGCACAAGATCAAGGTCAACGTCGAGAAGCAACTCGAGCTGTGCGGCGAGGCGCCGTTCTATACGCTGGGGCCGCTCGTCACCGACATCGCGCCAGCTTACGACCACATCACGAGCGCGATCGGCGCCGCCATGATCGGCTGGTTCGGCACCGCCATGCTTTGCTACGTGACGCCGAAGGAGCACCTCGGCCTGCCCGACCGCGACGACGTGAAGGCCGGCGTGATCGCCTACAAGATCGCCGCGCACGCCGCCGACCTCGCCAAGGGCCACCCCGCCGCGGTGGCGCGCGACAACGCTCTGTCGGAGGCGCGCTTCAATTTCCGCTGGGAGGATCAGTTCAACCTCTCGCTCGACCCCGAGACGGCGCGCTCGTTCCACGACGAGACGTTGCCCAAGGAGGCGCACAAGTTCGCCCATTTCTGCTCGATGTGCGGGCCGAAATTCTGCTCGATGGAGATCACCCAGCAAGTGCGCGACTACGCGGCGAAGCTCGCGGAGAAGGAAGCCGGGATGAAGGAAATGAGTGCCAAATTCCGCGAATTGGGCAGCAAGGTGTACGTGGAGGAGGATTGAGCGAGACTCTGCATTTTGATGCCCTAGAGATATGCACCAATGGCGAGCCCTCGAGCGCCACTTCTGCTAAACGCGCGCTCACTAGCTCCTGCGTGCGAGCATTAGCTCCGATCCGAGGGCCTACCCGGATGCCGAGTTCACGAAGGCCTCAGGAAGGTCAACAAGCCGGTCGCCTATCAGGCGCATGAATGGCTGATTTGGTCTACTCGGCCACCGTCGCAGAGATGAGCGTGAAGTTCCCGCGCTCGCAGTAGGGGCCTCATGCGATTCTTATGCAAGTATGACGAAACCCGCCCGTGCCTTGGTTTTGATTTGGGTCCCAATAGCATTGCCAAGCCTCACGAGCGTCATGACCAACATAGTTCAGAACTGTAGAGTCCTCATTGTATGGTGATCCGTCTTTAAGTTTGATAGTGAAACGATTGCCGCTCCATACGACGTGCACGTCTGGCCAATAGGTCGACTCTAGATCACCCATTTTGTTTCCAAATTCGGTACGTTGGGCACCGTCTGGCCAGTATCGGATCTCCAGATCGTCCATAAATTTCCCTGCCTTCGCGCCGTAAGATTAATTTCCTGGTTCCAGTGTTTACAATTGATGTGATCGGACTCTCGTACTTCCCCAACATGGCTCATGGTCAGCCTCCCTAGTCTGTGTGCCAACTATCGTTGTAGCGATGCCGTTCTGCAACCGAATTTAACAAGCCAGACCTCTTCTCCAGCTAGGTCAAAACTTGTCCCCGCTCTTCGGGGTTGACTTAAACTGCGCATCACCTCGTCCACTTGAAGGGCGCTTCGCGAGGCGAACGTCGAGGCGGGACGAGGTGCGGCGCCTGCGGGCTCGTGTACGCGACATGAGCACTCGGGCGGCAGCGGAGCTCCCTCCGGGACCACTAGAGAGTCCCTGCCTGGAGCAGGCTGAAGGATCGGTCGGCGCGTTCGAGCGCGACGGACCGGACTAAAGCAGGGCCCGGTGCCGTATGGACGCCGCAAATGAGCATGCGCGAGGGTTTCGTTGCAGACGCGCATTTTTGATGCGCTATCGCTTCGCTACTTGAGCGCGTGTGGCGCGCCGAGAGGCGCCCGCCGCGATCCCGCAAGATCGCGGACACCATAGGTTTGCGCTTTTCGGCGCGCCATCCCCCTTCAACGGGGGTCGTTCTTTGACATGCCCTCGCGCTACCTCGCGGCGAGGCGATGAAGCACGCCAGTTTCGTGCCGATGTGCGGTTTCGAAATTCTGCTCGATGGAGATCACGCGAGCAGGTGCGCGACGGCGCGGCGAAGCTATCCGGCCTCTCTCACGAGCTGGAGAGTGATCTCGACCCGCTGACATAGGGATTGCCGGCCTCAAAAAACCGGCGCTTGCGATCGACTTCCCGCGTCAGACCAATCCGCACGCTGCTACCGATTGGACCGACGCGTCGTGTTGCCGTGCCGAGCCACAGAACTTCCCCAGCGCATAGGTCGACTCCGTCATATCGCTTATCGACCTGCATGGCTTGGGCGAGGCGTCCAGGGCCACGCGCAATATCGCGAATGCGCGTCACCTTCCGAACGCGCTGCATTCTCTCGATGCCTTCGAGCGGTTCCAACGCGCGCAAAAGCACGCCTGCACCGACGCCCAGCTCCTCGCTGCTGACGTTCACCATGAACGACGAGCCATAGGTAAAATAGACATAGCAGTAGCCACGACCGAGAAACAAAGACTGGTTGCCTCGTGTCTTGCCGCGGAAGGCGTGGCCAGCGGCATCGCCAGGCGGATAAGCTTCGGTCTCGACGATGCGGCCGCTTAGCCTGCCTGCGGGGAGATCATGAACAAGCGTTTTTCCGATGAGGTATCGTGCAAGCTCGATGGTATCGATCGGCAGGCTTTGCCGGTGGAGCGGATCGACGCGGCAATGAGTCTCTTTCACCGGCGTCACCACGGTTTTCAATGAGCTCGGCCAACGGGTACCTGAGGGCTGTAAGCCTGGGCCCTGTGTTTGTGAAAAGCCACCACTGGAAAAACACTGCGTCTGGACTTTCGATTGCGGAAGATAATCGAACTCGGACCCGCGTCACGCGACAATCAAGATCGGCCACAGACCGAATCGACCTATAGTTTCCATGGCCCCGGACTAGGGCCGATAGATAATCTGGCCCCGGACTAGGGCCGTCCATACTCAACCCCGACTGCTAGCGTCGGGGTTTTGTTTCGAAGCCCGCTTCCTTTCGGCTTGTCGCCTTAGTCCGGTGGCTTGTTTCTTGCCCCTTCGCCGTGCCGCAAATGGTGAAGCGCGCGGAGGTCTTCTTCAGAAAGCCGAGTCCATCGCTTACCGTCAGCGGGCGCCCATAAGTTGCACGTCAGGCACCCAATCAGGCGTTGGCCGCGATTGTCGATTTCAATGAGTGCTTGCCCGCAATTGTTGCAGCCATCCATGCGGCCGATCATAGCGTCCCTCTCGCTTCGGTGGGCGCCCCTCTTTTTGGAACCGATGGCCGATCTTTTTAAACACGAACACTTGATGTTGGGGCACGGAGACTCGATCCGAGATCGCGCTGTTGATGTCTTCTGGCGCATTTCATGGAGTCAACATGATCTCCAGGCGGCATCGGAACTCCCCGGCTGCGACCTTTTGCCAACCCCACGGTTCATGACAGTGCGGATTCCCCTAATGACATCCGACCCCGACCAACAGACGATGCGCGACTTGATCGCGACCCGGCCTCAGCTCTGGTAGAATGGGATTTGCCAACAGTTCGGAGGAGACAAATGTTCAGAGCATCCATCATCTCCTTAGTCGTGCTTCCCCTAACCGCGACTTGCGTGCTGGCACAAACGAACAGCATGACGTCCGGCCGCCCCTCGGCTGCTCTAAATCCTGAGCAGTGCCAAGCGATTTGGAACAATGCCGTCCCATCGGGTGACTTGTTGGCGAAGTCAGCCGCCGCGCCGTTCATCGTCAACTTCACCCAGGTTGACAAAGATGGGAGCGGGGACATCTCGAAGTCTGAGTTCGAAGACGCCTGTGCCAAGGGCCTCGTGAAGAACGTCGAAAATTAGCCAACTGTCGGGGAGCGTCGGCTTTGGCGCTCCCCTTTTACGCCCCAGCTCAAATTGGGCCCGCCGGCAAGTTTTGACATGACTTCGTGGGTTCGCCCGGCGAAGCGATGAATCTCGCTCGACTGGCGCAACAGGGCGGTCTTAGGATAGCGCCGGACATGGCGACGACTCGGACTGAATTACGCCCAAGCCCTGAGATAGGTGGTCCGGGCTTGCGAGAGGAGACATCCCAATTCGCTCACGGCTGAAGGCGATACTATTCTTCTTTTCCTTGTTCGCGTTTGCGTCGATGCCGAGCGCCAGTAAGGCTAGTTCCGCACAAGAGATCAATGACGCCGCGAACGCGACTCTTCACAGATTTGTCCAGCAGAATCCAAGCGCTGAAGAACTCGGCCGCAAGGCCGCAGGCGTTCTCGTATTCCCATCAGTGGTGAAAGCGGGGATGCTTGTGGGCGGCCAATATGGCGAAGGCGTACTCATCGTTCGCGGAAACGCCGCCGGCTATTACAACATCGTCTCGGCCTCGCTCGGCTTTCAACTCGGCGTTCAATCATTCTCCATTATCATCATATTTGTCACCGAAGAGGCGCTTGCCGATTTCCAACGAGCTTATGGCTGGAAGGTCGGCATCGACGGATCGATTGTGGTCGTGACACTGGGTGCCGCCGGATCGATCGACACCGATAACATTTCTAGCCCTATCATCGCCTTCATCACCGATCAGGAAGGCCTGATGTACAGCCTGAGTCTCGAAGGTTCAAAGATCAGCCGTATCGAGCGGTGATGCGGAGCGAACATGAGCGGACGAACGCTGGCGTTTTGTATCATTCTGGTTATCGCAGCCGGCACAGCGCTGGTCTGCTATCGCTATTTCATTGCCGCCAAGCAAGTCCACGAATTGGAGCTGAACGAGCCGCGCGGCCCTTAGCAGGGCAGCCGGCGCTCTTAACCAAACGAACAATCTCCTCGGGTCCGTGCGCTCGGTTAACTATTGCGCAAGGAGCGTGATTAGATGCTGTCGGCATGTCTTGGTCGGCAGAAGAATGGTCCGTCAAGCTTTCCTTCTATGAGAAGGTGGCAGACGACGAAAGCGCCTCACCGGAGCTGCGGCTCGCGTTCGCCCGCAAAGCCAACTCGCTTCGCATCCTCGGTAGATGCCTGGAAGCGGGCGCGAAATCACACCGAAGCGCAATCACGCCTCGTGCCAGAGCCGAACCCGAAGCTCTGCTCTTCTCGCCGACCAGATTGACTGCCTCGCGGATCCGTCAGTGGCGGGTCGCTAATCCTCGGTAGGAACCGTGGTGGGATAATCGGCAAATGTCGCCGCCGAGTGCCGAACGCGTCGCTTCTGATCGCAAAATTCTAGCGGCCGCCGCGATAGCGGTCACGGCTGCGTTGGCAGCATGCAACGCCACGTCGTCTCCCGAGTCCAATGCTCCAGCGCCGCTATGAGCCACCAGGGCCGGTCACTCGCGCGCCTTTGTCGCCTCCAGAGGGCTATGCGTCCGCCACCGCTTCTTCCTTGCCAACGGGTGCAGGAGAAGCGGAACGGTTGGGCTGGCATGCTTCCCCACGCTGGGCGGC
>JBKPSQ010000107.1:0-13254 GCA_046735075.1 Pseudomonadota bacterium
CTTCGCCACTCCGCTTGCCAACCTCTCGGACGCCATCGACTTCATTCTTCAGGGGCATCCGGCCTCCATCTCGTGGTCCCAGTTGATGACCGGCGAGACTCCGGCGGCACGCGAGCTTCGCCGTTTCATTCGTGTGAAGCCGGTACTCGATTACGATGATCTCGAGCCAGGCGCGAACGCTTCCGACACGATTCGCAACACGGCAGCCGAGCTTGGACTAGTGCCTGACAAAGGCATCACCGTTCGCCTCACGGGACAGGTCGCCATGGCCGACGAGGAGTTCGCCTCGGTGGCTGACGGCGCTCTGCGCAATCTTCTTCTCACGCTGTCCGCCGTCCTGCTCCTGCTGTGGATCGGCCTCAGATCGGGGCGGATCATTCTTGCCGTCGTTGTTTGCCTCCTGGTAGGCCTTGCGCTGACGGCGGCCGCCGGCCTCGCGCTGGTGGGCTCCCTTAATTTGATCTCGATCGCTTTCGCCGTTCTGTTCGTCGGCATCGGCGTCGATTTCGGCATCCAGGTCGCGGTGCGTTACCGCCGCGAGCGCCACCTCAACAGCGATCTCCAGGGCGCGCTCGGCGCCGCCGCGAGTAAAATTGCGAAGCCGCTGGCTCTTGCCGCGGCCGCAACCGCCGCGGGCTTCTTCGCCTTCCTGCCGAGCGACTATATCGGCATCTCGGAGCTTGGGCTGATTGCCGGCGTGGGGATGATCATCGCCTTCATCACCAGCCTCACTCTTCTTCCAGCGCTTCTCTCATCGCTGCGGCCTCCCGCTGAGCATCACGCCATCGGCTATCGCGGGCTCGCGCCCATCGACCGTTTCACCACCCGCTATCGGATCCCGCTTCTCGTTGCCATCGCCGTACTCGTCCTTGCCGGGCTGCCGCTCTTCACTCAGCTGAAGTTTGACTTCAATCCCATCAACCTGCGCAATAGCAGCGTCGAGTCGGTCACGACCTTCCTCGACCTCAGCAAGGATCCGACGACGACGCCGAACGTCATCAACGTGATCGCTCCATCGTTGAGCGAGGCAAACGATCTGGCGCAGCGCTTAGGGAAGCTGCCTGAGGTTTCGGAGACAGCGACGCTGCAAAGCTTCGTGCCGAGCGACCAGGAACAAAAGCTTGCGGTCATTGCCGACGCAGCCGATTTGCTCGACCCGACGCTCAATGTGGCTGAAACGAAACCAGTCCCGAGCGACGAGGAAACCCGCAAGGCTTTGAGTGACGCCGCAGATGCGTTCCAGAAGTTGGACCAATCGCAGAGTTCGGCGGTTAGCGCGAACATCGCCAATTCGCTGAGGGCGCTAGCTGATGCGAATTCAGAGAAACGCGCTGCCGCCGAAATAGCTCTGCTCAGCGGATTGAAGCTGCGTCTTCAACAAATTCGCTCAAGCCTCCACCCGCAGCGGGTCACACTGGATAACCTGCCGAGAGAGCTGACGGAGGATTGGATCGCCAAGGATGGCAGGGCGCGCGTCGAGGTGCGGCCTTCCGGCAACCAGAATGACAACGAGACCATGGCGCGGTTCGCGTCGGCGGTGCTCAAGGTTACGCCGGACGCGACCGGCATGCCGATCCTGATTCAGGAATCCGCGAAGACCATCGTGCGCGCCTTTATCTATGCAGTGGCTCTCGCCCTCCTCTGCATCACTGTGCTGCTGTTCATCGTGCTTCGCAGCACGCGAGACGTTCTCCTGACGCTCGTCCCGTTGCTGATCGCCGGCATCGTCACGCTCGAGCTGACCGTCCTGTTCGGCCTGCCGCTCAACTTCGCCAATATCATCGCCCTGCCGCTGCTGCTCGGTGTCGGCGTGGCGTTCAAGATTTACTACGTGCTGGCCTGGCGAGAGGGCGAGACGAATCTGCTCTCCTCTGCGCTGACCCGCGCGGTGTTCTTCAGCGCGCTCACCACGGCGACCGCCTTTGCCAGCCTGTGGCTATCGAACCACCCCGGCACATCAAGCATGGGCAAGCTCTTGAGCCTGTCGCTTCTTACGACTTTCGTTGCGGCCGTGTTGATTCAGCCGATTTTGATGGGTCCACCACGGCAAGCAAAGACCGGCTGATTGTTTCGCCAATAGGCTTTAGGATGCCCCAGAGGGGCAAACCAATGCGCATCATCGAAGCCGAGCTTGGGGAAGGCGTGAGCGCCGAGGCGGCCGTTCAGCGGCCTCGCCACGGTACGCCAAGCAACCGCGCTCTCCCCCAGCCCAACGGCGACAGCACATTGCGCTTGGTTCTACAGGAAGGCGGCCCTGGCTTTTGCCAGTTCGCGCTCAACAATGCTTGCAACGCGCGCTGCGGATTTTGCGGCTTTGCGCTCGATAAATTGCCGCGCAAGGACTGGCACTATGTCGAGCGCGAGGGCGCGCTCGAAGCCATCGACATTCTTTACCGGCAGGCGGTGCGCTATCTCGTGCTGACGGGAGGCGAGCCGATGCTGCACCCCGATCTCATCGAGATCGTGCAGCGTGCGAGCGGCCTCGGCATGAAAGTTTTGCTCGTGACCAATGCTGGACTATTGAAGCCGCACCGCATCTACGAGCTGGCCGATGCGGGCCTCTCAAGCTTCATCATCTCGATCGACGCTGCCGATGCCGAGACCCATGAGAGGAACCGCGGGCTTCCCGGCGTCTGCGAGCGCATCCGCGAAGCCAATGCAGTGATTGACGAGCGTGGCCTGCACTCCACCGCGTCGGTGACCATGAGCCGCTTTGTGGACTATGCGACTCTGCCCGATTTCCTCAAGTCGCTCGGCTTCAAGGCGGTCACCTTCTCCTATCCGCTGACCAAGCTCGACTCGAATTTCTTGAGCTTCTCCGACTCTGATCTCGTAAACTACTCCGACGCGGAGCTGCTTCAGGCCTTCGAGCAGGTCAAGGCGCTCAAGAAGCGCTTTCAAGTGGTGAATCCCACAGCCTCGATCGAAGAGATGGAGCGCTTCGTCCGTGGCGAGGAGCAGCGCTTCCCCTGTCTCGGCGGCTTCCAATATTTCTATCTCGACTGGCATCTCGATCTGTGGCGCTGCCACAACTGGGATCGCCCGATGTGCCACATCAAGGATTTCGACGGCTCGCAGCGCGTGCGCGACGGCTGCACCAAATGCATGATCGATTGCTATCGTGACTCAAGCGTGATGCAGCATGTCGGCGTCTCTGCGCATGATGCTTATCAATCCTTCAAGCACGGCCATCTGCGGGAAGGCGCTAAGGCATTGACACGCAAGGGCAATCTCGGCTCGGTGCATGCGGTCCTGGAGCAGCTTCCCTGGCTGCTCAAATTTTGACGAGCCCGGACAACTCGTGAGCTTTATCGAAGCCCTGCTGCTGATCCCTGTTATTGGGGGCTCAATCTTCTACGTTGCATCGCTAGTGACCGGCCTCCTCTTTCTCCGGTCCATAGGCGCGGGCAATGCGGGCGGAAGCGAAGCGCTCCCGGCCACCATGCTGAAGCCGATCTACGGGCTTGAGCGCAATCTCGAACGCAATCTCCGCAGCGCTTTGGAGCAGGACCATCCCGACTTTCAGGTGGTGATGTCGGTGCAACGGCTCGACGACCCGGCGCTGCCGCTGTTGCGCCGCCTGGAGCAGGAGTATGGTCCTAAGCGCGCGACGGTTGTCGCGGTGCAGTCCGAGCCGGTGGTGAACGGCAAGGTGCAAAATCTCGAGAATGGGTTGTCGGCCGCCCGGCACGAGATCCTGGTCATCAGCGATAGCGACGTGTTTACGCCGCCGGACTACCTTACGCGCATCACCGCGCCGCTACGCGATGCCGACGTCGGATATGTCTGCACATTGTATAAGGGCGTCGACGCGCGGACCTGGTACGAGCAGCTCGAATTGCTCACCTACAATGCCGAATTCATCCCGAGCACCGTCTTCGCCTACATGACCGGAGCGAGCGGGCTTTGTCTCGGCGCCTCGGTTGCCTTGCGCCGGACGACCCTCGAAGCCGTGAGCGGGCTTGCCTCACTCGCCGACTATCTCGTCGAGGACTACGAGCTCGGCCGGCGCATCCTGGCGCGCGGCGAGTGCATGGTGCTCCTGCCCTATTTCGTCGATCTCACGGTCGATCTCGACAGTGCCAAGGACTGGTGGCGACATCAGGTCTATTGGGACCAGAATACGCGCGCCGCGCGACCGATCGGCTTCGCCGCGTCGGTACTGACACGCGCGGTGCCCTTTGCGCTACTCTACGCCGCGCTGCGGCTGTTCGATCCGCTTGGGCTCGCCGTCCTCTTGCTGGCGCTTGGGGTTCGGCTGGGCACGGCAGCGGGGAACGCTCTGTCGTTCCGCGATCGCGCGGGCTTGGGTGCCCTGTGGCTCTTGCCGCTGCGGGATCTTGCCGGCCTTCTGTTTTGGGTGCTGGCGCTGGGAAAGCGCACCTTTGTATGGCGTGGCTACGAGTTCGAGCTGGCCCGCGGCGGGCGCATCGTCCCGCGCCGCTCCTCATGAGCCTTGCGCTTGCGCTCCGTAGCACCTAGGCCTGACCCGGTAAGGCCATACTTGTCTAGGCGGAAGATTCCATGCACGGCCTCAACCCGCACCTCAAGCGCGTGAGCTGGATCGCCTTTTTGGCGGGTCTCACGGTCTTCGTGCTTCTGATCGGCTATTACGGGATCGGAGACATCGCAGCGGCGCTCGCCGTCGCCGGCGTCTCCGGCCTTGCGCTGATCGCCGCCGTGCACATTCTACCCTTGTCCGCCGAGGCCTTGGGCTGGCGCTTTCTATTTCCGCCTGGCAAGCGACCTCACTTCCGCACGCTGCTATGGGGCCGCTGGATTGGCGAGGCGGTGGATACGCTCTTGCCGGCGCTCGGCATTGGCGGCGATCTCGTGCGCATCAGGCTGTTCACCAAGCTCGGCATGTCGGGATCGCTGGTCGCCGCGAGCCTCGTCACCGACCTCACCCTCACCCTCGTCACGCTGATCGCCTTTACGCTTCTTGGCGTCGTGCTGCTCGCCTTCTATGTCGCTCCCGACGGTGTGCTATTGCCGGTGCTGTTGGTAGTTCTGATCGGCCTTGCCCTCGTCACCGGCTTCTATCTCGCGCAGCAGCGCGGCCTGTTCGGCGCTCTGGTGCGGCTCGCTCAGAACTTTGCCGGACCGCTCGATGCGAGAGTGCTGGACGGCGCCGATGCCATCGACGAGGAGGGCCGCCGCATCTACGCGCGCCGGTTGGATGTGTTGCTCAGCATCTTCTGGCTGTCGGTGGCCTGGATCCTCGGCGTCTTGGAGGTCTGGGTGGCGCTTTGGCTGCTCGGCTACGAGGTGAGCTTTTTCGAGGCCTTCCTGATCGAGAGCGTGGTTCAAGGCGTGCGCGCCGCGGCTTTCCTCATTCCCGGCGCTCTCGGCGCCCAGGAGGGTGGCTTCCTCCTGGTCTGTGCGCTACTGTCCATCCCGGCAGAGGGGGCGCTCGCGCTTGCGCTCACGCGGCGCGCACGGGAGCTTGCCTTCGGAATCCCCGGCATCCTCGCCTGGCAATGGTTCGAGGCGCGCGGGCATTGGCGCCACCAGCACTCGGATCGGCCGGCTCTTGCCAGAGAGAATCGCAGCGACTGAGGAGGGATAAGGGGCCGCGATGAACGATGTGAAGAGTTCGCCAGTTCGCGTGGTGCCGCCGGCACGCGTCGATTTCACCGCCGAGGATCGCCAGTGGATCGCCGATTGTATCCAGGAGGTTCTTGCTAGCGGTCGCCTTACGCTTGGCACTTACGGCAAGCAGTTCGAGCGCAGTTTCGCTGACTATCTCGGCGCCAAGCACGCGGTGGCCGTGAACAGCGGCACCTCCGCACTCGAGATCATCTTCCGCGCTCTAGGCATCGAGGGCCGGGACGTGCTGGTGCCGGCCAACACCAATTACGCGACGGTTGCCGCCGTGATTCACGCCGGCGGACGCCCTGTACTGATGGATACCGACGCCGAGACGCTCGGCACTGCACCGGAGGAAGTCGAGCGCTGCATCACGCCGAACACTGCGGGCGCAGTGGTGGTGCATATCGGCGGGCTCGTCTCGCACCGCATGTCTGAGCTGAAAGAGGTGCTCGACCGCCGCAGCCTGTGGCTGGTTGAGGACGCGGCTCACGCCCACGGCTCGTTTCATGACGGCGTGGCAGCTGGCACCTTCGGCATTGCCGGCGGCTTCAGTTTCTATCCCACCAAGGTCATGACCAGCGGCGAAGGGGGCATGATCGTCACCAATGACGACAAGATCGCCTCGGAGGCGCTCATCTACCGCGATCAGGGCAAGGCGAGCTTCACTCAAAATATCCATGTGCGGCATGGCTATAATTGGCGACTCTCCGAGCCTCACGCGGTGATTGGCGTGCGCCACCTTGAACGGTTGCCCGATATGCTCGAATCACGGCGGCACGCGGCGGCGCTCTATGATGAGGCGTTCGCCAACTCACCAGTGCTCCAGCCGTTGCAGGTCACCGAAGGCGGGCTTTGCAATTACTACAAGTACATCGTGCTGCCGCGCCGCCCGATCGACCGCGCGGCGGTGAAGCAGAAACTGCGTGAAACCTATGGCGTGATTTGTGGCGGCGAAGTTTATGAGGAGCCGATCCAGCGCCAGCCGGTGTTCAAAGATTTGGCGACGCGGCCGCTCCCAGTCTCCGAGGATGTCTGCGCGCGCCATCTGTGTCTGCCGATGTTTTCTGGCCTTGCCGAGTCCCAAGTCGAGCAGGTGGTTGAGGCCGTCAACGCGGTGCTACGATAGGCTCAGGTCGCTGGTAGGCAACGCCAGAGTGAGGGGTATGGCGGCAGAGTATGAATGGATCGTCGTCGGCGGGGGAATCGCAGGTATCTCGATCGCCGAGATTCTGACGCGCGAAGGCCACTCCGTGCTGCTGCTGGAGCAGCGCGAGCAGCTTGCTGGCGAGACCACAGGCGACTTCCACGAGTGGATCCACACCGGCTGCCTCTACACGCTCGTGCCCGATCGACTGCTCACCATGAAGTATCTGTTGGGCGCGATCGACGACCTGCTCGAATATTACGGCTCCTTCCCGGGCATGAATGCAGTGCCAACCGAGCGTGGTCTTGCGCTCAATGAGGGCGGCTGGTTCGAGCCGAATTACATCCGCTTCCGCTATCGCAACCGGCGCTTCAATCCGTTCTGGGCCGCCGTCGTCGCCCGTTCGCGATTTCTGATCGAGCGCATCGCCGAGCACGATTGGCTGAGGCGGCGCGCGGGAATCGTCGATGAGTTCAAGCAAGGACGCTGGCCAAGCATCTGGGCCCGATTCCGCGAGCAGCTCGGGCATCGGGATTCCTTCTTTGAAGTTCAGAGCACCGACTTCACCGTCAATAGCCGCCTGCTGCTGCGCGACCTTTTGACGTCAGCGCTTGGCAATGGTTTGCAGGTGCGCACTACGCAGCACGTGCGGGAGGTGCGAGACGCCTTCGGAGAAAAACTCGTGGTTTCCGATGGCGAGAGCTTCAGGGGTAAGAACGTGGTTTTGTGTGCCGGCAAGTCGATCGCCGACCACGTGAACGTGAAGGTCGCAACCTCCTATGCGCCGTTGGCCGTGGTGGAGGGTCTCTCCGGCAAAGCACGCTCCTTCGTCGAGCTCGACTACAATGTGCGGAACTGCATCAATTTGCTGGTGAAGGGCAATGGCATTGGGCTTGCCGGTGGGATCTCGCTCAAGCGGAAGTCGGATTGCGACGGCTATCTCGACTATGTCATCGAGCGTCACCGGAAATACGAGTCCTCGCTGCAAGTGCTGGGGCGCTATCCTGGCGTGAAGACCGAGATCACCTTTCCCGACCAGGACCGGAATTATCTGTTCCATATCGTGCCCTGCCGCGAAGGCCTGTGGGCGACCATTCCGGGTAAGTTTACCCTAGGGTTCAGCCTGGCACCGGAGTTCTACCGCCGCATCTATCATCGCAATCCGCGCAAGGTGTTCGCACCAGCCGGAGATGCACGCCGCGCTGCCGGGCTTATCGCCGAAGTCCGCTGGCGAGCCATTGCCAACGAAGCTCGGCAACCCGGTGTGCCGCAAGAATTGGCGCACTCCCGGGAAATTCCAAAGGCTGCGTCCGAACTCGCCCGCTAGGCTCTGTTCGTGGTAGTTTCTCGCCAGAGCGCCCGGAGAGGCGTTCGGGGGACATTAGACGGGTCTGGCAGACGGGGTAACATCGATGCTCAAGGCGCTTTTCCTAAATCCGCCGTCGTTCGAAGGATTCGATGGCGGCGCTGGATCGCGTTACCAGGCCAAGCGCGAAATCCGCTCTTTCTGGTACCCGACTTGGCTCGCCCAGCCTGCGGCGCTTGTGCCCGGCAGCCGCCTGGTGGATGCGCCGGCGCGAAGACTATCGCTCGACAATATTCTTCCCATGGCCAAGGATTACGAGCTTGCCGTGCTGCACACGAGCACGCCATCCTTCGGCTATGACGTGCAGGTCGCCGAGGCCCTGAAGGATGCAAACCCGAAACTCATCCTCGGCTTCGTCGGAGCGCATGTCGCGGTGAACCCGGACGCTTCGCTCGCCGCGTCGAAGGCGATCGACTTCGTCGCTCGCGCCGAGTTCGATTTCACCATCAAGGAAATCGCCGAGGGCCGGCCGTTCGAAGAGATCGACGGCATTAGCTATCGCCGCAACGGCGAAATCGTGCACAACGCCGAGCGGGCCATCCTGCACGACATGGATCAGCTTCCTTTCGTGGTCGACGTCTATAAGCGCGACCTCGTCATGGAGGACTACTTCATCGGCTACATGCGCCATCCTTACGTCTCGATCTACACAGGCCGGGGCTGCAAGTCGCGCTGCACCTTCTGCCTCTGGCCGCAGACGATCGGCGGTCACAAATACCGCACGCGCAGTCCCGAGCACGTGCTTGCCGAAATGCGTCGCGCCAAGGGGTACTTCCCGCAAGTCCAGGAGTTCTTCTTCGACGATGACACTTTCACCGACGATCTCAAGCGCTCCGAAGTGATCGCACGCGGCATGGGCGAGATCGGGGTGCCGTGGTCGTGCAACGCCAAAGCCAACGTTCCCTACGAGACGCTCAAGGTCCTCAAGGACAACGGCCTCAGGTTGTTCGTTGTCGGCTACGAGACCGGCAACCGCGATATCCTCGTCAACATCAAGAAGGGCGTACGGCTGGATCATGCCCGGCAGTTCACCGAGAATTGCCACAAACTCGGCATCACCATCCACGGCACGTTCGTGATCGGTTTGCCGGGCGAGAGCCACGAGACGATTCAAGAGACCATTAAGTTCGCCCAGGACATGAACCCGCACACCATTCAGGTTTCCCTGGCGGCCACCTATCCCGGCACCTTCCTGCATCGTCAAGCGGCGGAAAACGGATGGCTGCGCGAAGACTCCGGCGGATTGGTCGGGCATTCTGGCGTGCAGGTGAGCGCACTGAGCTATCCTCACCTCTCGCACGAGGAGATTTTCGATGCCGTGGCAGAATTCTACCGGCGCTTCTATTTCCGCCCGAGCAAGCTCTGGGAAATGACGCGGGAGACATTCTCGAGTGTAGACATGTTCAGGCGCCGCATGCGCGAGGGCGCCGAGTTCTTCCGCTTCCTGCTCTCGCGGGAAAATCGAGGCGAAGCCGCCGCGGCTCACTGAGCCCGCTTACGTGCTATAATTTTCCTGCTGCGCGCGAGGCTCGAAACGGAACCTCCCTATGCGTAAATCTTACGCGCGCCATTTGCTCCTCGTTTTCGGAACGAGCGCGCTTCTCTTGGCCGCGATTTCGCCCACGTTCGGAAAGCGAGCTCCCGCGGGCATACATATCCAAAGCAGCAAGTCGGCTTACCACGCGCGGGACTGGATGCGACGCCACAGGGCATACACGTCTTCACATAGACTGGTCAGGCCGCACGGCTATGCACGAGCCTATTACCACCGGCGCATCTATCCTTGGGATAGCTACGAAACAGACCTGTTGTTCGATTGTCTGTTGAGTCAGCCCTTCGTGATCTGCCCCTGACTTCGCGAAGCGCGACACTGCCAGTGGGCTACATCAGAAGCGCCAGGTGCTGCGACGGAGGAGGCCCAAAACCGGCTGGCTGGGCAAACAGCGTCGCCAGGGCGAGGCAAAGCGTGAACGTGAGCACCGCAAGGCTCGCCGCCACCAACAGTCCCCCGAAAATTTGACTTAGGTTCACCCAACTGGGCTGGTATTCGCCCCAATGGTCAAAAGATATTGGGGGGACGAAGAGGTGCAACATCGGAATGACCGCGCTGAGAAGGCCAAGTTTAGCACAGCTTTCGTCCGACTTCCTGCCGACGTTGCATAATCGCCGGAGGGCGTCGTGCGTCCGATTCATGATCCGTGGCGGCGGAAGACGTGTTCGGCAAGCCTTAGGCCGAATTGCGTGAGCTACTGCCGCTCTGAATCCCCCGGGAATCAATTTGCCCAGCGTGAACCCAATATGATGCTGCAGAAGTTCGTGCGGTGAAAGTTTGGATCCTTGAAGGCCAAAACATCATCATTGAAGGTGCCAAAGGTGCTGTCGGGCCGATGTTTCATTCCCTGATAGAACGCCTCGATGATCTCATGCTTGAAGTCGTTGCCGCGTGGGTAGGCGGCAATCACTGCCTCGCGTTGCTCGTCCGTAAAGTGCTCATAGCCGCGGCCCACGACATCCATTCCTGCCCCAGCCTGCACCAGAGCAATCTCTGAATGCATATGTTCCGGAATGCCAGGGGTCGTGTGGAGAGCAATGGCGATCCAAACTTTCTCGATGTCCCTTTCCGAGATGCCGTGGCTTCGCAGAAAATCGCGGGCGGCATTCGCACCATCCACTTCAAAGCGAAGGTGGCTTCCTTGGTAGTTTTGTGTAAGGCCGACGTCATGGAACATAGCTCCGGCGTAAAGCAGTTCCGGATCAAACTTCAGCCCCTTTCGCTTCCCAGTCAGGGCGCCCCACAAGTAGACTCTAGTGGAATGGTAAAATAGCAAATCGCTCTCAGTCTCTCGGATGAGCTGTGTTACCTCGCGAGCCATTTTGCTATCAGGAATCCTAACGCCGGAAATGCCGTTAGCCGTCACGACTTCCTCCTCCTCGGCCAAACGTTGAGCCGCAAGACCTCTAGCGCCTGTTCGGCTCTCGCGGCCCAATAGCCCTGCATCGACTGCTACATTGATCGAGCTGTTCGCGGTCCAAGAGGCAGCTAAATCTTGGGGAGAGTGGCGCGCCCGAGAAGATTCGAACTCCTGACCCCCAGATTCGTAGTCTGGTGCTCTATCCAACTGAGCTACGGGCGCTTCTTGCCAACTATGCGGGCGAGAGCCTGCCTCAACCAAATAAGCAAATGGTTCGCTTGAACAGGCCTGCCCTACCTAAGCGTTTGCCTCGACAAAGGCAAGGCTAGGACCGAATTGCAACGCCTACGGCCCATACCGACTTATAATAGGGCAGGTAATCGTTGGTAATTGGAGGAAACAATCATGAGCCGCATTCACCCAGCCTTGGCCGCATTTGCCTTTGCCATCGCCATGACGGGCGCTGTCGCTTTTGCCGCCAGCGGCTTCGTCGGCAAATGGAAGACAAGCGATAGCCACGGCAAGCCCTTCACCATCTGGCTGTCCGATGACGGCAAGGCCAAAGGAGATCTCGCCGCCAACAACAAGGGCCTGCTCGGTACGTGGAAGGAAGACGGAAATAGCGCCGTCATCACTTGGGACTCGAACTGGACGACCACGCTCACCAAAGAAGGCAACAGCTACAAGAAAACGGCGACTGAGAACGGCAAGCCCGCCGGAAAACCCGCCGAGGCACAGAAGGTCGAATAGAGTCAGCGTAGACTTAAGCGCGGCGGCGCGCCTGTCCGATGTCGACCACCACGTCCGGAATGGTGACGCGGAAGGTGGCGCCGCCCTCGTTCTTCACGAGTGCGATCTGGCCGCCATGGGCCTGCACGAGCTCGTGGGCTATGGCGAGGCCAAGCCCGGCGCCTCCTTTGCGCGCCACGCTCTGAAACGCCTTGAATAAATTGGCGCGCGCCTTCTCCGGCAGACCAGGCCCGGTGTCGGCAACCTCGATGATAGTCACCGTCCCTTCGCGCTGCGCACTAACCGCAATCTCCCCAGGATTAACCCCCTCGCCCTCCAGCGCCTGGACGGCGTTGCGGCAAAGATTGCTGAGCACGCGGTAGAGCTGATCGCGGTCGGCATCGACCTCGAGCTCCTCGTCGATGCCAACTTTCCAATCGAGATTTGCACGCGGCAGGCCGAGGCTGTCGCCAATCTCAGCGACAAGCGGGGCGAGCAGGAAGCGCTTGCGTCGCGGCGGCGTCTCCTGCGCCTGGCCGAAATCGAGCGTGTGAGCGCACAGCCTGATGGCGCGGTCGAGGGAAGCGAGCAGCTTAGGCACGAGACGCTGAACGGTCGGATCCTTTACCGTGCTCAGACGGTCAGAGAGCAGTTGCGCGCTCGACAGCATATTGCGCAAGTCATGGCTGATCTTGCTCACGGCGAGCCCGAGCGCGGCGAGCCTCGTCTTCTGCGACAGCGTTTCAGATAGCTCGTGCTGCATGGCGGAAAGCTCGCGCTCGGCGGTGCCGATCTCGTCGCGGCGGTTGGATGGACTGATGACCCTGCTCGGGTCCTCCGGCCGTTCCGAGAAGCGCACAATGTTCCAGGTGAGCTTCGTCATGGGCTTCACGAGAAGCGTGTCGAGTGAGAGATAGACGAGCGCCGCAGTGATGATCGAGATCAAGATCGACAATCCAAGAATGTCGAGGCCGTACTGAATCATGGCGGCCTTGAGGGGGGCTTCCTCCATAACCACGTCGATCAGCTCGCCCGGATTGAAGCCCGGCTGTCCCACCACGCGGATGATGCGATCGTTGGGCGCGGCATAGACCATAAGCGCATCGCCGATCAGCGTGAGCCAGGAGGCGTCGCGTAAATCGTAAGAGGCGTCGATCTCGTCCGGCATGTCCATCTCGATGATGAGCACGCGGCTGTCGGCCCGCTTGACGGCGATGGCCTTGACCTTCGCCTGCTCGAGAAGCTCGTCGCGCAGCATCTTCGGCAATTGCCCGCCGGGCGCTGCTTCGGCGGCAAGCGAGGCGATCTGCGCGGCAGCTAGCCGCTCCATCAGCCATTGGCGGCGGAAATTGGACACCGAGGGCACGAAGACGAGCACCTCGGCAAGCATGACGAAAAGAATGGTGAGCAGAAGGAGCTTGGCCGACAGCCCCGGCACGTAGCGGGGCGGCCGCCGAGTGCCCCCCTCCGCGTTCAAAACTTCGTTCTTCACGACCAACACTCGCGTAAAT
>JBKPSQ010000108.1:0-17719 GCA_046735075.1 Pseudomonadota bacterium
ATTCGGACTGCTTGCCGCGCCAAGCGTTGATTCTGCCGAGGCCCAGAGCGAAGCGTGCACGTTGTCAGAGCCCGAAACAGCGACTGTTGCCGAGATCGTCGATGGCGAAACGCTAAAGCTCAACGACGGAAGGACCGTGCGGCTGATCGGCGCCAAGGCTCCGGCAGCGCCGTTCGGCTGGCGCGGCGATGATCCTTGGCCTCTGGTCGAGGAGTCGAAACAAGCGCTCGATAGACTCGCATTGGGCAGGCAGGTCGAGCTGAAATTTGGCGGGCGCCACACCGACCGGTACGATCACCTGCTTGCCCAAGTTTTTGTCGACAGCGAAGGCAAGATGATCTGGTTGCAGGAGGAGCTTGTCTCGGAAGGTCTGGCTCGCGTCTATTCCTTCCCCGACAACCGCGCGTGTGTTGCCGAGCTTCTCGCGCGCGAAAGTGAGGCGAGGGCGAAGCATCTCGGTGTCTGGGACTCATCTGCCTACCGCATCCAAGACGCCAGAGATGTCGAACGGATCGGCCGGCTTACGCACTCCTATCAACTCGTCGAAGGCGCTGTGGTCAGAGTGGGAGAGGGAAGCGGTCGCATCTATCTCAACTTCGCCGATGATTGGCGAAGCGACTTCACGATCAGCATAGAACGCAAGGACATCCCGGCCTTCACCGAAGCGGGTATCGATCCCAAGCAACTCGCCGGCAAGCAGGTACGCGTGCGCGGCTGGATCGAGTGGCGCAATGGGCCGATGATCGCCGCGACCCATCCTGAGCAACTGGAGCTGCTGCCGGCCACAGCTCCTGCGTTATAAATGAACACGGCCGGGCATAGCCCGGCCGTGACTTCACAAATTCTGAAGACCGAGAGGCCTAGGCCGCGCGGGTGCGGGCCTCAGACTCGGCGGCCAACTTGGCGTGGCGCGCGGTCTTGGCGAGCACGTCGTCGATCTTGGCCACGGCGCTTGCCTCGTCCAGCTTCTCGACAGCGGCAATTTCGCGAGCCATGCGGTCGAGCGCGGCTTCGTAGAGTTGCCGCTCGGAGTAGGACTGCTCAGGCTGCGCCTCGGACCGGTAGAGGTCGCGCACCACCTCGGCAATCGATACGAGATCGCCGGAGTTGATCTTCGCCTCATATTCCTGGGCGCGGCGGGACCACATGGTGCGTTTGACGCGCGCCTTGCCCTTGAGCGTACCGAGCGCCTTCTTCACCACTTTGTCCTCTGACAGCTTACGCATGCCAACGCTGGTCAGCTTCGAGGTGGGCACTCTGAGCGTCATCTTATCCTTCTCGAAATTGATGACGAACAGCTCGAGCTTCGCGCCGGCAATCTCCTGCTCCTCGATGCTGACGATCCGGCCGACGCCGTGAGCTGGATAGACGATATACTCGTTGGTGCGAAATCCGTGTCTTTGCTGCGGTTTCTTTTTTTCAGCCATTACTCTCGTCTCACTGTTAAATATGTTCGGAGGCCAATGTCGGGTATCTTAAGCTTGCCAACTTGCTCGCGGTGGCCTTGTTCCGCGGGCGCCCCACCCGTTTAACGGGCATCAGGCACAAGGTCAGCGGTCGATCGGAGGGCCCGATCGCGCCACCTCCCCTAAGTCAGAAAAAAAAGCGCGCCCGAAAAGGGACGCCTCTCTTGGTGCTTAATGCGCCGACAGTCTGCGCCATTTCGTCAGGAAGATAACACAATCTTAGCAAATCTGGAAGCTGTCGAATCCGGCAGTGCTGCCTTTTTGGCGCCGCAACATGCGACATTTTGGCGATACGGTTAACGCTTAACCCATTGTTTTTAGTCGCCTTCACCCGGATTAGGATTGAAATATTTCGTGAACTTGTCGGGCTCTGCCACAAAGGCGTCGGCATCCGGCGGGGCAGGCTTTTTCGTGGTGATATTGGGCCAGCTTTCCGAATATTGCCGGTTCACTTCGAGCCATTTTTCGAGGTTCGGCTCGGTATCGGGCTTAATGGCATCGACGGGGCATTCCGGCTCGCAAACGCCGCAGTCGATGCACTCGTCAGGGTGAATGACGAGCATGTTCTCGCCCTCGTAGAAACAATCCACGGGGCAGACCTCGACGCAGTCGGTGTACTTGCACTTGATACAAACTTCGGTGACGACGTAAGTCATCGATTCCACACGTTTTCGGGGCCGGTCTCGGCCCGAATTCTAGCCCCTAAAGGCCGCCCGAGTCGCCTGAGGAAGGGCCCTGCCTATAACAATCGGGTCACCAGCACAAGGCGAGGCACCGGTTTGGCAAGGAGCGCGCTGAGGGAGCACGATATTGCTCGGCTCGGCCATCTCTTAGAATCAAATTCGCAGCTCGCGATGAGCGCGGCTCGCTCCCCGCAGGTTCAGTGCTTTGAAGTCCCCGTCTGCAGCGCATCGAGGCGGCGACGATCGCGCTTGGTGGGCCGCGGACCCCTGGTGGCGGGGCGAAGCTCCGAGGCGGGCGCCGTCTCGGGCGTCAGATCCTCGTAAAGAGTGCGTGCAAGGCTCGCCGGTCCGCGCCTAACCGTCCAGGCGAGCACGCGAACGACGAACAGCCTGCCTGAAGCCGTACCGGTCACTACCTCGCCTTCATGCACGAGCCGGCTCGGTTTCAGCGCGCGCTCGCCATTGATGCGCACCTTGCCTTCGGCAATCGCTCGTGCGGCCCCCGATCGCGTCTTAACCAGCCTTGCGCACCACAGCCACTTGTCGAGCCGCTGCTCAGACATCGTTCGGTCAACTTCCTTCCGGCTGGCGAACGGTAAGGCGCCCTTTAAGTACCGCGAGTGCGGCAAACGGCGAATGCTCGACCGGCTTGGTCCGCTCTGGCTTGCCCCGTGCAGCTGGACGGCGCTGCTCGCGCTTCGCTGCACCGCCGCGCTCGCGAGGCTGGCGCTTTAGCTTGTGCGCCGCGCGCTTGGTGTGAGCCATGTCTCTGCGTTTTCCCGGGCGCCAGACCTCGTCGAACAGTTCGATTGGTGATTCCACCGCTTCAGCTGCTTGTTCCCCGCTCGCTTGGCCTTCAGGAGCCGAGATCGTCGCCGCACTCGGTGCTGGTGCAATCTTGCGCCGCTCGCGCCTGAAGCCGAGCGCCTTCAAAATCGAAGCAAATTCCTCACCAGAGCAGCCAACGACGCTCATCAGCTCAGGGACCACGCGGAATCCGCCGTCGCCGCTCGCGCCTGCTGGAGCTTCGGGACCTCCTTCGGTTCGCCTGAACGAGATGCGTGCGCGAATCAGGTCAGACAGCCTCTCCAGCATGTCGATGCGGATCGCCCGCCCGCCCGCGACGTGAAACCCCGCGGCGCGCCAATAGGGCTCTGGGATGCCGTCAGCCGCCGCCACAGATGTGAGGCCCTGTTGCGGCCGTGCGGGCAGCGCATCGACGTCCAGCCCATGATCGCGGCCGGCAAACAGCGCCCAGAGCAGGAGCAGTAAATCGGCAGCAGCGGGCTTGAGCAGCGCGGGGACATAGACGTTGAAAGCGCCGAAGCGCACACCGTACTGCCTGAGCTGGGCGCGGGCAGCCTGGTCGAGCGCCTGGATCTCGTTCTGGGCGCCCTCGCGGCGAAGCACGCCAAGATTCTCTGTGAGCTGGTAGGCGAGGCCGCGGGCAAGGCCGGAGAGGTCGGAAGCCTCGCTCAGCGCGATCAAAGGCTTGAGCTTGGCATCGAGCTCGGCCGCAAGCCTTGCCTCGAGGCGCTTGAGCACGTTGTCCCGCTCCGGTCCCGCGAGATGTTCGTCGGCAACGAGTTGGATGCGTGGCTTGAGCGCGGTTGCGCCGCGCTCCAGACGCCCAACCTCCGAGCCTTCCCACACGATGCGTCCGTTGGGCTTGAGTGTGATCGTCTCATCGGGGGCTGCGGCAAGCGCTTCAGCGCGGGCGGCAAGCTCGCGCGCCAGCACTTTGGCCGCGGCATGACGCGCCGCCCTGCCATGAATGCCGTCGCCCGCCGTGTCGGGCGTGAAGCGGAAGCCGTCGAGCCGTCCGACATAGTGATTCTCGACCAGGATCCTGCCGTCGGACCCGATCTCCGCAACCATCTCTTCCTTGTCGCGCAGCCGGCGCATCAGCACGCTGGTGCGGCGATCAACAAAGCGCTGGGTAAGCCGCTCATGGAGCGCATCGGACAGCGTGTCCTCGATGGCCCGCGTGCGGCCCTGCCAATGCTCTGGATCATCGAGCCATTGCGCGTGATGCGAGACGAAGGTCCAGGTGCGGATTTGGGCAAGCCGGCTCGAGAGCGTGTCGAGATCGCCGTCGGTGCGATCGGCAAGCGCCACTTGGTGGGCAAACCAGTCCGCCGGGATCTTACCCTCGTCGCTAGTGACATAGCCATAGAGCGTGGCGACCAGCTCGGCGTGGCTTGCGGCGGAGATCTTTCGGTAGTCTGGGATTTGGCACATCTCCCACAACAACTTGACGGTGGCAGGCCCTTTTGCCCTGTCGCGCGCGAGAGCATCGCGGCTCACATTCTCCAGCGCAATGACATCGTCGACCATGCGGGCTCGGACAAGCCGCGGATGGTCTGGCGCCTCGCGGAGGCTCTCGCGCAAGCGCTCGATCGAGGAGAAATCAAGCTTGCGATTGCGCCATTGCAGGAACCCCACCTGGTCAAAGGAATGGTTCTCCAGGCGGTCCACCAAATCGGAATCGAATGGTGCGAGCTGACCGGTCACCCCGAAGGTGCCGTCATTCATGTGCCTGCCGGCGCGGCCGGCAATCTGCCCGATCTCGGCCTGCGTGAGATTGCGGTGCGATTGGCCGTCGAATTTACGGATACCAGCGAAGGCGACGTGGTCGAGATCGAGATTGAGGCCCATGCCGATGGCGTCGGTCGCCACCAGGAAATCGACGTCACCGTTCTGGTAGAGCGCGACCTGCGCATTGCGGGTACGGGGGCTTAGCGCACCGAGCACCACCGCGGCGCCGCCGCGCTGGCGCCTCACCAATTCGGCGATGGCATAGACGTCATTCGCCGAGAAACCGACGATGGCCGAGCGGCGCGGCAGCCGTGTGATCTTCTTGTCGCCGGCGTAGGTGAGCTCCGACAGGCGCGTGCGCGACACGAGATTGGCGCCAGGAAGCAGCTCGCGGATCGCATCACGCATCGTCGCTGCGCCTAGCAGCAGCGTTTCGTTCAAGCCGCGCGCGTGAAACAGCCGGTCGGTGAAGACATGACCGCGCTCGCCGTCAGCGGCAAGCTGGACTTCATCGACCGCGACGAAGTCCGCCTCGAGCTCGAGTGGCATGGCCTCAACGGTGCAGACATAGAAGCGCGGCGAGGGAGGTTTGATTTTCTCCTCGCCGGTGATGAGCGCGACTTTCGCCGCGCCAACCCGGGCCACGATCTTGTCGTAGACCTCGCGCGCGAGGAGCCTGAGCGGCAAGCCGATGATGCCGACGTCGTGAGCAAGCATGCGCTCGATGGCGAGATGAGTTTTGCCGGTGTTGGTCGGCCCGAGCACGGCGGTGACGCCGCGACCACGCTGGCTACCTGTGGAATTCGAGGAAAAGAGTCGGCTCATCTTGACTTCCTCATCGCCCGATCCGCGCAGAAATCGGAACATGGCGGGAACGAATCTCGTCCAAATCGCTGACTCTGCACATTCGGATTTCGTTCCGAACAGAATTTCGATGCCGCGCGCCTCATTCAATGCGGCGATTAGAGACTGCCGCGTGCCGCGGCCAACCACTACCAAATCTGGGTTTCAGTCTTCTCAGTCTCTGCCAGCGCCTCGGAAAGCAAGGGGAACGAAGGACGGACGAATCAGGGGAGCGTTAATTTTCAGCATCTGTTCCCTACAACATATTGGGGTTCAGGGCTCGTCCGTTAACCCTTAGCGCTTTTCGTCGCTGAAAGGGTAACGGTTACGGTTCCGCGCTGGCGCGGGAGGCGCCTGCGACCTGGATCGAGGTCACCAGGGCCGTGCCATATCCGACCGGCGTCGGCAACACAATCCGGTAGGGGACATACATGATGGTCCCCCGCACTGGGATGAGCCAAACCTCGATCTCGTTCGTCTGCGACATGAGCTGAATGCCGGGATTGTCAGGCTGGTAGCCGGCAATGGGAATGAACTTCACCTGACAGATCACTGCCGGCCCGCTATAGCCGCCCTGAGTGGTTGACCTCACGGAGACCGCACGCTTCGGCGTGAGCACGAGGTCGAACCGTTGCTTGCCGTCGAATACCGGCACGGTCTGATTGCAGACATTCAGATCGCCGTTCGGGTTTGCCGAATGCGCCGTGAGGAAGGCGCCGCTCATCGGATCGACCACGCCCTCGAGCTGCTCCCTGGTGACGGGAATGGTGCGCTCGTTAGGCATCTTGTTGGGGACGATGGTGATGTCGGTCACCGCGTGACTGCCGAACGTCATGCGAAGCTGCTCGGTCTTCTTGCCGCCATCGGAGTAGCTCAAGGCATACATGGCAGGCTCAGGCCCAGCGCTGGTCACGCGGCCCGCGCTCGCCGTTACGCCCCGCCACTCATAGAGCAGGCCTTTGAGGATGGTGAAGCGGCCTTCGCCGCGCATCTCGTATCCGTCGCCGCGGAACACGGTGGTGAGACGGAAGTTGCCGAGATTGAAGCTGCCGAGATCGACCCGATAGACCGCCTCGATGCGGCTTGCCGTCGAAATCGCGTTCTCGGCGAAGGCGTTCGAGGGAGGGAAATTGCCGCCAAGTCCCAAAGTCAGGGCGGCAACGGCCACAAGGCTTAAAGCGTGTCGTGCTGCCCACATGGGCTTTTATATCCCTCGCGGGAGTGGCCGAAACACTCCGCCCCTAAATTCGGGGTATTCGTAGATTTCGTCAATTGTGAGGTTTGGGAAGGGGTGCTTGACCCCCAATTACTGTGCCCGTATATCTCGCGCCTCTGGTCGCGACGCCTGTATGACACGAGCGCAGGCGGCGACCAGTTTTCGTCTTATCGCGAAGGAAGGATTTTCCACCATGGCCCGTCGTTGCGAGCTCACCGGCAAAGCCGTGCTCACCGGCAACAATGTGAGCCATGCCAAGCGCCGCACCAAGCGCCGGTTTCTGCCGAATTTGTGCAATGTGACGTTGCAGAGCGACGCCTTGAAGAAGCGCGTCCGGCTCACCGTCAGCGCCCATGCCCTGCGTTCGGTCGAGCATCGCGGCGGGCTCGATGCCTTTCTGTTGAAGGCCGGTGACGACGAGCTGTCGCTGAAAGCAAGGCGCCTCAAGCGCGATATCGCCAAGGCGAACGCAGTCCAACCCGAAGCCGCCTCTTAGTTCGCAGGAGCGCCGGCGGCAATCGGCTCGCCGCCCGGAAGCGCGAACTGCATGATCAGCGTGCGCTGAAGCCCGCTGTAGTTGTCATCCGACATCACCGTGATGATGGTTTCGCCGGAAGGCCTGCGGTAGGCGGCGATCGCCTCCATGTTGTCGATATTGAGCGTGTCGTTTGCCTCGAGGAGCACGTCGCCCTCGATCACCGCGCCAGGCTTGAGTTCGCTCGCCGCGACACGCCTGATCCGCATCTGGATACCTTCGCTATAGCGGAACCTCCGTTCGAGGATCACGAGGCCGCCATCGGGAAGGGCGGTCGCGTCAGTGATGTCGAAGCCGCCAATCGGCTTTAGCGCGATCTTGCCTGGCGTCGGGCCACCGATCAGCCAGCCGGTCAGATTCCCGCTTTTGTCGGGAAGCCGCTCGGAGAAGGCGACCAGCGTGCCTTTGAGCCTACCTGACCGGATCATGGTCATGGCTTCAATGCCGCGATTAGCACTCATTGCCCTGGCGCCGGAGGGAAGCGGGATGGTGCCGCTCGGAGGGCCGAAACGCTCGGCGGTGAAGGGATAGCGCGCGATGCGGTGCTTGCGCTCGAAGGAGACATAGGCCGTGCCCTGCTTGGTGTCCCCATCAACCAAGGTCATGCCCTCGGAGTCGCGATCCTCGTCCTTCACGAGCGGCTTGCCGTCGCTGCCGAGCACCGGGCCAAGCACCGCATTGCTCAAGCCTTTTAACTGCCGTCCGTTATAGTCGAGATTAGCCTTGAGCCACGTTCCGGCATCGGAGATGGCGAGGATGCTCGCGCCTGAAGGATCGACGGCGAGCGCCGAGTAGCCGCCGAAATAGATCGAGTTGGCGAAGAGATTGAGCCCGCCCCGGAACACCAGCTTGCCGAATTCCTTGCGCTCGGGATGCTCACGATCGAAATCGATGGGAATAGCGGTGACCTTCGCAGTCACTGGCCCTTCCAGCACCGTCGCAGGCTTGTCGGCGAACGCCGGTGCGGAAAGGCAGACGAAGCCAACGATCAAAGCTGCGAAATAGCGCCGCGCTGTGCCGCTCGGGATCCTCACGCTAATTGAGCTTCCGGCGCTTGGCCCGCGCCGCCGAAGGCACAGCCCGATGGAGCTGCCGCCAGGCGAGGTCCTCATCGAATAATTCGGCAAGCTTTTCGGTCATGACGCCGGCAAGTTCCTCTGCATCGGTGACCGTGACGGCGCGCCTGTAATAGCGCGTGACGTCATGGCCGATGCCGATGGCGAGTAGCTCCACTGAGGAGTGGGTCTCGATCTCTTCGATCACTTGACGGAGATGACGCTCCAAATATGACCCGGAGTTGACCGAGAGCGTGGAATCGTCGACCGGCGCGCCGTCGGAGATCATCATCAGAATGCGCCGCTGCTCTGGGCGGGCGAGCAGGCGGTTATGCGCCCAGGTCAGTGCCTCGCCGTCGATATTCTCTTTCAGCAGGCCCTCGCGCATCATCAGCCCGAGATTGCGGCGGGACCGCCGCCACGGCGCGTCGGCGGCCTTATAAATAATATGACGGAGGTCGTTGAGCCGCCCCGGCAGAGGCGGCTTCAGCGCATTTAGCCACGCTTCGCGTGAGTGCCCGCCCTTCCAGGCCCGTGTCGTGAAGCCGAGGATCTCGACCTTCACGCCACAGCGCTCGAGGGTGCGGGCGAGAATATCGGCGCAGCAAGCGGCGACCATGATGGGCCGCCCGCGCATCGAACCTGAATTGTCGAGCAGCAGCGTTACTACGGTGTCGCGAAACTCGGTGTCGCGCTCCTGCTTGTAGCTCAGGGGATGCATGGGATCGACGATGACGCGTGCAAGCCGCGCGGCATCGATCATGCCCTCGTCGAGGTCGAAGTCCCAGCCGCGGTTCTGCTGGGCGAGCAGACGCCGCTGAAGCCGGTTGGCGAGCCGCGCCACCGCGCCATGAAGTGCAACGAGCTGCTTGTCGAGGAAGGACCGCAAGCGCTCGAGTTCGTCCGGGTCGCACAGCTCCTCGGCATTGACTGTCTCGTCATAGGCGCGGGTGAACACCTTGTAGCCGAAGGCCTCCGGATCATCGAGCACCGACGGGTTGGGCCGCCACGGCTCGGAGCGTCGCGGCAGCTCCGAGGCGTCGGCTTCGCGGTCCAGCTTGTCGGTCGAGCCGTCTTCGCGGTCGTCGAGCGCTTGCTCGCTATCGGCGTCGCGTTCAGAGCGGGCGTCGGAAAGATCGGCGCGCTGCTCGCCCTCGGAGTTCTCATCCTCGGCATCGGCAGCGTTGGGGTCACTTTCCGTTTCGCTCGATTGCCGGTCCTCGTCCTGCTGCTGATCGAGCTGGTCGGCGAGATTGAGCGCGGCAAGAAGGTCCCTCGTAAGCCTGCCGAAGGCGTCCTGGTCGAACAGCATCTCCGGCATGCGCTCGAGCACCGAGCGTGCCCGGCCTTCGATCCAGGGGCGCCACAGATTGACGATGGCGCGCGCCTTGGCCGGCGGAATTTGTCCGGTGAGCGTTTCGCGCACGAGAAGGCCAAGCGCATCGGGCAGCGGCGCTTCCGAGCGCTCGGCGATTTCCGCAAAGCGGCTCCGCTCATAGCGTTGCTCGATGCGAGCTGAAAGATTGGCGGCGACGCCTTCCATGCGCTGGGCGCCGATCGCCTCGACGCGTGCCTGCTCGATCGCCTCGAATACGGCGCGAGCCTCTCCGCCAGGCGGCGCCAATCTCGCATGCACCTTGGGATCGTGGCAGGCCACGGACAAGGCTGCCGCGTCGGCATGGCCGCGGATCACGGCGATCTCGGCTTTGCTGGGAATACGCGAAGGCTCAGGCAGACGCGCCGTCTTGCCCGACAATCCAGGAGGCTCGCTCGAGAACACCACTTCGACCGCGCTGTCGGCAGCAATCGAGCGCGTGGTGAGCGTCACGGCGCGTTTGAATGGATCGAGCGGCGCCTCTTTGCGCCTGGTGAGCGACATCGCTAGCTCAATGCCACGTTGGCCGTCGATTGCGGCAGGTCCTCGCCGAAGCAGCGCTGATAGAACTCGGCGATCAGACCGCGCTCGAGCTCATCGCATTTGTTGAGGAAGGACAGCGCAAAGGCCGTGCCGATATCGCCGAAAATCTCGGCATTCTCGGCCCAGGTGATCACCGTGCGCGGGCTCATTACCGTGGACAGGTCGCCATTCATGAAGGCGTTCCGCGTCAGCTCGGCGACGCGCACCATGGCGCCGACCGTCTTGCGCCCAGCTTCGGTGTTCCAGGACTTGGCTTTGGCCAGCACGATGTTCACCTCGTCGTCGTGCGGCAGGTAGTTGAGCGTAACGACGATCGACCAGCGGTCCATCTGGCCCTGGTTGATCTGCTGCGTGCCGTGATAGAGGCCACTCGTGTCGCCGAGCCCGATAGTGTTGGTGGTGGAGAACAGGCGAAACGCGGGATGCGGTCTGATCACCTTGGATTGGTCGAGCAGGGTGAGCTTGCCCGAGACCTCCAGCACCCGCTGGATCACGAACATCACGTCGGGACGGCCCGCATCATATTCGTCGAAGCAGAGTGCCGTGTTGGACTGAAGCGCGTAAGGCAGGATGCCCTCGCGGAACTCGGTCACCTGCTGGCCGTCGCGAAGAACGATGGCATCCTTGCCGACGAGATCGATGCGGCTCACATGGCTGTCGAGATTAATGCGCATGCACGGCCAATTCAGCCGCGCCGCAACTTGCTCGATGTGAGTCGACTTGCCAGTGCCGTGATAGCCCTGGATCATCACCCGGCGGTTGTGCTTGAAGCCGGCCAGGATCGCGAGCGTCACCTCCCGGTTGAACAAATAATCTGGATCGACGTCCGGGACATGCTCGTCGGGACGCGAATAGGCCGGCACTTCTAGGTTGGTGTCGATGCCGAATACTTGGCGGACGGAAACCTGCATATCCGGCAAGCCGGCGCCGTTACGGGCAGTTTCAAGTGTCATGGTCAGTGGAAGCCTGTTTGTCGCGTGTCAACTGGGCTCGCAACATGCGGGAGCCTTGGGTTTAGGGGAGGGCTGCCCGCGAACTAAGCAAGCCCTGCCTGCCTCAGATAGTTATAGGCTTGAATGACTTCGCGCAACTTGTCCTCTGAACGGCGGTCGCCTTTGTTGTGATCGGGGTGCAGCCGCTTAACCAGTTCCTTGAACCTTGCTTTGATGTCGGCCTTGGTGGCGCTGTCCTCGAGGTTGAGCTGGCGCAGGCATTTTCGCTCTGCACGCCTCAGTTGCCGCACCGGCTTGCCGTCAGGCGTTGTTTCTCCGCCCGCGCGCTCCGGAAATAGACCAAAGGGATCGTAGGTGGTGAAGCGATGGGCGAAACCTCCGGCGCTGGCGCCGTTTTTCGCCGCTCGGCCGCGCGCCCATGGGTTGACGCCGATCGACCAGGTCGGGCGATGCCCGATCGTGTCGTCTTTCTGATGCTTGACCACTTCTTCGTCGGGCAGCCCGGCGAAATAGTTGTAGGTCTTGTTGTAGGCCCGCACATGGTCGAGGCAGTAGCGGTAATATTTACCCTCGAGCCCGCGGCCCTTGGGTGCGGGGTAAAGCCCAGGCTCGGTGCAACCCTTCCACTCGCAAACCGGACAAGCGTCGCGCAACAGCCGGTTCTCGTCGGGCTTGACGCGCAGACGGTCGAAGAATTTCGAGTCGAGCTTCATCTCTGAAGCATTATGAGTAGCGGCGGCTGACACAACAAGAATGGCCCTTGAGCCTGTGCTTGGATATGATGATCGGTTTAAGAATCGAGGAAACGGCGGTAATGCGCGTCGAAGAACAGATCACCAAAAAGCTGCAACAAGCCTTCGCGCCGGACTCCCTCGAAGTCGTCAACGACTCCCATCGCCATGCGGGCCATGCGAGCTCGCCCGGAACCGGCGAGAGTCATTTCACCATCAAAGTGGTGTCGCGAAGCTTCGCTGGCAAGACTCGGCTCGAACGTCACCGCATGGTGAATGAGGTCCTGGCCGAGGAGCTTAGAGGGAAGGTCCATGCGCTCGCCATAACGGCGCTTGCGCCTGAGGAGCGGTCGCGGCCGCTATGAGGCCTTGCTCTCGGGAACCTGCGCTTTGCGTTCGCCTTGCGGCGGCGTCACGCGGATGCTGGTGAGGCGGTTCCGCTGTCGTCTCAACACCTCGAAGCGATAATCATGGAAGGTGAAGGACTGGCCGGCGTCGGGGATGGTCTGCGCCTCGTGCAGAACAAGGCCCGCAACCGTGGTCGCCTCCTCGTCAGGCAAGTCCCAGTCCATCAGCCGGTTGAGATCGCGCAGAGGCACCGAGCCTTCGACGATCACCGAGCCGTCGGCCTGCGGCCGGGCAGCAATCGAGGCGATATCAGTCTCGTCTGTGATGTCGCCCACGATCTCCTCGATGATGTCCTCGAGCGTGACGAGGCCCATCACCTCCCCATATTCGTCGACTACGATGGCGAAGTGGGACTTGCGCTTGAGGAAGGCGCTGAGCTGATCCTTGAGCGTGGTGGTGTCGGGCACGAACCACGGCGGCGTGGCGAGCGCCATTATATCCAGCTTGCTCACATCGCCCTTGGTCTGGCGTAGAGCCCTAAGCAGCGTCTTGGCATGAAGGATGCCGACGATCTCCTCGCGCTCGCCGCGCCAGAGCGGCAGGCGCGTATGGGAGCTTTTCAAGGCGAGATCGATGATCTGGTCGGTGGGGAGCCCGGCGTCGATCGCGTCCATCTTGGTCCGATGCACCATGATGTCGGATACCGTTAGCTCGCGGAGATCGAGCACGCCGCCAAGCATGTCGCGGTCGAGCTTTACCACTCCACCCTCCTTGTGGATGAGCTCGATCGTTCCTCTCAGCTCCTCATGCGCTGAGAGCACCTCGGCCTCGTCGCTGATCGAGACGCCGAACAGGCGCAATGTATGCCGCACGAGGAACTGCATGGCAGTGATGAAGGGCGCAAGGAGCGTCACGACGAAACGCACGGCGGGCGCCACGGTGAGCGCCATCCGGTCGGCATTGACGATGGCGTAGGTCTTGGGCAGCACCTCGGCGAACAGCACCACGATCACCGTCATCACTACAGTGGCGTAGGCCACGCCGCCCTCGCCGAATAGATTTAGGAAAAGGCTGGTGGCTAGAGCTGACGCGGCAACATTGGCGAGCGTGTTGCCGAGCAGGATGGCCCCGATGAACCGCTCGCGTACGGCGAGCAGGTAGTTCACCACGCGCGCGCGGCGGCTTCCGTCCTGCTCGAGCGCGTGCATCTTGGCGGGCGAGGCCGCGGTCAGCGCCGTCTCTGAGCCGGAGAAGAAGGCCGAGGCAAGGAGAAGACCCAGGATTGCGCCGAGCGTAATTCCCAAGCCTAGGGTCATCGTCTGCCGCACTCCTCAGCGAGGAACTTGGTGAGCCGTTCGAGCGGCAAGTCATTCTCGACGAAAGCCCGACCGATGCCGTGCACAAGCACCAGGGCGAGCTTGCCGCCCTCCACCTTCTTGTCCTGAGCCATGAGCTGCAACAATTCGTCTGGCGTGGGCTTCCTGCCAGGGATGGCTGCGATCTTCGTTGGGAGTCCGACCGCGGCGAGATGTTGGTCGACGCGCGCGGCGTCGTCCGCGGGGCAGAGCCCGAGCCCGACCGAGAAGGTGAAGGCGAGGCGCATGCCGATGGCAATCGCCTCTCCATGGAGCAGTCGGTCGGAATAGCCGGCGTAAGCTTCGAGGGCATGGCCGAAAGTGTGCCCGAGATTGAGCAGAGCGCGTGTGCCGCTCGTCTCGTGCTCGTCCTCTTCGACGATCTTGACCTTGGTCCGGGCGCTGATCTCGACGGCATGCCGGCGTTTGCCACCTTGGCCTGAAAAGACCTCGGCCCAGTTCTGCTCCAGCCAGGCGAAGAACGCTACATCGCCGAGCAGTCCGTATTTCACCGCCTCGGCGTAGCCCGCGCGAAATTCTCGGGGGCTTAGCATGGAGAGCACCGAAATGTCGGACAGCACGAGGCTCGGCTGGTGGAACGTGCCGATCAGGTTCTTCCCCTGCCTCGTGTCGATGCCGGTTTTGCCGCCGATCGCCGAGTCGACTTGGGCGAGCAGCGTGGTCGGCATCTGCACGACGCGGACGCCCCGCCGCAGAATGCTTGCGGCAAATCCCGCCAAGTCTCCCACCACGCCGCCGCCAAGCGCGATGATGCAGTCGCCACGCTCAACTCCTAGCGCGAGCAGGCTCTCGCAAAGCGGCGCAAGCACGGAGAAGCTTTTGCTCGCCTCGCCGGGGCTCACGATCGCTTCACCGAGAAAAAGTGCGTGCTGGTCGAGACTCGCCTTGAGCGGGGCGAGATAGAGGGCGGCGACATTCCGATCGCTGACCACCGCGCAGCGCGCGCCTGGAACTGACGCCGCGATGCGCTTTGCCGTCGAGGCGATGAGGTCCTCGCCGATGACGATCGCGTAGCTGCGCCCGGGGAGCGTCACTTTAATGGTTGTCTCGCCTTGGCCTGAAACCAAGGCCGCCGCGGCGTCGCGCATCGTCACACCTTCTTGCGGCTATCGTCTTTGGCGGGTTTTTTTGGGCAGCCGAGCTTGCCGGCAAGCGCGTCGACCACTGCGCCAACGATCACGTCATGCGGCACGTCGCGGCTCTCGACGATCAGGTCTGCCTCCGCGTAAACCGGATAACGCTCCGCCATCAACTTCTTCATCACCGCCTCGTGGTCGTCGCCGGCGAGCAGGGGCCGGTTGTCGCGCCGGTTCACGCGCTTGAGCAAGACTTTAAGCTCGGCCTTGAGCCAGATTGAGATGCCGTGCGCCTTGATGTTCGCCCTGGTGTCGGCGTTCATATACGCGCCGCCGCCGGTGGCAAGCACTTGTGGACCGTTATTGAGCAGCCGGGCGATCACCTTGCGCTCGCCTTGGCGGAAATAGGCCTCGCCATGCTCGGCGAAGATCTCGCTGATCGTGGACCCGGCGGCCTCCTCGATCTCGGCGTCGGCGTCGATGAAGGGCAGGTCGAGCCGCACTGCGAGCCGCCGGCCAACGGCGGTTTTGCCCGCCCCCATAAGCCCGATCAGCACGACGCTCCGCGTGCCGAGGGCCTCGCGAATCTGCGCCAACCGCTGCTCGCGGTCTTCTTTCTTGTGCTCGGTCAGTCCTAGACTCATTCTTCGGCAAAAAGTGGAGAGTTGCCGCCCGCTTTTCGGGCTCACGCCGCGCGACTCGCTGGCCTGGGCAATTTCCCATGCTGGCGGCGCCCTGTCGAATCGTCCATGATACGAACGAGGTTAAGGCGCTCGCGCGATTTTTGGGTCATAATAGGGCCCCGTTCGCGACTACAAGACGGCCAAGAACACGAGCGCATAGATGCCGACACTGTTTCGTTTCCTGATGATTCTGGGGGTGATCGCCGGTGTCGTCACTGGAAGCCTCTATGTGCTCGCCGAATACTTTCAGCCCGAGCCCAAGGAAATCTCCAAGGCCCTGCGCAACGTCAAAGGACGGATCGAGGATCAGACGGCGTCCACGCCTGCGCCGAGTGCTGATGCCGGCAACACCGCGCCCGGAGCGGCTCCTTCGTCGGCGCCCAATCGCACCCAGTAAGGGCTCGCGATCAACTCGCGAAGGCGCCCCGCTTTGAGCCGCGCCAGGAAATCTCCGCGTGGCAAGGGCTCATCTGAGCTTGCACTCTTTCTCGACATGCTCACCGCCGAGCGCGGCGCTGCCACCCACACCATCGAGGCCTACACGCGAGACCTTGCGGAGTTCCTCGCCTTCCTCGCCGCTAAAGGCAAGACCGCACGGACGGCGACGCCTGAGAACTTGCGCGCATTCCTTGCCGGTCTCGCCCGCAAGGGGCTTGCGCCAACCTCGCGCGCACGGAAGCTCTCCGCCATACGCCAGTTCTTCCGCTTTCTGCTCGCCGAGGGTTTGCGCAAGGACGATCCTTGTTCTGCGATTGATAGCCCGCGCTTGCCGCGGCCACTTCCCAAGATCCTCTCGTTCACCGAGGTCGAGACACTGCTCGACAGGGCAGCAAGCGCGAGTGAGCGAACCGCCGACGGGACGGCACGCCGCCGGGCGTTTAGGCTTTATGCGCTGCTCGAGACGCTCTACGCCACCGGACTACGCGTCTCGGAGCTGATCTCGCTTCCACGAGGGGTACTCACCGCGGATGATCGCGTGCTCACCGTCAAGGGCAAGGGCGGACGCGAGCGCCTCGTCCCACTGAACGACGCCGCGCGCAAGGCGCTTGCTGCACATCTCGCTGCAGTCGCGGAGGATGAGGCGAACGGGAGAGCAAAGTCGCCCTGGCTCTTTCCTTCGTCGGGAGCAGAGCATCTGACCCGCCAGCGCTTCGGCCAGGAGCTCAAGGCTCTTGCCATCGCTGCTGGCATCGAGCCCGCACGCGTCTCGCCGCACGTGCTCCGTCATGCCTTCGCCAGCCACCTGCTCCAGCGGGGTGCCGATCTCCGCACCGTGCAGCAGCTTCTGGGCCATGCCGACATCTCGACAACGCAGATCTATACTCATGTCATCGAGGAGCGACTGAGAAGGCTCGTCGAGGAGCATCATCCACTGGCTCGGGCGCATTTAACCAAGCGGAGCTAGGCCTGTTTCAGGACGGCCTCTCTGGTTGACACGTCCTTCCGCCAAGTCCACTTACAGCCAAGCCGCCGCTGCCTTATTGGCCCCCAATTGCTGGGGCAGGCGTCCCCAAGGCAGGTTGAGGCCTGATGCGCACCTATCTCGATTTTGAAAAGCCGATTGCCGAGCTCGAAAGCAAGGTCGCCGAGTTGAAGGCGCTTGCCGCCTCGCAACCTTCGGTCCCCATCGAGGAGGAGCTCGCCAAGCTCGAAGCCAAAGCGAGAGAGGCGTTGGAGGAGACTTACGCCGAGCTTACGCCGTGGCAAAAGACGCAGGTGGCTCGGCATCCAGACCGCCCCCACTTCCGCCACTACATCGATGGTCTGGTGCAGGACTTCACCCCGCTGTCAGGCGACCGCTCCTTTGCGGAGGACCAGGCCATCCTGGGCGGCATCGGCCGGCTGGCCGGCCGGTCGGTGATGGTGATCGGGCACGAGAAGGGCTCCGACACCGAAGGTCGTATCAGGCACAATTTCGGCATGGCCAGACCCGAAGGTTATCGCAAGGCGGTGCGGCTCATGGACATGGCCGACCGCTTCTCACTGCCGGTGGTTAGCCTGGTCGATACCGCCGGCGCCTATCCGGGCATCGGCGCCGAAGAGCGCGGCCAGGCGGAGGCCATCGCCCGCTCGACCGACTGCTGCCTGAGCCTCGGCGTGCCCATCGTCTCGGTGATCATCGGGGAGGGGGGATCGGGCGGCGCGGTCGCCATCGCAACCGCGAACCGCGTCTATATGCTCGAGCACGCCATCTACACGGTCGCCTCGCCGGAGGCCGCAGCCTCGATCCTGTGGCGGGATTCCACGCGCGCGCAGGACGCTGCCACGAATATGAAGATTACGGCGCAGGACCTGCTC
>JBKPSQ010000109.1:0-26865 GCA_046735075.1 Pseudomonadota bacterium
CCGCATGCTCGATATGGGCTTCATTCCCGACATCGAGCGCATCTGCAAGCTTCTCCCCTTCACCCGGCAGACGCTGTTCTTCTCGGCGACCATGCCTCCCGAAATTCAGCGCCTCGCCGATAAATTCCTGCACAGCCCCGAACGCATAGAGGTCGCCCCGCAGGCGACCGCCGCGGCGACCATCGTGCAGCGGCTGAAAAAGGCTCCTGACGATCCTGCCGGCAAGCGCGAGGCGCTCCGGACACTGATGCGGGAGATCGACGTCAAGAACGCCATCATCTTCTGCAATCGCAAGAAGGACGTCGGCATCCTCTATCGCTCGCTCCAGCGCCATGGCTTCAATGTCGGCGCTCTGCACGGGGACATGGACCAGCATCAGCGCACGGCGACGCTCGATGCCTTCCGCGCCGGCACCATCGCCTTCCTTGCCGCCAGCGACGTGGCAGCTCGCGGCCTCGACATCCCCGAAGTCAGCCATATCTTCAATTACGACGTGCCGATCCACCCCGAGGATTATGTGCACCGTATTGGCCGCACGGGGCGGGCGGGACGCGAGGGCTTCGCGGCGACGCTGGTGACGCCAAACGACATCAAGGCGATCCAGGCCATCGAGAAACTGCTCCGCCAGGACATCCCTTGGATCGACGGAGCGCCGGAACCCTCAGAGACCAACGGGGCGGGAAGCGAGCAAAGATCCAACGGGCGGCATCGCAGGGGGGGAAGGTCGAAGCGGAACAAACAGCGCCAACAGAACACTGCTCCGTCACACCAGGCAAACGGGGCGCCGCAAAACGGCAATGGGGGAAGTAACGGCAGCAAGCCGCGGGAAGCGCGCCGACCCGATTTCCGGCACGACCATCACCATCAGCACAAACAACATGTTCAGCCCAAGCCGTCACATGGCGGCTCAGCGGATCGGCACGTCAGTAAGGCACCCCCACAGCCTAACCGGCCGAAGCAGCAAGGCATGGGCGACCATGTGCCCGCCTTCATGATGCGCCCGGTGCGAGTGAGCTAGCTAAGAGGCCTTCTCGGAGACCGCGTCCTCAGATGCGGCCGGCTTGAGGGAAACCGACTCGCCGCAGCCGCAGGCGCTCGTCTGATTTGGGTTGTTGAACACGAAACCCGAGCGCAGCCGGTCGGTGCGGAAATCCATTTCGGTGCCGAGAAGAAACATGACGGCAGTCGGGTCGATCAGAAGCTTAACCCCCTTGTCCTCGACGACTTCGTCGTGAGGACCGCGCGCTGCGGCATATTCCATGGTGTATTCCATGCCTGCGCAGCCGCCATTCTTCACCCCAATACGTACGCCTTCAACCTCCTTGCCCGATGCGGCGGTCAGCGCGCGAATGCGAGCCGCGGCGGCTTCGGTCAGGCGCATCACTTGCGGGCGGGGACGTGCGGTCGTTGTCATGATGTGAAGTTGGGGCAAATTTGGAGGCGCTTCAAGACTTGACTAGAACATGTTGAGCTCGAGCTTTGCCTCCTCGGACATGCGGCTCATGTCCCAGGGCGGGTCGAACACGAGATTGACCTTCACCTGGCCGACGCCCGGCACCGCAGAGACAGCGTTCTCGACCCAGCCGGGCATATCGCCGGCCACCGGGCAGCCTGGCGCCGTGAGCGTCATGTCGATCTCAATATTGCGCTCATCATCCACATCGAGCCGGTAGATCAGGCCGAGTTCATAGATATCGACCGGAATCTCGGGGTCGAACACGGTCTTGAGCGCGGCAATGAGGTCGCTCCGGAGCCGCTCAAGCTCTTCGGGGGGAATGGCCGAGCCATCGCCCTTAGGGCCCCCGGCAGGAGCAACGGCGCCCTCTCCGCCTCCGGTCGCGCCGACGCAAGCCTTGATCTCGGCAGACTCCTCGGCGGCAGCCTCAGGCTCGGTACCTGCCCGGACAACATCCTCTTTCTCAGTCTTCTCAGTCATTTGGTCTTTAGACCTCAAGCAAACATCTCACGCGATTTGTGCAGCGCCTCGACCAGGCGGTCGATCTCTTCCACCGTATTATACATGGCGAACGAGGCCCTGCATGTCGAGGTCACGCCATAACGGACAAGCAACGGCTCGGCGCAGTGAGTTCCAGCCCTGACAGCCACGCCATAACGGTCAAGGATCGTGCTCACATCGTGCGGATGGGCGCCATCGACGTTGAACGCGACGATGCTGCCTTTGTTCTTGGCTTGGCCAAAAATGCGAAGCCAATTCAACTCGCCGAGGCGGCCCATGGCGTAGTCCCGCAACACGTCCTCGTGCGCCTTGATGCGCTCGCGCCCGACGCTCTCCACATAGTCGATGGCGGCGCCAAGGCCGATCGCCTGCACGATTGCCGGCGTTCCTGCCTCGAAGCGATGGGGCGCGGCGGCGTAAGTAACCTCGTCCGTGGTCACATAACCGATCATCTCACCCCCACCCTGGTAGGGCCGCATGGCCTCCAGGTGCTCCTTCTTGCCATAAAGCACGCCGATGCCGGTCGGGCCGTAGAGCTTGTGGCCGGTGAACGCATAGAAATCGACGTCGAGGTCCTGCACGTCGAGGGGAAGGTGCACCGCGCCCTGCGCGCCGTCGGCGAGCACCGGAATGCCGCGCTCATGGGCGATTTGCACCACCTCTGTCAGCGGCACGATGGTGCCGAGCACATTGGACGTATGCGTCAAAGCGATCATCTTGGTGCGCGGGGTGATAAGCCGCTCGAACTCGTCGAGCAGGAATTCGCCAGAGTCAGATACCGGCGCCCATTTCAACACCGCGCCTTGCCGCTCGCGCAGGAAGTGCCAGGGCACGATATTGGAGTGGTGCTCCATGATGGTGAGCAGGATCTCATCCCCCTCCCCGATATTTGGGGCCCCATACGACGAGGCGACCAGGTTGATCGCCTCGGTGGCGTTGCGGGTGAAGATGATCTCTTCATCGAACCGCGCATTGATGAAGCGCCGCACCGTCTCGCGCGCCTTCTCGAAATTCGCCGTTGAGAGATTGCTCAGATAATGCAGCCCGCGATGGACGTTGGCGTATTCCTCGGCATAGGCGCGCTGAATGGTATCGAGCACGAGATTGGGCTTCTGCGCCGAGGCCCCATTGTCGAGATAAACAAGCGGCTTGCCATGCACCTTCTGCGACAGGACCGGGAACTCAGCCCGGATCGCCGCTACGTCGTACGATGCCTTAACCGACTGAATATCCTTTGAAGTGGGAGTGAGCACGGTCATTGCCTGCTCCTTTAGCCCGCGCTGACGCCGAGCCACTCTGCAGACGCGTTGGCAAAAGCCTCGCGCAGCCCCTCGTCCTCGATACGCTCGAGCGCCTCGCCGACAAATGCCTGGATCAAAAGCGCCCGCGCCTCGGGCTCGGGAATGCCACGCGCCTCGAGATAAAATAATAGATCCTCGTCGATCTGGCCTGAGGTCGAGCCGTGGCCGCACACAACGTCGTCGGCGAAAATCTCGAGCTCCGGCTTTGAATCAAACTCCGCGCCCTCCGACAGTAGCAGGGCCTGCGCCATCTGCTTGGAATCGGTCTTCTGCGCGCCGGGCGCCACGATGATCTTGCCCTGGAAGACGCCGCGCGACTCCTGATCCAGTACAGCCTTCAGCAGCTCGCGCGTCCCGCAGTGCGGCACGAGGTGCTCGACCAGGATGGTCGTGTCGCAGTGCTGGCGATTGCGCAGGAGAAAGGCGCCGGAGATATTGGCTTGCGAGCCTTCGCCAGTGAACTGTGCATAGATCTGATTGCGGGCAAGAGCCGCGCCAAGCGAGAACTGGAAGGCTTCGTACCGGGCGTCTGCGCCGATCTTCACTAGCGAAGTGGTAAGGTGGAGGGCATCGCCCCCTTCCCGCTGCAGCTTGACGTGATTGATAGCCGCCTTGTCCTTGACCACGACCTCGGACACGGCATTCCGCTGTAGCGCCTGCACGCCGATGCCGCCAAAGCTCTCGAGAAGCATGGCAGAGCTTCCCGGCTCGGCGATCACGACATTGCGCGTTATGACTGAACCCGACTGGCCGTTGCCGTCGAGCTGAATGAGATGGATAGGCTTTTCGAGCGTGACGCCTTCGGGGATACGGAGCACCACTCCGCCGGTCATCAACGCCGTGTTCAGGGCAAGCACCGGGTCATACTGGCGCGGATTGACCTGTCCCAAGGTCTTCTTCAGCCATGCCGGCGGCTTTTCCAGTGCCTGAGCAAGCGAGATGACCTCTACACCCGCGGCCTTTAACCCCGAAAGTTCGGACAAATCGGCTCTAAGATCGCCTTCGACAACGACAAGGCGATAGGCTGGGAGCGCAACGAAGTCGCCGCCAAGAGCTCGGCTCAGCTCGGCCTCGCCGACAGCTACGCCCGTCGGACTGACCAGCGGATAGGCATCGGTCAGCCGCGAGCGAAGATCGGTGTATTTCCAAGCCTCGATGCGGCGATGCGGCAGGCCCAGGCGGCCATAAGCCTCGATGGCCTTGCGCCGCAAGCCGGATACAAAGGCATCTCGCGCGCCGGGAAGCGCGTCGCTGGCCTGCTCGAATAGATCGAGAAAGCCTTGCTCGCCCTTGGTGCGAAACTGCTGGACCGGCAACTCCATGTCGGATCGCTCCCTTAGGCAGCCTCGAACTCGGCGTAGCCGGACTCTTCGAGCTCGAGCGCAAGCTCGGGGCCGCCAGAGCGCGCGACCCTGCCATCCGATAGGACATGCACGCGGTCAGGCACGATGTAGTTCAGGAGCCGCTGGTAGTGGGTGATGACGAGCATGGCCCGATCAGGCGCACGTAAGGCATTCACGCCTTCAGCCACGATACGCACCGCATCGATGTCGAGGCCTGAGTCCGTCTCGTCGAGCACGCAGAGAGCAGGCTCGAGCAGGGCCATCTGCAGGATCTCGTTGCGCTTTTTCTCCCCGCCGGAAAAACCGACATTAAGCGGCCGCTTCAGCATCTCCGGGTCGATCTTGAGGAGCTTTGCCTTCTCGCGCACGAATCTGAGGAACTCAGGCGTCGAAAGCTCCGCCTCGCCGCGCGCCTTTCGTACGGCGTTCACCGCCGTACGCAAAAAGGTCATGGTGGCGACGCCGGGAATCTCCATCGGGTATTGGAAGGCGAGGAAAACGCCTGAGGCAGCCCGCTCGGACGGATCCATGGCAAGCAGGTCCTCACCCTTCCAGGTGACGGTGCCAGCCGTGACCTCGTACTCCTCCTTACCGGCGAGCACGTAGGCGAGAGTCGACTTGCCCGACCCATTCGGGCCCATGATTGCGTGCACCTCGCCTTGCGGCAGAGTGAGATCGAGGCCTTTCAGGATCTCGCGGCCCTCGACATTGACGTGCAAGTTCTTGATCTCAAGCATTACCGTTCTTCTCTAGTTCCCTGGCGTTAACAGTTGTTTTTGACACGATTGCGGGGCGAGGCCTTAGCCGACCGAGCCCTCAAGGCTGATGCCGATCAGCTTCTGCGTCTCGGCCATGAACTCCATGGGGAGCTGCTGGAGCACGTCGCGCACGAAGCCATTGACGATCAGTGCCACCGCTTCCTCAGCCGAGAGGCCGCGCTGCAGACAGTAGAACAGTTGGTCGTCGGAGATCTTCGAGGTGGTCGCCTCGTGCTCGAAGGTCGCGGACGCGTTCTTTGCCTCGATATAGGGCACGGTGTGCGCGCCGCATTTGTCGCCGATAAGCAGCGAGTCACAGTTGGTGAAATTCCGCGCATTGGCGGCCTTGTGATGTGCCGAGACGAGGCCACGATAGGTATTGTTGGAGAAGCCTGCGGCAATACCCTTGGAGATGATGCGGCTCGATGTATCACGGCCGAGATGAACCATCTTGGTCCCCGAATCGACCTGTTGGTGACCGTTGGAGATGGCGATCGAATAGAACTCGCCGCGCGATCCGTCGCCCCGCAGAATGCAGCTCGGGTATTTCCAGGTGATAGCTGAGCCGGTCTCGACCTGGGTCCAGGAGATCTTCGAGTTCTTGCCGCGGCAGTCGCCACGCTTTGTGACGAAATTGTAGACGCCACCTTTACCCGCGGCATCGCCGGGATACCAGTTCTGCACCGTGGAGTATTTGATCTCGGCATCATCAAGGGCAACGAGTTCGACCACGGCGGCGTGGAGCTGGTTCTCGTCGCGCATCGGCGCGGTGCAACCTTCGAGATAGCTCACATAAGCGCCCTTATCGGCGATGATCAGCGTCCGCTCGAACTGGCCGGTCTGCTTCTCGTTGATGCGGAAATAGGTGGAGAGCTCCATCGGGCAGCGCACGCCAGGCGGCACGTAGACGAACGAGCCGTCCGAGAACACCGCCGAGTTGAGCGTGGCATAGAAGTTGTCGGTGCTGGGCACGACCGAGCCAAGATATTTGCGCACGAGCTCCGGGTGCGTCTTCACCGCCTCGGAGACCGAGGTGAAGATCACACCGGCCTTGGCCAGCTCCTCCTTGAAGGTGGTGACCACGGAAACCGAGTCGAACACGGCATCGACCGCGACCCGCGCGCCATCGACGCCGGCCAGCACCTTCTGCTCCGATAGCGGGATGCCGAGCTTCTCATAGGTCCTCAGCAACTCGGGATCGACGTCCGCCAGAGTCCTCGGTCCGTCCATGCTCTTGGGCGCCGCATAGTAATAGAGCTCCTGGAAGTCGATCTTGGGGTATTTCACATTCGCCCATTTCGGCTCCTGCATGGTGAGCCAACGCCGATAGGCCTCGAGCCGCCACTCCGTCAGCCACTCGGGCTCGCCCTTCTTGGCCGAGATGAAGCGGACGATATCCTCGTTCAGGCCCTTGGGGGCCTTGACCGACTCGATATCGGTGAAGAAGCCGTACTTGTACTTGTCGACGTCGATCGCCTTAACGCGGGCGACGGTTTCCTGTACTGCGGGCATTACCTGCTCCCAAATTCCTTTCTCTGGCAGCTGGTTAAGCTGCCACCTTCCGGCTCTGCTTGAGCCGATTGATCAACTCACCGAAGGCCCGGAGGAAAGCCTGTATATCGGTATTCGAGGTCGCAAAACCAAGGCTTACGCGGATTGCTCCTTGTGCAAGCTCAGGCGCAATTCCCATGGCACTCAATACGTGAGAGGCCTCGACTTTTCCCGACGAGCAGGCTGAGCCTGAGCTGACGGCAACGCCCGCGAGATCGAGCCCAATCACCAGCGTCTCTGCCTTGGCGCCGCGAACGGCGAGGCAGGTGGTGTTGGGAAGCCTGGGCACGCGCACCGACACCACGATGGCGCCGGGAGCGATGGCCAGCGCGCCAGTCTCAAGCTCGTCCCTGAGCTTGGCGACTTCAGGAGCCCTGTCGAGGTCAGCAGCAGCAAGCTCTGCTGCGACGCCGAAGCCTACGATGCCACTCACATTCTCGGTCCCTGCCCGCCGTCGCCGCTCCTGGCTTCCCCCCTTAAGCAGGGGCTGGATGGATACGCCTTCACGGAGCACGAGCGCGCCGACGCCCTTCGGGCCGCCGATCTTGTGCGCCGACAGGCTCAGCATGTCGGCGCCAAGAACGCCGATATCAAGGGGCACGCGCCCTGCCGCTTGAACCGCATCGCTGTGCAACAGGCCACCGGCCTCATGAACAATCTTTGCCGCTTCGGCGACGGGCTGGATGGCGCCAGTCTCGTTGTTGGCTGCCATCAGCGAGACGAGAGGCCTCCAGCCGCCGGGACGATGCTTCTCCAGCGCCCTCGCAAGAGCATCAAGGTCCAGCACGCCGTCGGAGGAGACCGGAATGGTGGTCGTAGTCTCGCGGTAGAACCTCCCGCCGGACAGCACCGAAGGATGCTCCACAGCGGACATGTAGCAATGCCAAGCCTCGCCGGCTTGTGCCGCTAGAGCGAGCGCGTTCGCTTCGGTGCCGCCGCTCGTGAAGATCACGTCCTCGGTCCGCGCCGCCACGAGCTTCGCCACCTTGACTCGCGCGGCTTCGATGGCTGCACGTGCGGCTCTTCCCTCGGCGTGCACCGAGGATGGATTGCCGTAAAGCTCGAGCGCCGCAATGATGGCCTCGCGCACCTCAGGCCGAAGCGGCGCGGTGGCGTTATAATCGAAATAGGAGCGCTGGTTCATACTCTGCCGAAGCTTGCGGCCTGATGCCGCCGGTTAGCGCTTGCACGAGCCCCCATCGCGCGTGCTATGAAGCGCGGCCTGACATCGAACCGCGCCAAACGCCCAGCTGTGTCGGCGCGATCTTGTTTGGAACAATTCTAATCTTACGTTCGGTATAGGATTCCAGAGCGGCAGAGTCAAGTTTTGCAGCGATGGGCCGCGCTTCCCATTTAGCTCACACGAATATGGGCCGCTCTGCTCCCGATCACGGTTAAAGTGCGGTTGAGGCGAAATATACATGCCTGAAGTAAATATCAGCGGGCCTGGCGGCAGGATCGAGGCCCGTTACCATCATGAGCGCGGCCCGAACTCGCCCGTAGCGCTTATCCTCCATCCCCATCCGCAATTCGGCGGCACGATGAATAACCAGGTGGTGTATCACCTGTATTACGCCTTTCAGAAGCGCGGGTTCTCGGTCTTGCGCTTCAATTTCAGGGGCGTCGGCCGAAGCGAGGGATTGTTCGACAACGGACCGGGCGAACTTGCTGATGCCGCCACCGCACTCGACTGGCTGCAAGCCTACAATGCCGATGCCCAGACCTGCTGGATTGCAGGCGTGTCGTTTGGTGCATGGATCGCCATGCAGCTGCTGATGCGCCGGCCCGAGATCGAGGGCTTCATTTCGGTGGCACCGCCCGCCAATCTCTACGACTTCACTTTCCTTGCCCCCTGCCCCTCCTCAGGCCTCATGGTCAATGGCGCCAAGGATCGCGTGGTGCCGACGGAAGCCGTGCGCGGGTTGGTCGATCGCCTCAAAACGCAGAAGGGCATCGTCATCGACCATGCGACCGTCCCTGACGCCAACCACTTCTTCGAGGGCCGCATGGACGGCCTGATGGAAGTGGTTGACGCCTACCTCGACAAGCGGCTCGGCAAAGGCAAGAAGCGTAAAGAGTCCGCGGCCTAGCTCTGGTTCTCCGCTCCCGTGCATTCGCGGCGCAAACCTGATAGAGGCTTGCCACTAAACATCAGCCGGGTCGCGCCGCATGAGCACAGTCAAATCCGATTTCCTGCACGAGCTTAGGTCGCGAGGCTACATCCACCAGGCGACCGACGAGGCGGCCCTGGACAGGCTGCTAAGGACTGAGCGCGTCACCGGTTATATCGGGTTTGATTGCACCGCGCCGAGCCTCCATGTCGGCAACCTGCTCGGTATCATGATGCTGCGCAAATTGCAGCAAGCCGGGCATCGCCCGATCGTCCTGATCGGCGGCGGCACGACCAAGGTCGGCGATCCTTCTGGCAAGGACGAATCGCGCAAGCTGCTCAGCGAGACTGAGATCGCCGCCAATATCGCCGGTATCGAGTCCATATTCGCAAAATTCCTGAGCTTTGGCGGAGACGGCAGCGGCGCCGTCATGGTGAACAATGCCGATTGGCTTGGCACGTTGAACTACATCGATTTCCTGCGTGACTATGGCCGTTATTTCAGTGTCAACCGCATGCTGACCTACGACTCGGTCAAGCTGAGACTCGAGCGCGAGCAGCCTCTGAGCTTCATCGAGTTCAACTACATGGTCTTGCAGGCCTACGACTTTCTCGAGCTTTACCGGCGTTTCGACTGCCGTTTGCAAATGGGCGGCTCCGACCAATGGGGGAATATTGTGAGCGGCATCGAGCTTGGCCGCCGCGCCGAGGGCATCGAACTGTTCGGGTTGACTTCGCCTCTCCTCACCACGGCGTCAGGCGCCAAGATGGGAAAGACCGCTTCAGGCGCGGTGTGGCTCAACGCCGACATTCTCTCCCCGTACGATTATTGGCAGTATTGGCGGAACAGCGAGGACGCCGATGTCGAACGCTTCCTCAAGCTGTTCACCGAATTGCCTCTGAATGAGATCGCCAAGCTCGCCAAGCTGAAAGGCGCTGAGCTGAACGAGGCGAAGAAGGTCCTCGCCACCGAGGCGAGCGCACTCGTCCATGGCCGTGATGCCGCCGATCGGGCGGCAGAGACGGCAAGAGCGACCTTCGAGGAGGGCGAGATCGCGGCTAGCCTGCCTACTTTCGAGGTGCCACACACCGATCTCGAAAAGGGAATTGGCGTGCTGAACGCGAGCGTGCTTGCCGGCTTCGTGCAGTCGACTGGAGAAGCGCGGCGCCAGATCAAGGGCGGGGGGATCAAGGTGAACGACGCGCCGGTCACCAATGAGCGGCAGCTGTTGACACCATCAGACCTCACGCCAGACGGCGTGATCAAGCTTTCGCTCGGCAAGAAGCGGCACGCGTTGATCAGGCCGGTGTGAGCTGAAAAGCTTTACTGCGGCGGCGGAGGTGCGAAGTTGCTCCGCGATTGCGGCGGCGGTGGCACGAACGCGCCGTCCGATGACGCGGCGGCGGAATCTGGGACTGAGCCCGTAAAGTCGAAGATCTGCCGGAAGATGCCGGGCGTGATCGCCGAGATCGGGTTCACCAGCACCGAGGGGTCGTTGAGATTGCCCTGGATGGCAAAGGTGATGCCGACCACACCTTCGCCTTGGCGTCCGACAAAGACCTTGCCGAGGATGGGAATGGCGCCGAGCGCGGAGTTTAGGCCATAGAGGGGTACGTAGGTACCGCCGAGATCAACAGTCTGCGCCTTGAAATCCACCGTGCCGCGCATGGTGGCGCCAAGTTGGGAGCCATTCATGTAGGCATCCCGCAACCGAAACTTGCCGCCGCCGACGGTGAAAGGCGCTCGCAACTGGTCGAATGCTATGCGCTGCCGCGAGGCCTGCTGTTTGTTCTCGCCAAGAACCGCTGCCGAATTCGGATCTGTGAGCACGTCATTGACCACGGAGTCGCCGAGCACAGTGAAGTTGCGCGCCCACAGCGTGCCGCTCTTCGAGCCTGCCGCACCAGCATCGAGACTGACCTGAAGCGACGCATCCCCGCCTTCGACGCTCGGATAGAAGCCGATAAGACGGAAGGCGGCGCCGGCATCGTGCGCCTCGGCTTTGATCACACGCGAGCCTTCGCTCTGCTCAAGACCGACCGCCGCCGGGCTCGTGCCATTCAGCTCCGCCTTGCCGTCAAGCGCGACGAGCCGTCCGTTGCGTTTTTTGAGTGTGACCTTCACATCCTTCGCGACGGTGTCGTAGAAGCCGAATACCGTGCCGATGTCGGCCGAGAAATCGATGCCGAACGGATCGGCCGGCTCGGCCGAGCCGTCCTCGGCAAGCTGGCCCGCCGAGAACAGAGACTGAAAGAACTGCTTGCCGTCAAAGCTCGGACCTTGCGCCTTGATGTCGAGCACGTTGTCATCGCGGACAAGGGCGGTAATCTCAACATGGGTACTCCGGTTGACGGAGAAGTCCGAGAAATAGAATTCCTTGAGATGCTGCTCGGCGTCGAGCGCGATCGCGCCCTCCACTGCGATGTCGTCACCGAGAATCTTGAAATTGTCGAGGTCGGTCGAGCCGTCCTCCTTCGGTACCACATCGAACTGAACGGTTGCTGTGTGGCCCACCGGTTTGGTCCAGCCCATGCTGGTGAACAGAAGCCTGGCGTTGGTCAGATCGGCCTGCATGCTCATGCTGTGAGCGCCCTCCCCAACCCCTGATATGGAAAGCGTGACGGGTGTTGGTCCCCGCACCAGATGGTTCACCTTGATGCCGAGTTTATCGCGCGAAGCCTCATCGAGAGAGGCCATCACCCTGATTGGCGGCTGGCGGTCGTCCGGCGTGTAGAAGATGTGTTGCCATGCGAGCTCGGCCGGGACGCCCTTGATGGTGATTTGGCCCTTGGCCTCGACCGCCTGATCGGTGAGGTTCACGTCAAGGTTGCCGCCCTCGATGTTGATGTCGCCGGCGAGCTTTGAGGTAATGGCGTTGCTGAGCCGCGCCTTCCCGGCCAGTTTGATCTGATTGAACTCGAGATCCGCCTTGAGCGGCATCGACAGGACGAAGTTGCCGCCCGCCGTGCCCTCCAGGAAGCTGGGCTTCAGCCCCACGCTTGTGATGTAGCCGAGCGGCTCATGGTCGAGAAGCTCAAGCACAGTTGGCGTGGCTCCATCAGCCCTGAAGGTGATCTCGCCCTGTTGCGGATCTTGGCGCAGATCAGGAATGAAGAAGCGGCCTTGGCTCAAGGCAATCTCTTGCCCCGACGGGACGATGATCTTGCCCTGGGGGATGTTGACAGCAAATTCAATCCCTGAGACCGTGAGCTTGGCGTCGCCGGTCATGACCGGCGGCATCTTGGGCATGTATGCGATGCTCATGCCGGAAATATCGAGCTCGACATTCACGGCTTTAGCGGGAAGCACGCCGCCGCCCTCGACCTGAGCGAGCTCCCCTGGGGCCAGCGCGACATTGAACTTGCCGCCCAGCACTTGACCGCCCGCGACGCGCTCAAGCACCCAGGTTCGCGCTTTTCCGGCGAGGAATTTCGGCCAAAACAGTTTCAAGGTATCGACCGGCATGGGACTCACTTCGCCGGTTAAATGCACCTCGGGCGACCCTGGGGCGTCAGCGAAACTGCCGGCGAAAGAGATCGAGGCGGTTCCCGATCGGATGACGAAACGGCTGAGGGTCACGCCTTTAGCGCTGATGTTGCCCGCGGCCTGCCATTCGTCCACTTTCATCGGAGCGAGTCCGAATTCCTCGACCGCAAGCGTCGCCTCGTTTGCCCGTAAGGCGAAGTCCCACGATGCCGGCGCGCCGCTTGCATCGCGTTTCGGGCGGAACTCTCCGCTGATGGTGGCCCTGCTCTTTCCCCAGACCAGCGTCGAGGGAGCGATCTCTACAATGTCGCGGTCCTTCAGATATTGGACATCGAGATTGCCACGATCGATGCGCATGGCGGTGTCGGGGTCCCAAGGCGGCGTGATCTGCCCGCCCTGGAGTTCGAGCTTGGCATTGCCGGCCAGGAACTCGCCTGAATTGGAAAGCTCGACGTTGGTTTCGCCGTTCACCACCATGTCGAGGCCCTTGAGCGCACCGAGTGATGGGAAGTTGCCAGAGATGCCAGATGGAACGAGGTTCTGGACGAGGGCGGTGATGCCGAGGCTCTGGCGTCTGGTGCGCTGCTCGGTGCGGACCTCAAGCTGCCAGTCGCCCTTGGAGGAGGCGATATCGGCTTGGCCCACCAACAGGCTTCTCTGGTTCCTGTGCTCGAGGTCAATGGAGAAATCCGGCACCTGCCAGGACGTCTCCGTGCCGTTCTGATTGAGAACGACGAGCGCATTTTTGACGCCGAATCGCGTCAGGTAGGACGTGTTGCCGCTGCGCGCGCGTTCGAAGACCTCGGCGACGGTGCTGGTCACGTCGAGCACCCGGCCTCCAGCTGCGGGTGCTTCTTGACGCTTGGCGATGATCGTCTCGGGCGCCGCACCTTGAGACTGAGCGGCACGGGGTTCCGCGGGAGGCGGGGGGCTGCGACTGACCGTTCCATTTTCGCCCGCCGTTGAGCGTGAAAAGGCCAACGATAGGCCGCGGTCTGAATCGTAGAACAGCAAGAGCCGTGGGCCGATGAAGTCGACGCTGCCAGGAGCGATACGCCCGGAGAGCAGCGCGCTTCCGCTCAGGCCAATGGCAGCGAGCGGTGCCTGCGCGATGATCGCGCCGTTCTTGTCGACCAGCCTGATGTTCCGCAAGCGGAACAGAACTCCAGGCCCATCGGACGAGCGCTGAAGGATCGCGTCGTCGATCTTCACCTGCAGATCGGACAGCTCGCCGTTAATCGCGGCCTCGATGGTGGGCACGAGACTCGGAAGTGAGATCGGACCGCGGCCAAGCCGCCCGTAGCCGGCAACGATGATGACGAGTCCAACCACCAATATGCCGGCGAAGATTTCGCGGCAGACATGTGCGCCGTGCGTGGAGAGCTTCTTCAACTCGATCTGAACGGGAGGAGGAACCCGCTTCACCAGCGCCCTGCCCCGCTCAGGCAAGGCGAGCAGCGCCTTACCACCCTCGGCGGTGAGCTTGGCAAGTGTGCCTGAGAGCGGCTCGTTCATTAAGTCAATGGCCCCGCCGTGACGAAGGCCGTGAGAGCGTCGTGGCGCCCACTCGGTGGGTAGCTCGCGAGCAGCCGAACGCGCTAACGGCCTCGCTTCTCATTCGAAAGCGACGCCCCACTTTACCCATGGCCCGTTGTCGGCATCCCCCCAACGCTAAGCCCTCAACCCCGTACTGCGCCGCCTCGTGCACCACCGCGCCGATGCGAGGCTAAGGGCTTATGGCATAGAAGGGGCTAAAATCGGCTAAAGGAAGGCGGTTCTTCAAGTCCTTGCCGGAACTTAGCGCAATCTGAGGAACACCCTCGAACCTTCACGAGAACGCCAATGACAAGCGGAAAGGGAGGCGATATTGTCAAGCAGGAGTGGGCGCTGGGGTGCTGACCCTAAGGACGGGAACCTCCGCGACAATCCCTTCAAGCGGCTTATTCCTGGTTTGAGTCGCGATCCTATGCGCCGAGGACGTCTTCGGTGCGGCGTGCAGTATCATGGGGAGATGCCAGTATGTTCACCAAGAAACCCGAGCCGGGTGACAGCGTAACGAAGATGGGGGAGCGGGGCGCCGGTGAAATGAAGACGCCCTTCACCGAGCGGCCTACGACCTATGCGACCAAGAGCCCAAGTCCAAGTGCAAGCAAAATGGTCCCCTCCATCATCGGAGAGGACCTGTCGATCACCGGCAATGTCACCTCCAAGGGCGAAATTCAGGTCGACGGCGAAATCCAAGGCGATATTCATTGCGGCTCGCTGTTGCTTGGCGACAAGTCGCAAGTCATCGGCAGCGTGATCGCGGAGGATATCGTGGTGCGCGGCCGCGTGGTGGGTTCCGTGCGAGGCCTGCGCGTCACGCTTCAGGCGCAGTCGCATGTCGAGGGCGACATCTTCCATCAGAGCCTAGCCATTGAGCAGGGCGCCTATTTCGAAGGAAAATCGCGCCGCTCGGACGATCCGCTGGCCGAAGTCAAGTCCGGTCCTGGATCGCCAAGCCGGAGCGATAAGTCGGCAGGCTCTGATACGACGGCCACCGTCACGCCGCGCGCCGCCGAATAGCCGGCCCGCATTTTCGAAAGACTGAGCGGAGCTGCGTCAAAAGCGCAGCCGCTAAACTTTTGCTTCGGCGTGAATGCGTTCGGCAAGAGCCGCCTCGATGAAGCGATCGAGATCCCCATCGAGCACTGCCGAGGGGTTCGTGCTTTCGATCCCCGTCCGTAGATCTTTCACCAGCTGATACGGCTGCAGCACGTAAGACCTGATCTGGTGACCGAAGCCGATATCCGACTTTGCGTCGGCGGCGGCTTGCGCCTCTTCCTCTCGTCGCTTCAGCTCGGCCTCATAGAGCCGCGCGCGCAGCATCGCCCAGGCGGTGGCGCGATTTTTGTGTTGCGACCGCTCATTCTGGCACTGAACCACGATGCCGGTCGGAATATGGGTGATGCGGACGGCACTATCGGTGGTGTTCACGTGCTGACCGCCCGCACCGGACGAGCGATAGGTGTCGATGCGCACGTCCTTCTCGTCGATATCGATCTCGATCGTGTCATCGATCGCAGGATAGACCGAGACCGAGGCAAAGCTCGTGTGGCGGCGAGCGTTTGAATCGAACGGAGAGATGCGCACCAGCCGGTGCACGCCCGACTCGGTCTTGAGCCAGCCATAGGCGTTAGCGCCTTTGACCAGCACAGTCGCCGCCTTGACGCCGGCCTCTTCGCCATAGTGTTCGCCGATGATCTCGACCTTGTAGTCGTGGTCCTCGGCCCAGCGCACATACATGCGCTCGAGCATCTGCGCCCAATCCTGGCTCTCGGTGCCGCCGGCGCCGGCGTGGATCTCCACATAAGCGTCATTGGCGTCGGCTTCGCCGGAGAGCAGCGCCTCGACCTCGCGCGTGTGGGCTTCCTGGCGGAGACGCTTGAGCGCGTTCTCGGCCTCGTCGACGACGCCCTCATCGCCCTCCTCCTCGCCGAGGGCGACCAGCTCGATATTGTCATCCAGCTCGCGAGTGATGCGGTCGAAGGCGGAAAGCGCCGTCTCAATCTGCTGGCGCTCGCGCATCAAGCTTTGCGCGCGCCGGGCATCGCTCCAAAAGTTTGGGGCCTCTGCCTCGCGATCGAGAACGGCTAGCCGCGCCTTGGCCTGATCAGGGTCAAAGATGCCTCCTGAGCAGAGACAGAGACTCTTTGATCTCATTGACGACCGATTCGGTTTCGGCGCGCATCGCTTCCTCTGACAGCAAATGGGATGGATGGCGGCAAAGCGGGCATGAGCCCGCCGCAAGCCAGCTTATGTGACTATATGGGAACTAGTAGAGGCCGCCGGTACCCGATGTCAAAGCATGGTCGTTGCCGGGCGGAGGGCCAGGAGGTGGCCCGGGCGGGGCATCGGGAGGCGGGCCGCCGAAACCGTCGGAAGCAACCTGACCCTCTGGTCCAAGCCCCTCATCCTCAGGAACCGAACCGGCAGGTTCTTGTCCCGGCTTGAAAGCCTCAAGCACGGCGCTCTTGTCGCCAGCTCCTGCCGGCAATCCGGTCTTATGATTGACGCGCACGAGCTTGATGCCTGGGGGCGCTCTGAAAGGCACCGGCGGAACGTCAGCAAGGGCCTCTCGCATGAAGTCGCGCACCACTGGAGCCGCGAGATTGCCGCCGGTCTCGCCATGCCCGAGCGAGCTCGGCTGGTCGTAGCCGATATAGCAGCCGACGGTCATGTCGGGCGTGAAGCCGATGAACCAGGCGTCCTTATAGTCGTTGGTCGTGCCGGTCTTGCCTGCGATCGGCCGATTGAGGACCTTAAGCTTTTGCGCCGTGCCGCTTTGGATGACGCCCTCCATGATGTTGGTCATCTGGAAGGCAGACATCGGATCAATGATCTGCTTGCGATCGTCGACGAGCTGCGGTTCGGTCTGTCCCGACCACTCGCGTGCCGCGCAGTTGCTGCAATCGCGGCCGTCATGGCGCCAGATAGTGCGTCCATAGCGGTCTTGGATGCGATCGACGAAAGTCGCCTTGATTTGCTTGCCGCCGTTATCGATCATCGAGTAGCCGGTGACCATGCGCAGAAGCGTTGTCTCGCCAGCGCCAAGCGCCATCGACAACGCTGGCATGAGATTGTCGTACACGCCGAAGCGCCGGGCGTATTCGATGATGATCGGCATGCCCATCTCATTGGCAAGCCGCACTGTCATCAAGTTGCGCGAGTGCTCGATGCCGAAGCGCAAGGTCGACGGGCCGGCGGCGGAGCCAGCCTCGTAATTCTTCGGGCACCATTGCGGCATGCCCGCGCCTTGCGAGACGCAGATCGGACCATCGACGATGATGCTGGATGGCGTGTAACCGTTGTCGAGGGCGGTCGTATAGATGATCGGCTTGAACGAGGAGCCCGGTTGCCGGCGCGCCTGTGTCGCGCGATCGAATTGACTCGCGGCGAAGCTGAATCCGCCGACGATCGCCAACACGCGTCCGGTGTGCGGATCCATGGCAACCAGCGCACCGCCCACGGCTGGAACTTGCTGCAACGACCACTGTCCTTTCAGGCTGTCGTCAGGCGCACCCGGGGTGCCATCGGCGGCCGGTTTCGGCATTCGCGGCGAGACGTAGACAACGTCGCCCACTTTTAGCACGGCGCTGACCGAGCCCGGCGTGCCGCCAAAGCCTGCTCCGACTTTGGGTCGCGCCCATTTCACTTCCTCGTAGGGAACGACACCAGTCTCGCGTTCTTTGACCAATACTCCTTGCGGGTCGCGGGTCGGCCTTAACCCGACCGTCGCCTGGTCTTTGGAGACATCGAGCACGACGGCGAGACGCCACGGTTCGATGTCGCTCCATACGGGCATCGCGCCGAGCGTCTTGCCCCAATCGCCTTTGATGTCGATCTGTTTTACCGGCCCGCGCCAGCCCGTATGGCGATGATCGTAGGAGACAAGACCATTCACGAGCGCCGTGCGGGCGATCTTCTGAAGGCGCGGGTCAAGCGTGGTGCGGACCGACAGTCCGCCGCCATAGAGCTTGTCCTCGCCAAAGCGATCGATGATGTCGCGACGCACCTCCTCGGCGAAGAACTCGGAGGCGAGGATCTTGGGACCTATCTGGCGCTTGATCACGCCAAGTGGCTGGGCCTTGGCGGCTTCGCCTTCGTCGCGCGTGGCAAAGCCGTTCTCGACGATGCGATCGATGACCCAATTGCGGCGCGCCACGGCGCGGTCGGGGAACTTGAACGGGTCGTAATTGCTGGGCGCCTTGGGCAAAGTGGCGAGATAGGCGCAGTCGGCGAGAGTCAGCTCCGGCAGAGACTTATCCCAATAGGTCTGGGCCGCGGCGGCAACCCCATAGGCTCCGGCGCCGAGATAGATCTCGTTCAGGTAGAGCTCGAGAATCTGCTCCTTGGTGAAGGCTCGCTCGATGCGGATGGCAAGGATCGCCTCCTTAAGCTTGCGCTCGATGGTCTGGTCGCTCGTGAGCAGGAAGTTCTTGGCCACCTGCTGAGTGATGGTTGACGCGCCGACCACGCGCCGGCCGGACTGCACTGCGCTCAGATTGGTGACGACAGCGCGCAGGATGCCCTGAATGTCGAGACCGCCGTGCTGATAGAAGTTCTTGTCCTCAGCGGAAATGAAGGACTCGATCACGCATTGGGGAATCGCGGTGATCGGCACATAGATGCGCCGCTCGCGCGAAAACTCGGCGATGAGCGAGCCGTCATTGGCATGAATACGGGTCATCACCGGAGGCTCGTACTTGGCGAGCACTTCGTAGTCCGGCAGCTCGCTCGATACCTTCCACAGCACAAAGGCCGCAGCGCCCGCGACGGCGATGAACAAGATCATGCTCGCGGCAAACATGAAACCGAGGAAACGAAGGAAAAAGCCGCCGCGACGCCTGCGCCGCCGTTGTTCCGGCGGCTTGACTGGAGCCGTAATGTCCATGGTTCAGACCCGTCCCGTCCCCGTTTTTAGTCGCGCGGGGGACCCGAGGCAACCCTAGCGAAAATTATGGCAACAAAACGCTTGTACTAGGGATTTGCGACATCTCCGACGCGGTCGGATAGTTTAGAGAAACTCAGAACGGGCTCCGCGCGACGCGCTTCGCGAAATATCCGTCGATCGAGCCCACCACGCCGTCGGCAATGCGATCGCGCCAAGAGTCTGACATCAGTCGCTTCTCGTCGTCAGGATTGCTCAGGAAGCCGAGCTCGAGCAGCACCGAGGGCACGTCAGGCGCCTTGAGCACACGAAAACCTGCCGACCGCAGCCGCCTCGTGTGGAGCGCGGACCTCGACGCAAGCTCGCCGACGATAGACCGCGCAAACAGGGTCGAGCGGTTCTGCGTCTCGCGTTGGGCAAGGTCGATGAGAATGTTGGCTACCACCTCGTCGGAATCGCTTGGTAGTTCGATGCCCGCCAGCGCGTCCGAGAAATTCTCCTTGGCGGCAAGTTCCTTTGCCTCGTCATCAGAGGCTTGCTCGGACAAAGTATAAACTGTGGCGCCGGTCGGCTTTTCCGCCAGGTTAGGGAAATAGTCGGCGTGAATCGACAGAAACAGCCCTGCCCCCTTCTTCTGAGCGAACTCCACGCGCTGGCGTAGCGGCAGGAAGGTGTCATCTTCGCGCGTGAGATAGACCTCAAAGCGGCCGGTGGCCTCGAGCTTCGTTTTGAGCAGCTTGCCAAAGCCCAAGACCACATCCTTCTCTGTGACACCGTCGGCGCTCTTCGTCCCTGGGTCGATGCCACCATGCCCGGGATCGAGCACGACGATAGGTTTGGCATCGGGCGGGCGGGCGGGCGCTTGCGGCATGACCGCCGCTGCCCCCTCGGTTGATGATTGCGGCGGCTTGGTCTCCTTTAACTTGGCTTGAAAAGTCTTCTCATCGGTGGGGACCAGATCGATGACGAGCCGTGCTGGCTGGTCATCGCGCGGCTCGAGAACGAAGGCTTTGTCGATGAGGAAGGGACCGCTCACATCGATCACGATGCGCGACTTTCCTGGCGCAAACAGGCCGTAGCGATAGGCCGTGACGAGGCCGCGTCTCTCGGTCCCGATGCCATCCGGCATCTGGAAATTCACATCGGGGGCATCGACGATTACCCGGTAGGGGTTGCCCAAGGCAAAGACATGCACGTCGACCTTTTTCGAGAGGTCGGCGATGAAGCGAGTGCGCTCCCGATCGCCGGCGACGCGGGCGTTATTTGCTACGGTAGGGGTTGTTCCTGCATTGGCCTTGACGCTTAGGCCGTCACCGAGGGCGATGATCAAGGCGGCGACGGCGATCGCTCCCACCTGAACCGAGGCTGGCAAGGCGCGCTTAACTCGCATTGTCCCCCACATGCCTGAAGCTTAAGCGGTTTTTGGTTTCGCCGGGCGCCGGGAGGGCCGCATCGGGAGGTTTCGCGATGCCCCAAAAAGGAATGAAACGCGCCCAAATCTTAACCACGTACTCGTTAAGCGACCGTTGTGACCCTTTTTGGGGCATGCCCAGCCGAGAGGCTTGCCAAATCTCCCGGCAAGCCCGTAATAAGGGTCAGGCTCGCTTTCGAGCCAGAGCCCTTGGACGCCAAACGGCGATAGGGCGGAATTTGTTTCGCTCGTCGGGCTTTATTCGAACGGCTTCGACGCAGGAAGAAAGCGGCGGTCAGTGTGACAGAACGGCCGCCAAATGGAACCTTCTCAAGCCGCGCCTGGTGCGCGGCGGCGAGGACTGCGATGCATTGTCAGAATATTCGGCTAAGTCTCGGAAACGGCGAGACTTTGCCTGAAAAGCTGATGACCTGTCGGCCGCCATCGGCCGCGCTTCGCAGCGAATCATGGTCTATTGGTCATTGGCGCGCGCGGGCCTTGGGCGCGAACCCAGGACGGCGGATTTCTTCCCCGCCCTCTAAGGCCTCAGCGGCGGAGAACACTCAACATGGCAAGCAAAATGCTGATCGATGCGGCGCATCCGGAGGAAACCCGGGTGGTCGCGGTAAGGGGCAATCGAGTCGAGGAATTTGATTACGAATCGGCGAGCAAGAAACAACTTCGGGGAAATATCTATCTAGCCAAGGTCACGCGCGTAGAGCCGTCGCTGCAAGCTGCTTTCGTCGATTATGGCGGAAACCGCCACGGCTTCCTGGCCTTCACCGAAATTCATCCCGACTACTACCAGATCCCGGTCGCCGACCGGCAGGCTCTGCTCGAAGAGGAAGCTGCGGAACAAAGTCGCGCTTCTGCCGAGGAGGCCGCCGAGGATGATGCCGCCGCCGGACGGCGCCGCAGGCGCGGCCGGCGCGGCCGCGGACGCTATGAAGGACGGAGAGACTCACAGCGTACGGGCGCCGCTTCCCCCGAGGCTTTGCCGATCGCAAGACTAGACGCGGATCCTGAGGACGAGATCGATACCACGCCTCGTGACGAGAGTCAGAGCGTCGTCATGGAAGCGAACGAGCTCGTCCATGAGGTTTCAGAGCCCGCGCCAGCGGAGGAGCAAGATGCCGACGAACTCATCGAGCTTCGTACCGTACCCGAGGTCGAGGAAGACGAAGACGATGCCGAGCCTGGGGAGATCGTCGGTCAACCTGTGACACCCAAGGAAGGTGCGGGCGAAGTCGCCACCGAGAGTGTCGAGTCGGTCGGCTCGGAGGATGCTCTCGAAGAGCTGCCTGAACGAGCCCGCCGTCGGCGAGGTCGCCCGTATAAGATCCAGGAGGTGATCAGGCGACGCCAGATCATCCTGGTCCAGGTGGTGAAGGAGGAGCGCGGCAATAAAGGTGCGGCACTGACCACCTATCTTTCGCTTGCCGGCCGCTACACCGTGCTCATGCCCAATACGGCGCGCGGCGGCGGCATCTCGCGCAAGATCACCAATCCGACCGACCGCAAGCGCCTGCGCGAGATCGCCGGTGAGTTGGAAGTACCGGAGGGTATGGGACTCATCATTCGCACAGCCGGAGCGCAGCGCACCAAGACCGAGATCAAGCGCGATTACGACTATCTGCTGAGGCTGTGGGAGAACGTGCGCGATCTCACACTGAAATCGACCGCGCCGGCCCTCGTTTATGAGGAGGGCAGCCTGATCAAGCGCTCGATCCGCGACCTCTACAACAAGGACATCGATGAGGTGTTGGTCGCAGGCGACGATGCCTATCGCGAGGCCAAGGACTTTATGCGCATGCTGATGCCGAGCCATGCCAAGAACGTGAAGCCCTATAAAGAGCCGGAGCCGATCTTCATCCGCTATCAGGTCGAGCGGCAGCTTGCGGCGATGTTCTCACCCCAGGTTGTGCTGAAGTCGGGCGGTTATATCGTAATCAACCAGACCGAGGCGCTTGTCTCGATCGACGTCAACTCCGGCAAGGCGACGCGGGAACACAATATCGAGGACACTGCGCTCAAGACCAATCTCGAGGCTGCCGAGGAGATCGCCAGGCAGCTTCGCTTGCGCGACCTCGCGGGCCTCATCGTCATCGACTTCATCGATATGGACGAGCGGCGCAACAATCGGCTGGTGGAGCGCCGGCTGAAGGAGGCACTGCGCAATGACCGAGCACGCATTCAGGTTGGGCGCATCAGTCATTTCGGTTTGTTGGAAATGTCGCGTCAGCGCCTCAGGACCGGCATGCTCGAAGGATCGACCAAGCCCTGTCCCATGTGCCAAGGGACCGGAATCGTGCGCTCGGTCGAATCGGTCGCGCTCGACATCCTGCGGTCGATCGAGGATCGGCTCATCACCGACGGCGTCGTGCCGCTGGTCGCCACGACAGCGGTTGATGTTGCCCTCTATATTCTCAATCAGAAACGTGCGCACCTGAATGATATTCAGCAGCGCTACCGAGTCCCCATCGTGGTGACTGCCGATGAGGACATGCACATCTCGCAATTCGTGATCGAACGCGCCGCGGAGGGCGAGATCACCAATGGCGGGGGCACAGTGGTGCATATGGACTGGGCGCATCATCACGAGCCGCCTCAAACCGCAGCTCTGCTTTCCCCCGCGCCCACGCAACAGGCTGAAAGCGAAGGCGAGCAAGGTCATCGGCGGTCAAGACGGAGGCGGCGGAGAGGAGGTGGCGGGCGCTATCAGGAGGGCGGTGCCGAACACACGCATCGTTCGCATACTTCCGAAGAACGGGTGGTAGAGGAAGAGCCAATCGCGGTCGAAAGAGCCGAGACCGAAACCGATGAGATGGCCGACTCTGAGGGCCGTTCTGAGTCGCAACTTCGCAAAGGGCCGCGCCGCAGAGGGCGTCGTGGCGGACGCCGCGGCCGTGGTCAAAGGCAACCTGGTGCGCAGGGCGCCGCCGAAACTCCGCGTGAGACTCGCGAAGAGCTCCAAGCCCGCGAACCCGCCGTCGCACAGAGGCATGACGGTGATCCGGGCTTTGAAGGCAGGCTCCGCCAGAACGGTTCGGAGCATTCTGTTCACAAGCACGCAGAGGACGCTCCTGCCCGAGAGCTTCCGGATCGGACCCGCCGCGAGCCGGAGCGCGTCTTCGAGACGGCAACCACGTCCAGTGAGGCATCAGCTCCCACCGAGGAACCTGCCGGCAAACGTCAAGACGAGCCCGAAGCGCCGCCCCGCCGAGGCTGGTGGCGCCGTTAGTTAGATAAGGAAGCGCGCTGGGCGCGCTTCCTATTTGCCCTTTAGCCAGCTGTTGATACGGCGCGCCGCCTCGCGCATGCGAGCCTCGGGTCCTGCGTAACAAAAGCGGACGTAGCTCCGGCCACGCTCGGCATCGAAGTCGATACCCGGCGTCACCGCGACGCCGATATCCTTAAGCATCGATTTGGCGAACGCTTCGCTGTCGGATGTGAAGCGGCTGACATCGGAATAAAGATAAAAGGCTCCGTCGGCGGGAAGGATGGATGAGAGCCCTGCGCGCGGCAGCTCTTCAAGCAGTAGCGCGCGGTTTCGCGCGTAGCCTGCTTTGATCCCCTCAAGCTCTTCGATCCCGTCGAAGGCGCCGAGCGCTGCCACCTGCGAGATCGCCGGCGGCGAGATGTAAAGATTTTGGGTGAGCCGCTCGATAGGTCTCACAAGCGCCTCAGGAACCACGAGCCAGCCGATCCGCCATCCGGTCATGCTGAAATATTTCGAAAAGCTGTTGATGACGATCGCCTCCTCGGAATGGGCGAGCGCGGTCTCGGCTGCCGCCTCGTATTCGAGGCCATGATAGATCTCGTCGGATATGAGCCAGAGGCGATGGCGCCGGCAGGCCTCGGCGATCTCGGCGAGGCGTGGGCCGAGTGCCATGGTCCCGGTCGGGTTGTTGGGGCTGGCAAGCAACAGCCCTGCGGCCTTTTCCGTCGCAAGGCGCTCGACATCGGTGGCGGTCGGCATCCACCGGCCCTGGCCGGATGTTTCGACTAGCATCGGGCGAATATTCAAAGCCTTCAGGATCTGCCGATAGCAGGGATAGCCTGGCGACGGCAGGCCGAGGCTGTCGCCTTGGTCGAGAAGGGCGAGGAAGGCGACTACAAATCCAGCAGACGAGCCTGCCGTTACGATCACCCGCTCGGGTCTCACCGCGACGCCGTAACGCTCGGTCATATAGCGCGCGATGCTCTGCCTGAGCTTCGGGATACCGAGGGCTTCGGTATAGCCGAGACGCTCAGTCTCGAGCGCTTGCCTGGCCCGCTCTCGCGCGGGCCTCGGTGCCGGCGTCGCAGGTTGGCCCACCTCCATATGAATAATGTCATCACCAGCAATTTCGCGCGCGTTCGCCTCGCCCATCACGTCCATGACGATGAAGGGGTCAATCGCGCTGCGCCTGGAGAGTGGTCGCGGCAGGCCTTCGGCCTTTGGCGCGGTTAACACAAACTCGTTCATGCCCATCGGAATCGCGCTTTTTGGTAAGGTTGGCAAGCATCACCTGTCACGGTGTCGCCGTATTCAAACGCCAATCAAAGCCGAGTTTGGCAAAGACGTGGCGTCAAGCGCCCACCCCGCCTGTTTTGCCGGCCGCGGGGAGGCAAACGGGCGTTAATTGCCGGCCTTCGCTAAGCATATACGGTCAAGTCGACCCATGCCCGTTCATGCTCAATCCGAATCCCACCCTGCCCTGCGGCGGCTTCGCACGGGCCTGGTGACGGGGCTTGCCGCCGCACTCATCACCTCGACCTCGGCGGAAGCCGCAGGCCTGATCCGCGACGCCGAGACGGAGTCGCTTGTCCGCATCTACGCCAAGCCGATCTTCGCTGCCGCTGGCCTCGGCTCGCAAGGCATCGAGATCCATATCGTCAACGATCGGAGCTTCAACGCCTTCGTGGTGGACGGCCATAACATGTTCATCCACGCCGGCACGCTGATGGACGCGACCAAACCGAACCAGGTGATCGGGGTCATCGCGCATGAGAGTGGCCACATCACCGGCGGCCATCTCGCGCGGCTCCGCACGCAGATGTCGAAGGCAAAATCTGCCGCCCTCATGCTGCAGCTCCTGGGGCTCGCCGCCATGGCGGCTGGCGCCATCGGCGGCGCTCCCGGTCTTGGTCAGGCCGGCATGGGGGCCGCCTATGGCGGCACCGACGCAGCCTTGCGCAGCATCCTCGCTTATCGCCAGGACGAGGAATCGTCGGCCGACCAAGCCGGCGTGACCTTCCTCAACGCCACTCATCAATCCGGGCGCGGCATGCTCGAAACTTTCGAGAACATGGGACAAAAATTGATCGGCGTGCAGGGGATCAATCCCTACTTGCAATCGCATCCGCTTCCGCAACAGCGCCTCGTGCAGCTCCGCGAACTCGTCATGTCGAGCCCGTATTACAACAATGTCGATCCGCCCGAACTCCAGTTCCGTCACGACCTGATACGGGCGAAGCTCTATGGCTTCCTCGATCAACCGCAGATCGTGTTCAACCGCTATCCACAAAGCGATCAGACGCTCCCGGCCATGTACGCGCGGGCGATCGCCACCTACCGCCAATCAGGCATTCAGGCCGCCATGCCGCAGATCGACGCCCTGATCGCGGCTAAGCCCGACTGGCCCTACTTCTACGAGATCAAAGGGCAGTTCCTGTTCGAAAGCGGGAAGCCAGCCGCCGCCGTTCCCCCTCTTCGCCAAGCCGTGGCGATCGATGGCAACGAGCCGCTGATCCGCGTCATGCTGGGCCAGGCGCTGCTTGGAACCAATGACCCCAAGCTCGTCGACGAGGCCATTTCCAACCTCAAGACGGCGCTCGCGAGAGAGGATAGCTCAGCAATGGGTTACCGCCAGCTCGCTGCGGCTTATGCCAGGAAGGCAGAGGCCCAGGCCGCTGGCGCCAAGCAGCAATACATGGCCCAAGCCGAGCTTGCATCGGCTGAAGCCTATTTCTATGAAGGGCAGCTCAGGCTTGCCAAGCAGCAAGCCAAACGCGCCAAAGCCGGGTTTGTCGACGGCACGCCCAACTGGATCAAGGCCGACGACATCCTCGCTTTTGAAGTGCCAAGAACCAACTAATTTAGCCCGGAGACCCCTAGCATGAACTTGAAGACAGGCCTTGCCACCGCCTTGGTGGCTGCCGTTGTGGCGGCACTCGTGACGGCGGCAACCATCGCCCTTATTTGGAGGCTCGCGCCGGGGGTCGTGAACGTGTCGTCGTTCGATGAGCGACGAGTGGTCAACGTCGTACGCGATTACCTTACCAAGAATCCCGAGATCTTGGTCGAGATGACCACCGAGCTCGATAAGCGGCAGGCTGCTGAGCAAGCCGAGAAGCAGCAGAAAGTCGTCGGTGATAATGCCGAGGCAATCTTTCGCTCTCCGCTTGCCCACACCGGCGGGAATCCGAACGGCGACGTGAGCGTGGTCGAATTCTTCGATTACAATTGCGGCTTCTGCAAGCGAGCTCTCCCCGATGTGCTCAAGCTCGCCCAGAACGATGACAAAGTGCGGAT
>JBKPSQ010000110.1:0-12331 GCA_046735075.1 Pseudomonadota bacterium
AGGGTGAACTATGCCGACGTCACCGGCGAGCCCGGCCTTGCTGCTGGCGAGCCGCGCGAAGAGGTACTGACTGCGGCCGTCCTGGCGCTCACCAAAGATTGGTCGCTGCTCGGCAATCTTCGCTATGACATCGAGAGTGACCAGACCATCACGGACGGTCTCGGCGTGCGCTATCAGGACGACTGCTTCATGCTCGACGTGACGTATCAGCGGTCCTTCATCGAAGATCAGGACATCGAGCCCGACGAGCGCTTCCTCGTGAACTTCAGTCTGAAATATCTCGGCACCTATCAGGTCGCGACTTCGGCCACGGACGTCTTTGGGCCGAGCGGCACCGACACCAACCAGTAGGCACGGATTTATGTCTCGTCACTGTCGAGAAACTAACAAGGCCGCATCGACGAAGGTTCGTTCATATGGTGGTTTGTCATACGGCGCGGGCCTACTCGCGGCCGTGTTGCTTGTTGTTTTACTGGCTGTTGCCGCGACTATCGGCGAGGCGCAGGAAGTTTCGATTGTTGTCCTCGTCAACGACGACCCGATTTCCGACTATGACGTCGATCAGCGCGAGCGTTTCCTCGCCATCACCACGCAGCAACAGCCCTCCCCCGAGCTGAAAAAGAAAGCAACCGATCAGCTCATCGACGAACGGCTGCAAATGCAGCAAGGCCGCAAGCTCAGCGTCTCGGTCGACGACGATGATGTGAACACGATCGTCGAGGATATGGCCAAGAAGAACAACCTCGATGTGGACGGCCTCGCCACAGCGCTCGGCAAGGCCGGCGTCAACATCAAAACGCTGAAGGATCGCATCAAATCACAATTGATGTGGCAGAATGTGGTGCGCCAAAAATTCCGGCGCGAAATCCAGATCGGCGATGCCGACGTCGACAAGGCGCTGTCTGACGCGGGCGCTGGTGAGCAGCCAAGCGGCAGTCCGGCCGAGACAGCGCTTCAGCTTCGCCAAGTGCGCTACGAGGTTCCCGCCGGCGCCGATCAGAAGACCATCGCCGAAAGACTTGCTGCAGCCGAAAGCGTACGCGCCCATTTCGGGTCTTGCGCCGACCTCACCAAAGGCGTCGAAGGGGCAACCATCAAGACTCTTGCGGACCAGCAGCCTACGTCGTTGGTCCAGCCGGCGCGGCTCTTGGTGATGAATGCCAAGATGGGCCAGATGACGCCCCCTACTCTCACCGCTTCTGCGGTCGAGATGTACGCTGTATGCGGCAAGCGCTCGGTCAGGGGCGACGACAAGACGCGCGAGGAAACGCAGCGGAAGCTGATGAACGAGGAGATGGGACTCCGCGCCGAGCGGCTGCTGCGAGCTCTCCGTCAGGATGCCTTCATCGAATACCGCTGACGGCCTATTCGTGCTAGCCCGGGGCCATGGCCCTGGCCGAACGTCCCCTGGCGCTCACTCTTGGCGACCCCGCCGGGATTGGGCCTGATATCACGTTGCTCGCCTGGCTCGCGCGAGAGCAGGAGGCGATTCCGCCTTTCGTGCTGCTCGGCGATCCGAACGTGCTTGCGGCGCGGGCCGAAGCCCTCGGTTTGAGAGTGCCGGTCGCGACTGTTTCGGATCCGGTTGTTGCAGAGGAACGCTTCGCCGAGGAGCTTCCCGTTCTTCCGGTCATAGTGACCGGGACAGTGGAGGCTGGCCGTCCGGACGAAGCCGCCGCACCTGCCATTCAGAATTCGATCGAACAGGCCGTTCGCCTCGTCCAGAACGGCGAGGCACGCGCCGTGATTACCAATCCCATCAGCAAAGCGATGCTTTATCGCGGCGGCTTTGCCTTTCCGGGACACACCGAATATCTCGCTTCCCTTGCTGGCTCCGGAAAGCAGGCTCCGCATCCGGTCATGATGCTCGCCTCCGGCGCGCTCAAGGTGGTGCCGGTTACGATCCACATCCCCTTGAAGGAGGTTCCCCGTTCCCTGACCAAGCAACTCATCGTTGCGACTATCGAGATTACCGCGCGTGATCTCGGCCGATTTTTCGGAATCGAGCGACCGCGGCTTGCGGTGAGCGGGCTGAACCCCCACGCTGGAGAGGAAGGAAGCCTCGGCCGCGAGGAGATCGAGACCATACTGCCCGCAATCGAGACGGCGCGCGCCAAGGGCTTTCACGTCACCGGGCCGTATCCTGCCGACACCCTGTTTCACGCGGGTGCTCGCGGGAGCTACGACGCGGCAATCTGCATGTATCACGACCAGGCGCTCGTGCCATTAAAGACGCTCGCCTTCGAGGAAGGCGTCAATGTCACGCTCGGGCTTCCCTTTGTGCGCACCTCACCGGACCATGGCACGGCCTTCGCCATCGCCGGTACTGGCAAGGCCAATCCAAGAAGCCTGATCGAAGCGCTTCGCCTTGCGGATACGATGAGCCGGCATGCCGAGAGATACGCGCGTGAGCACGCCTGACGGCTTGCCGCCGCTCCGCGACGTGATCCGCTCTTCGGGCCTCTCGGCAAAGAAGAGCCTGGGTCAGAATTTCCTGCTCGACTTCAATGTCACGCGCCGCATCGCGCGCGCAGCGGGTTCACTCGACGGCGCAACTATTGTCGAGATCGGCCCCGGCCCGGGAGGACTTACACGCGCCCTCCTTCTGGAAGGCGCTTCACGGGTCATTGCCATCGAACGGGATGCGCGCTGTCTCTCCGCTCTGACGGATATCGCCGCGCTCTATCCTGGGAGGCTCGAAATCGTCGCGGCCGACGCACGCGAGGTGAACTATGCGGAATTGGAGCCTGCTTCGCCTGCTCGCGTCGTTGCCAATCTCCCCTACAGCGTCGCCACCCCACTCCTCGTTGGTTGGCTGAAGACCGAGCCCTGGCCGCCTTGGTTCGACCGGCTCGTGCTCATGTTTCAGCGCGAGGTCGCGGACCGCATCGTCTCCAAGCCGGGCAGCAAGAATTACGGACGTCTCGCCGTGCTGTCGCAATGGCGCACAGAACCGCGCATCCTGTTCACGTTGCCCGGTGCCGCCTTTACGCCGAAGCCCAAAGTCGACTCTGCGCTGGTCGAGCTGGTGCCGCGAGCGAAGCTCGAGCCGGCTTGCGACGTGAATGAGTTGGAGAAGGTTACGGCCGCGGCCTTCGGACAGCGGCGAAAGATGCTGCGCTCTTCGCTGCGCCAGCTCGCCCCCCACAGCGAGGACATTCTGGTGGGACTCGGCATCGACCCGACCGCGCGAGCCGAGGAACTTGCCGTGGCCGATTTTTGCCGAATCGCCAACGCGCTCAGACAGGCGCGACGCTAGAGCTGGGCGAGCAAATTCTGCACGAAGCCTTTAAGCCCTGTGAGCCGTGTGCGGCGCAGGCGCTCGGCAGCCAATATGCAACGAATTGCCGCGGCTGACCGGTCGACGTCGTAATTGATGACGACATAATCATATTCGGTCCAATGCTGGATCTCGTTGCTCGCGCCCAGCATCCTTCGGCGCACAACCTCGGGAGGATCCTGGGCCCGCACATTAAGACGCTGTTCGAGATCTGCCGCGGTGGGCGGCAACACGAACACCGTAACGACGTCGTCTTTGGCTTTGGCCCGCAAGCTCGCGGCTCCCTGCCAGTCGACGTCGAACAACACATCGCGGCCCGCCGCGAGTGCCTCTTCGACCGGCTTTCGCGTTGTGCCGTAATAATTGTCGAATACTACTGCCCATTCGAGGAAATCGCCCTGATCGCGCATCTTGGTGAAGGCGTCGCGGTCGATGAAGTGGTAGTCCTTGCCGTCCTTTTCGCCTTGCCGCTTTTTGCGCGTGGTGTGGGAAACGGATATCTCGAGACTTCGATCCTCTTCGAGCAACTTGCGGGCAATCGTGGTCTTACCCGCGCCCGACGGCGAGGACAGCACCAGCATGAGTCCCCTTCTGGTGATGCCGATTTTGTCCATGGCTTTCAGCTATTCGATGTTCTGAATCTGCTCGCGCAGCTGATCGATGACGGTCTTGAGCTCGATCCCGGCGCGGCTGATCTCGATGTCTGAAGCCTTGGAACAAATGGTATTTGCCTCGCGATTGAACTCCTGAGCGAGAAATTCAAATTTGCGGCCGACCGGTTGATCGCTTTCGACGAGCTCAATCGCAGCCGCTAAATGGGCGCGCAAGCGGTCGAGCTCTTCCTGGATATCAGCCTTGGCAGCAAGCAGAAGAGCTTCCTGATAAACCCGCTCGGGGTCGAGCCCGGCGCCGGCCTCTGCGAGGCGCGCGATCTGCTCGGCGAGCCGCATGGCTATCGCCTCTGGCTGGCGGGCGGCTGCCGCGGCGGCACGCTCAATGAGAATGCCAATCGTCGCAAGCTGTTTTGAGATCACGGCCTGAAGTCGCTCGCCCTCAGCCTTCCGGGCGCGCACGAGCTCATCGAGCACGCTGGCTAGCCCTGCTAGGAGCGCACGGTAGAGCGCGGCCTGCGCTTCCTCGCTCTCCTCAGCCTCGGCCGCTTCGACGACGCCGCGCGTCGACAGTAATGTATCGAGGCGCGCGGCCTTGAGACCGGTCAGGGTTTGTGCACGTTCCGCCACCGCTTGCGCCTGGGCGAGCGCCGCCTCGTTCAGGCGAATCTCGGTCCTGCCTGCTTCGCGCCTAACACCGAGGTTCAGGGTGCAATTGCCGCGGGCGAGCTTCTCCTGAGCCAAACCTCGGGCCTTGATCTCAAGTCCTTCGAAGCCGGCAGGGAGACGAAGGCGGAGTTCGAGACTGCGCCCATTGACGCTGCGCGCCTCCCAAGACCAGTTCGTGTCCGCATGCACGCCGTCAGCGCGGGCGAAGCCAGTCATGCTCTTGAGGGTCATGCGGGGGTCAAGCCTTGCGACGGGTGAACTTGAGCCTCGCCGCTTATAAGCCGAGTCGCAAGTTTTTTGGGCAGCCGCGCGGGCTAGCGCTTAGGATTGCGGAGCGGCTTGGGTGGCACGTCATCGTCTTGGGCGCCTTCGGGCGAAAACGGATTCTGCGCGCCGCCGAGCGCATCGGGATCGGCCAACGGGGCCGCGGGATCTGCCGCCATCGCGCCTGAAGCGCCTTTGGCAACGGCCGTTCCCGCGATCTTCGGCTGCACGCCGGCATTGCCCGGCGCCACATCAGCGGCCGAGCCGTTTTGTGCGTCAGTCGCACTCTCGCCTTGCGCCGCAGCCGCGGCTTGTGCCGCCGCTTCCTCGGCCTCTTTAGCCCGGATCTCACGCTCCACGACGCGCCACTTCGCCACGTTCCTGTTGTGCTCCTCGAGCGAAGCAGCAAACACATGGCCGCCACTTCCGTCGGCAACGAAATAGAGGTCCTTGGTCTTGGCGGGCTTCAGCACCGCCTCGATCGACGCGCGTCCGGGACAGGCGATCGGCGTTGGTGGCAAGCCATTGATTTTGTAGGTGTTATAAGGCGTCTCACGATCGACTTCATCCTGCTGAATGGGATGATCGAGAACCGCCTTTCCGCCCACCAGGCCGTAGATGATGGTAGGATCGGATTGCAGTCGCATGTTCTTCTTCAGCCGGTTCTGGAATACGCGCGCAATGCGCGGACGCTCGTCGGCGCGGCCGGTTTCCTTCTCCACGATCGAGGCGAGGATCATTGCCTCTTCCGGCGTCTTTACCACGATGTCGTCGTCGCGCTCTTGCCAGACCTTGGCGAGGAACTTCGCTTGCGCGGCTTGCATGCGCTCAATGATGTCTTGCCGCGTGTCATTCTTGCCGAACTTATAGGTATCGGGGAGCAGAGTGCCTTCGGCCGGGACTTCGGCGATGTCGCCATGGAGATCGGGATTCGCCCTGATCTTGTCGACGATCTGTTGCGTGGTCAGCCCTTCCGCCAGCGTCACTTTATGTTCGATCGACTTGCCTTCGACGAGCGTGTCGAGCACCTGGCGCATGCTCGCATATTTGGGAAACTCATATTCGCCAGCCTTCAGGCTGCCCTGCCCCTTCACATACATGAAGTAGATGATGCTGGTCATGAACACGCGCCGGTCGTCAATCACGCCGTCGCGCTCGAGCCGCTCGGCGATTGCGCTAACCCCCTCGCCCCGCGGGATGGCGATAACCGTCGAGGTGGGCAGCGGACCAGGCTTATCGAATTGCACCTTGATCCAGTAGAAGACGCCTACGAACAGACAGGCCAAAATAAAGAAAAACGTGAAGAGGCCGTCGAGCATCCCGAGGAAGGGATGCTGTTTTGGCTCAGGCTCGTCGTGGTCGGGCGGTTCCGGCGGACGGACCGGCTCCAGCGCCTCGATCGGGCTGCGCGGGAGGACGGTGGTGACCTGCCGGCCGGTCAGGGCTGGCTGGTTGAGATCCTCGTTGTCGTTTGCCGTCCCCGAAAAGTCCTTCGTCAACGACATGGCAACTTGCCCTGCGGATAGCCTTCAACCAATTGACGGCGAAATATGGCGAAAGGGAGGTTCGACCAATGGCTGCGCGCGGCAGATCAAGCGTCGCAACGGCGCAGGATCAAAGAGGCGTTAGTTCCGCCGAACCCGAAGGAATTCGAGAGCACGGTGTCGATCGTTCTGCGTCTCGCTTGGTGCGGTACGAGGTCGATCGCAGTGGCAACGGAAGGATTGTCGAGATTGAGTGTCGGCGGCGCCAAGTTGTCGCGAATGGCAAGCGCGGAAAAGATTGCCTCGACCGCCCCCGCAGCTCCGAGCAGGTGACCGATCGCCGATTTGGTCGAAGACATGGAGACTTTGCCAGTAGCGTTGCCAAACAGCCTCTCCACCGCAGCAAGCTCGATCTCGTCGCCCATCGGTGTCGAGGTGCCGTGTGCGTTGATATAATCGATATCGGCCGGATCGATGCCTGCGCGCTTCACTGCCGCTACCATGCAGCGATAGGCACCGTCGCCGTCCTCGGCCGGCGCGGTGATGTGGAAAGCATCACCGGAGAGACCGTAGCCGATGACTTCGGCATAGATGCGCGCGCCGCGTGCTTTGGCGTGCTCGAATTCCTCAAGCACAACCACGCCGGCCCCCTCGCCCATGACGAAGCCGTCGCGGTCGCGGTCGTAAGGCCGTGAAGCGCGCTCCGGCTGATCGTTGAAATTGGTTGAGAGCGCGCGACAGGCGGCGAAGCCCGCGATGGCGAGGCGGCAGACCGGAGACTCCGTGCCGCCGGCGAGCATCACATCGGCGTCCCCGAGTGCAACCAGGCGCGAGGCATCGCCGATCGCATGCGCCCCGGTAGAGCAGGCGGTCACCACCGCGTGGTTCGGCCCTTTGAGTCCGTGCTCGATGGACACGTAACCCGCTGCAAGATTGATGAGACGTCCGGGAATGAAGAATGGACTGACGCGACGCGGCCCCTTCTCGGCAAGCAGCAACGACGTCTTCTCGATACCCTGCAAGCCGCCGATGCCCGAGCCGATCAAGACACCGGTACGGATTTGGTCCTCATAGGCGGTAGGCTTCCAGCCTGCATCCTTCAGAGCCTGGGTCGCCGCGGACATGGCATAAACGATGAACTCATCGACCTTGCGCTGCTCCTTCGGCTCCATCCAATCATTGGCGTTGAAAGTGCCGTCGGAGCCGTCCCCGTGGGGGACTTGGCAGGCGATTTGGCAGGTGAGATCGGATACGTCGAAATTTTCGATGCGGCGCGTGGCGCTCTTGCCCGCAGTCAGGCGCTCCCAGGTCGTCTCGTAGCCGCAGCCGAGCGGGGAGACGAGGCCTAAACCTGTGATGACGACACGTCGCATCGCGCCTTCGCGTGATCCATGAGGGGACCTGTTGCCGAGCCGTTTGGGGGCTACTTATGTCACGACGGGTGCGATTGGGCCCCGCGCAAAGTCGCGTCAAGCGGCCGTATTCTTCTCCAGGAACTTGATCGCGTCGCCGACGGTGAGGATGGTCTCTGCCGCATCGTCAGGGATCTCGCAGCCGAACTCCTCCTCGAACGCCATGACCAGCTCGACGGTGTCGAGGCTGTCGGCCCCAAGGTCGTCGATGAAGCTCGCATTCTCGGTGACCTTGTCGGCCTCCACTCCGAGATGCTCCACCACGATCTTCTTTACGCGCTCCGAGATATCGCTCATTTCCGCCTCACCGTCCCTCGCTTTACAATAAAAAGGCCTCGCACCTCCCCCCGAGCTCGCGGCTCACGGCCTAAATTCCCGAGCGGTAAGTTACGAGGGTTGATCGCGGCGGGATTGTCTTTTGTCAAGCCCCCACGGAGCGGTGGTTTGGGTACCATAGTTTAGAGGCCTTTGCCAGACGCTCCGCCCGCGGGAAAAATGCTTGCCAATCCTCCTGAAGCCACTCCTCCAAGCCTTTGCCAGGGAAGGCTTACACCATGACCATGCCGCCGTTGATATGCATCGTTTCACCGGTGACGTAGGATGCCTCTGAACTAGCGAAGAAAACTACGCCTGCCGCTACATCCTCGGGCTTGCCGAAGGTCTGGGCCGGGATCGCGGCGGCGATACCCTCGACCTGCTTCTCGGTCAAGGCGTCGGTCATGGGGGTCTTGATGAAACCTGGGGCAATGGCGTTGGCGGTGATGCCCCGGCTCGCTACCTCGCGTGCCAGAGACTTGGTCATGCCCACCAGGCCCGCTTTCGACGCGGCATAATTGGGTTGGCCAGGATTCCCGAGAACGCCGGAAATCGAGGCGATGTTGACGATGCGGCCGTAGCGGCGGCGCATCATGCCTCGGAGAATGCCGCGGGTGAGCACAAACACCGAGGTAAGGTTGACGAGGATGACGTCGTCCCACTCCTCGTCCTTCATGCGCATGAACAGGTTGTCGTGAGTGATGCCGGCATTGTTGACGAGAATATCGGTCTGGCCGAGCGTCTTCTCGGCCTCGTCGGCAAGTTTGGCTACGGCCTGCCGGTCGCGGAGGTCGCAAGGCAGCACGAACACACGCGAACCGAGCTCGCCGGCTACCGACTCGAGCTTTTCCTTATTCGTACCGGAGATCGCCACGGTTGCCCCCTGCCCGTGCAGCGCCTTAGCAATGGCGCCGCCGATGCCGCCAGAGGCACCGGTCACCAGCGCTCCCTTCCCTGTCAGGTCGAACATATGACGCTCTCCTTCTTTACGGGACTCTAAGCCAGCGCGGTTGAAGCGGCTTCGAGCTCTTCCGGCGTTCCCACACTTCGCGCATCGAGTCCATCGAAGCGTCGCGCAATGCCGGTGAGCACGCGCCCGGCTCCTGCTTCGTAGACGATGCCGACCCCGTTCGATCCGAGATAAAGCATCGTCTCTCGCCATCTGACCATGCTCGTCACCTGCTCGATCAGTCGTGCCCTGATGGCTTCAGGATCGGTGATGGGCGCAGCCAGTACATTGGCAATTATGGGAACGGCGGGCGTTTCAATCTTCACGTTTGCCAAAGCCTCCCGCATGGCGTCTGCCGCCGGCTCCATCAGCGCGCAATGGAATGGCGCGCTCACCGGCAGCAACACGGCCCGGCGGGCGCCGAACTTGGGGGCGAGAGCAACCGCCCGATCGATCGCCGACTTAGCGCCCGAGATCACAACTTGACCAGGCGCGTTGTCGTTAGCGGCGGCGCACACTTGCCCTTGCGAAGCTGCCTTCGCCAGCTCTTGTGCCTTTTCGAGGTCGGCGCCGAGAAGGGCCGCCATTGCCCCTTCGCCCACCGGCACCGCCTCCTGCATAGCTCGGCCGCGCGTCTTCAAGAGACGTGCCGTATCGCCAAGGGTGAGGGCTTTTGCCGCGGCGAGCGCAGAATATTCGCCGAGCGAATGGCCGGCGACGTAGGCGACGTTGTCCTGAAGCTTTAGACCCTTGCTGGCAAGAACGCGCATGACCGCGAGCGAGACCGCCATCAAAGCGGGCTGCGCATTCTCGGTGAGAACGAGCTCGTTGTCGGGGCCCTCCCACATGAGCCGCGACAGATTTTGGTCGAGAGCAGTGTCAACCTCATCGAAGACGGCGCGCGCCTCAGGATAGGCCTTGGCCAGTTCGGCGCCCATGCCGACGACTTGGCTTCCCTGACCAGGAAAAATGAAGGCGATGCTCATAAAGTGGGGTCATTTCGATGTGTCGGAGATGGGGCAAAGACACTGTTTCAATCTTTTCTGTCAAGCGAAGCCCGGCCGGCCATCGCCGTCGTTGCGGCAAGCGGCAAAAGCGCGCGAACCGCAACAGACCGAAAGATAAAGACTTCCCCCAGACCCCCACATGCTAGAAAGACCCACAGGCAGATACCAAAGAGAAGAGTTCAAGGGAGACAATCATGAAACGCCCTACTGTCATCGGCGCGATGGTCGCGTCTGCCGCGGTGATGACCACAAGCCTGTCGCTTCTCGCCGCCGAGCCTGAGACCTGGCCCTGGAAGTCGAAGCTACCTCCTAACCCTGCGCTCGTTCAGCTTTCCTCAGTCGAAAGCATTTCCGTCGTCATCAACAAATCGGATTCGCCGACGATCGCCATCACGGTGAACGCATCCGCACCATCGCCCGGCTTCAGCGAGTTTCAACTGGCGCCGCGCATGGGCGATCCCAAGGATCTGGTTTTCTCCTTCGACGCCAAGGGGCGGCCGTCTCAGGATATGACCAAGCAAGAGGTCACGCCGGTCAGCTTCACCCTGGAATACAAGGATGCGCCTATCGAGAAGGTCGGGGTCATCGAGGTGTACGGCCAGTCGAATTGCAAGGCGTTCTCGGTGACCGACAATAAAGAGACAGAGTGCAAGGCGACATCGACCCCGCAATAGCGAAGGTCCCCTGGCGGGCTTGCAAACGCGGGGCGAAGTCTTATAAGACGCCACCAGCAACCGCTCCGGTCGGAGGCTGAACGGAGGACCGCTTCGAAGCGGCAGGCGATAAGCCGCCCTCCCGTGTCTCCGCTCTCTGGGTCGTCACTTGGGCCTTTCCTTCTGAAATCGCCCAGGCGAGGCTTCGCGCCGGAGCAAACAAAGAAGGAAAGGCATTTCATGCCTCTATACGAACACGTTTTCCTGGCGCGGCAGGACATCTCAGCGCAGCAGGTCGACGCCCTCGTGCAAAGTTTTCGCTCGATCCTCGAGGAGCGCGGCGGGCAGCTGGGCAAGACCGAATATTGGGGGCTGAAATCCCTCGCCTACCGCATTAAGAAGAACCGCAAGGCGCATTATACGCTGATGAATATTGACGCGCCGCCCGATGCTGTGACGGAGCTTGAGCGCCAGGAGCGGCTGTCCACCGATATCATCCGTTTTCTCACTGTGAGAGTGGATGAGCACGAGGCAGGACCCTCACCCATGATGCGCCGGGCCGACCGCGACGAGCGCGAGGGCCGAGGTGATCGTGGCGACCGTGATCGCGACGGTCGGCGTGGTGGCAGGCGCGATTTTCGTGACCGCGATCGCGAGCATGGCCCACGCGAGCCGCGCGGCGGCGCAGAGGTTGAAGGCGGCGATATTACTGAAGGCGAGGAGGATTCCTGATGAGCATGACGCAAGTCCAGGCGCGCAGGCCCTTCTATCGCCGGCGCAAGACCTGCCCGTTCTCGGGCGATAAGGCGCCCAAGATCGACTACAAGGACGTGAAGCTGCTGCAGCGCTACGTATCTGAGCGCGGCAAGATGGTGCCGAGCCGGATCACCGCAGTTTCCGCCAAAAAGCAGCGCGAGCTCGCCCGCGCCATCAAGCGCGCGCGCTTCCTCGGCCTTCTCCCCTACCTCATTCAATAGGAAGTCGTTATCATCACATGGTCGCCGGGTTTTGTCCGGCGGCACTGAATTAGAAAGTTGGGGAGGATAAAAAGCCCCTCCCCTAACCGCTCTTCAAGAGACCGGGACAGCGAGAACGATGCCAATTCCACTCATTATCGGCGCAGGTTCAGGCCTCGTATCGGCGGCGCTCTTCGGCTCCGCCGCGACGGCCACAATGCTTGCCGGCATCCTCCTTTATCTTGCCCCGCTCCCGCTTTTCCTTGCCGGGCTCGGCTGGGGCGGCATGGCAGCATTGTTATCGGCGCTGAGCGGCACGGTCGTCATCGCCGCGAGCCTCGGGCCGGTGACTGCGGCAGTGTTTGCATTATCGATCGCTGCGCCCACCGCCCTCCTCGCCCACCTAGCACTCCTGTCGCGTCCCGCAGCCACGCCAGATGGCCAGGTGGTCAGGACGCTCGAATGGTATCCACCCGGCCGTATTGTGGGCTGGGCCGCGCTGATGGCCGGGCTCCTCGCCGCCGTTCTCGTTCTCATGATCGGCTACGACCAGGAAGCTTACCGGGATTCGATCCGCCAAATCCTCGAGCACAGCACGCTGAAGGAGCTCGACCGCGACGGCACCCTCTTCAATGAGGAGGCGATCACCAACCTTTCCGGCGTGCTGGCGAGAGCTCTGCCCGCGGCATTCGCCATCATCTGGCTTACCATCACCTTGTTCAACTTATGGA
>JBKPSQ010000111.1:0-14493 GCA_046735075.1 Pseudomonadota bacterium
TAATTGACCGTAATTTTTCGGCCCTTTCATACACAAAAACCGCAATTGAAAGCGGTGGAATCGAAATTCTCGACAGAAGTTCCCTGCCACACCGCCGTCACGGGAATTGCTAAGATGACGGCGGGCAAAAGAGGGAAGCCCGCCGCCGATGCGTGCGGCCGCTTGGGCAGGGGATTTGCGTAATATGGCGTTCGGTTTCGCTGCCTTGCGCGATTGGGGAGGAGGGGCACGCCTGCTATTCCGCCTTCAGGCGGTTCTCCTCGGCCTGATCTGCTTTGCCGCCGGCGGCGTGCCGCGATTGTTGCCGGCGCTCTTAGGGCTGTTCGCCGTCGTTGCCGCCTTTCACGTCTTTACGGTCGAGCCGAGGCTTCCGCTCAAGCTAGCCAAGACGGCCTTCGCGGCTGCGCTCGCGACCTTCACCGCCTATCTCTTCATCAATGCCTTGTGGGCACCCGATCCCCTCGCCGGACTCGCTAAAGCCGCCACCGTGCTCGCGCTCTCGATCAGTGCCTTCTTGATCGCAGCATCCTACTCGTTGCGCACGGGCGTCGAGGCTCGCGTGCTCGCGAAGTCGGCTCTTGCCGGTCTCATCATCGGCGCAGCGTACCTCTTGTTCGAGATCGTGTTCCACGAGTCGGTCATGCGTTTCGTCAATAACCATCTCGTGCAAGTCTTCGAGATCACACCGAAGAAGATGAAGATCGAGCACGGCAAAGTCATCGAGCTCTCGGCCTTTGTCCTCAATCGCAACGTCACCAGCCTCGTGCTTCTGCTCATTCCCAGCCTGTTGTTGACTGCCGCACTTCCCACCAAGACCGCCACTCGCGCCGCTATCGCCGCGCTCGTAGTCGTGACTGCGGTCATAACCCTTCTGTCGGAGAGCGGCACCTCGGTGATGGCGTTCTTCATCGGCGCGCTCGTACTTGCGCTCGCCACCCTATCGCTGAAGTCGGCGCGCCTCCTGGTTCTCGGGGCGTGGATCATTGCCGTGCTGTTCGCCGTTCCGCTCGGCTCACTGCCCTACAAGCTCGGCTGGGAGAATTGGACCTGGCTTCCGCCGGCGAGCGTCGCAGCGCGCTTCTACATCTGGAAATATGTTGCCGACGAGGTCTACGAGCGCCCGCTTACCGGTATCGGCATTCGCGGCTCGCGGGACCTGCATCTCAAGATCCCTTCCGATGCCGCCGACCCGAGCCACAATGCGTATGCTTTGAAGGGCCGCGAGGCGGGCCATCCTCACAACATTTACTTGCAGACCTGGGTCGAGCTCGGTGCGATCGGCGCGGTGCTTCTTCTTTGTGTCGGCGTCGCTGGACTTTGGGTCGTTTCCGCTTGGCCGCCCCTCTTCCAGGGAAGCGCCTACGCACTTTTCGCTGTCGCCAGCGCGGTCGGCTTATCAGGATTCGATTTCTGGCAGACCTGGATGCTCGGCGCGGTCGCGTTTGCCTGGTCAGCGATGTGGCTCGCGTTCCGACTTCCCGCGTTTGCATCGCTTCTCGCCGATCGAACGAATCCGACGGCGAGCGCAGGAGGAAAAGCTGCTTTACGCGCCACAATAGCTTGATAGATTAGTCGTATAAGATCAACGCTCCGGCCGCGGATCAAAGGTATGGGCGGCTCCTGAGCTCAGAGGTTTGAATATTGTGAGTGGGCCGAGCGGCAATTCCCGCACGGCTGCCAGAGCTTCGCGCGATTTGACCTCGGTGCGAAGCGAGACGGGCAACTGCGCGGGAGGGAGCCCCTCGCAGATCGTAGCCAGGGCGCGGGCGAACGCGCCGGCCGATGGCCTCTTGGGGGCAGCCCAGGGCAAGGACGACACCGGCGTGCAGCCGGCGCACGTACCCTCCGTCTACGGCGCTCTCGATCTCGGCACCAATAACTGCCGCCTCCTCATCGCCAAACCCTCGCGTCGCGGCTTTCTCGTCATCGACGCCTTCTCGCGCATCATTCGCCTCGGCGAGGGCGTATTGACCACTGGCAGTCTCTCTGAGGCGGCCATGAAACGCACTATCGAGGCGCTGAAAGTCTGCGCCGAGAAGATGAGCCGCAGGGCGGTGACGCGCTCGCGGCTGATTGCGACCGAAGCCTGCCGCATCGCATCCAACGGCGGCGAGTTCATCGAACGGGTGCGCCACGATACTGGACTCTCCATCGAAATTGTCGGCCAAGAGACCGAGGCCAAGCTTGCGGTCTCCGGCTGCGCCTCCTTGCTCGATCGCAATTGCGACTGGGCGCTCGTGTTCGATATCGGCGGCGGCAGCTCGGAGCTCATTTGGCTCGACCTCGCCAGATTCGGTCGGCCATGGCGCCGCACGCTCCACGATCGCGTCGACATTCAATCCTGCATCGCTGCCTGGACGTCATTGCCGATCGGCGTGGTCAATCTCGCCGAGCGCCATGGCGGCCGCGAAGTCACGCCCGAAAGTTATGAGGCGATGGTCGAGGACGTGATGGCGGGCCTCGAGGGCTTCGAGGCGAAGCACCGCTTCGGCGAGAGGATTGCGCGCAAGCGTGCTCACTTCCTCGGCACCTCGGGCACCGTGACCACGATCTCCGGCATCCATCTCAAGCTTCCGGTTTATGAGCGCTCCCGCGTCGATGGGTGCTGGCTCGCCGCGCGGGACGTGCGCGCCGTGTCGAGCGAGCTCATCGCCATGAGCTACGCGGAGCGCGTGGCCCAACCTTGCATCGGGCAGGAGCGTGCCGATCTCGTGCTCGCAGGCTGCGCCATTCTCGAGGCCCTACTCAGGACTTGGCCGTGCCAGCGTTTGCGGGTCGCCGACCGCGGCTTGCGTGAAGGCATCCTTGCCACGCTGATGGCCGAGGACGGCCACGACCGCCGAAGCACGCCGCACCATCAAGGAAACGGCCAACGGCCGCGCATGCCGCGTCGATGAAGTCGCAGCGTTAGTGGATCGAGTCTAACGCTCGGTACCCGCCCGCGACCACTTTCCGGCTTACGGAAAGTCGGCTCAGAGTGAGAGCGGGTCTTGCCGAACGACGCGGCAAAATCGCAAAGCCAAAAGCTCGGCCGCACGACTACAATCGACGTCTGGTGCCGAAACGTCTCACACGGTCAGGAGCCTCGATCATGCCAAGCAAGCCAGAAGAACGCCTCGATCGCCGTGACTTCATGATCGCATCAATTGCAACGGTCGGCGCATCGGTTGCTCTCGCGGCCGACGCTGGTTCTGCGAACGCCCAGGACTCAGCGACTTCCTCTGATAACCCGGCACCGGCTGCGCCATCGGCAACGGTCTATACCGGCGACACAATCCACGGAAAAAAGGTCGTCAGTGCGCTCGACGTCAACGACCTCGAACCCGGGCAGAAGCACTTTTTGTATTTTCAGGGCGTTGAGATGCCCACCGGACAGCACTGGTATGTGTCTGTGACGATCGCCAAGGGGGCAAAGCCGGGCAAGCGCGTCGTTCTGGTCAGTGGGGTGCATGGCGACGAGATGAGTTCCGTGCACACAGTTCAGACCGTGATGAATCAGCTCGATCCGGCGGAGATGTCGGGCACGGTGATGGCGGTCACGGACGTGTCGAGCCCGGCTCTCGAAAGCATGCAGCGCAGATGGCCTAATCAGGGCAGGGGCATCGATCTAATCGACATGAATCGCCAATGGCCCGGAAACGAGAACGGCGCAACCGCGCCCAGCCGACATGCCGGGCTCCTGTTCAACCGGCTGCTGCGGCCGAACGCCGACGCCGCGATCGACTTCCATACCGGGACGACCGGATTCGATGTCACCGCATTCAATATCGCCGGCATGGATGTGCCAGAGATCAGAGCGATGGCGGAACTCTACCCGGTCGGCCAGATCTTCGACAATCACGTGTATCCCGGTGTCCTACATAACGCGTTTGTCGACGTGGGCATCCCATCTTTCACGCCAGAGATCGGCGCTGCGCGCGTCCTGGACCTCGAGATGATCTCGCTGTTCGTGGAAGGCACAATGAATGTCCTCAAGCATCACGGCATCCTCCCCGGTCCAATCGGACGCACAAGCAAGGACGTGGATGTCTTTATCGGCAACAGTGCGCTTCCAATCCTTGCAACCCAGGGCGGGGTCGTCGAGCATCTGGTGAAGCTCAACGACAAGGTCGAAGCCGGACAGAAGGTGGCCATCCAGCGCAACAGTTTCGGCGAAGTGGTTGCGGAATATACAAGCAGCGTGGCCGGAGAGGTCACGGGCCAGCGCAGCGACGCGATGTCCGAGCCCGGCAACCCCCTGGTATTTATTCTTTTCCACAAGGCGACGCCGGACGGCGGCGAGACATACCCCGAGTGATTCAATCCCAGCACGTTGAGCGCGGCGAAGCGCAGAGCGACTGCCTGCCATCCGCTAGGCCTGCGGGGCGGGCGCAGCCTGCTCCGCAACGCCGACCTCTCGCGCCCGCGCCGACAGGCTCGATCCCGCCTCTTTCGGCAATAGCGAGAAGATCAGCGACGAAGTTGCAGCGATCACTGCGACGGTCAGGAAGGCGAAAGGGAAGTCGCCCGCCACCACGGTATTGTCCACGCGACCCATGCGCTCGAACTCGAGCACGAGCGCGCCCACCGCGACGCCGGCCGACAGCGACAGTTGCTGCGCCACGGATGCGAAACTGGTAGCCCGGCTCATCGCCTTAACGTCGATGTCGGCATAGGCAATCGAGTTGATGGCGGTAAATTCCAGCGACTTGAAGAAGCCGCCGACCAGCAACACCGCGAGGACGACAGTGTGCGGCGTGCCGAGGGTGAACATTCCCATGGCGGCGATGAACAAGCTGCTCACCACGGCATTGACCACCAGCACGCGCTTGAAGCCGAAGCGGCGCAGGATCGGCGCCGCCGTGGTCTTCATGGCGATGGCGCCCACGGCGCTCGCGAAGGTGAGCAGCCCCGACTGGAGCGGGTTCATGCCAAATCCCAATTGCAGGAAGAGCGGCAGCAGGAATGGCGTGGCGCCCACGCCGATGCGGTAGAGGAAGCCGCCCACCACGCTGGCAAAGAACGTCTCGACCTTGAGCAGGTCGAGATCGATCAGCGGCGCCTTGGCCTCACGCGCGTGCCGCACATAGAGTCCGCAGCCGATCACGCCCACGACGAGGAGCGCCGCCACCACGGCCGGCGGCATCAAGCCCTGCCCGATGGTGGTGATGCCGAAGGCGAGGCCCGCGAGTCCGATGCCCGACAGGATGAAGCCTTTGACGTCGAGCGGCGGCAGCCCCTCTTCGCGAATATTGGCGACGTAGCGGGTGGCGAGGATGACGCCGAGCAGGCCGACCGGGATGTTGATCCAGAAGATCCAGCGCCAGGACGCGAAGGTGGTGATGAAACCGCCGAGCGGCGGCCCGATCACCGGCCCAAGCAGGGCCGGCATGGTGAGCCAGGCAAGGGCCGAGATGAGCTCGGCTTTCGGCACGGTCCTCAGGATGACGAGCCGCCCGACGGGCACCATCATCGCCCCGCCCATGCCCTGGATGATGCGGAATAGGACGAAGTCGGGAAGGCCTTGGGCAAAGCCGCAGGCCGCCGAGCCGAGGGTGAAAACGACGATGGCGGCGCGGAACACTTTGCGCGCGCCGAACCGGTCTGCGACCCAGCCGCTCAAGGGAATGAAAACCGCGAGCGACAGGAGATAAGAGGTTAGCGCGAGCTTGAGCGCGATCGGGTCTTCGTGCAGATCGGCGGCGATGGCCGGCAACGACGTAGCGATCACCGTCGAATCCATCGTCTCCATGAAGAGTGCGATGGCGACGATGAGGGTGACGAAGTAGCGAGGCATGTGGCAGGTGTTAGAGCGTGGATAAGGCGCACATGGGGCGAGAGGGCCCCTAAGGTCAAGGTTTGGCAGGCGTTCTTGCCGATTAACATGGAAAGGTCGATGAAAGGGCGCTCCAAGCAAGGTTCGGGCGGGACCAGGCGGCTCGCGGTGCGACTACGCACCGCGAAGGGGCGCAAGCTTGCATCGACGCGCTGGCTCACTCGTCAGTTGAACGATCCTTACGTCGAGGAGGCGAAGCGCAGGGGCTATCGCTCGCGCGCGGCGTTCAAGCTCGCGGAGATTGACGACAAATATCATTTGCTGCGGCCCGGCATGAGCGTGGTCGATCTCGGTGCGGCGCCTGGCGGCTGGACTCAGATCGCGGCGCAGCGGGTGCGGCTGATGGCGGGAAAGGGTAGGGTGATCGCCGTCGATCTCGCCGACATGGAGCCAATCTCCGGCGTGACAGCGCTCAAGCTCGACCTCACTGATCCGGATTCGGGTGGCCGCATCCGTGATGCCTTGAACGGCAGACAAGCCGATCTCGTATTGTCGGACATGCACGCGCCGGCGACAGGCCATAAGCAAACCGACCATTTGCGCATTATGGGCTTGGTCGAGGCCGCCCTCGATCTCGCCGAGGAGATCCTCGCACCGGGCGGCGCCTTCCTCGCCAAGGTGCTGCAAGGCGGGGCCGACAAGGACCTCGTGGCGAGACTCAACCGCTCCTTCGCCAAGGTGCGTCACGTGAAGCCGAAGGCCTCCAGAGCCGAGTCTGCCGAGATGTACGTGCTCGCAACCGGCTTCCGCGGCGCGGCTTGACGATGGTGATAATAGTTCTATAATTCCAGAATTATGGAAATGACACAGGCCATTAATGCGCTGGCCGCGCTGGCGCAGGAGAGCAGGCTCCGCGTGTTTCGCCTGCTGGTTCGCGCGGGTCCGGAGGGGATGGCGGCTGGCGATATCGCCGAGCAACTCCGTGTGCCTGCGAATACGATGTCGGCACATCTTGCCGTGTTAAGCCGCGCAGGCTTGGTCGTATCGCGCAAAGAGGGACGGTCGGTCATCTACGCCGTCGATCTTGAGGGGATCCGCAAGCTCCTGTCCTTCCTAGTGGAGGATTGTTGTCGCGGGAAACCCGAGGTTTGCCGTCCGTTGATTGCGTCTGCGTTGGCCCGCTGTTGTTAGGAGGCGGACATGCGTGAGGTCGCCGCTTCGCCACTTAACGTGCTGTTTCTCTGCACCGGAAACTCGGCTCGCTCAATCATTGCCGAATCTCTCCTCAATCGTTTGGGGCGCGGGAAATTCCATGCCTTCAGCGCTGGCAGCGAGCCGAAGGGCCAGATTCACCCCCTTACGCTCAAAGTCCTGCGCAAATCGAATTTCGACGTGAAAGGCCTGCGCTCGAAATCTTGGGAGGAGTTTGCGCGTCCTGGCTCGGCGAGGTTGGATTTCGTGTTTACGGTCTGCGACAACGCCGCCAACGAGGTATGTCCGGTTTGGCCTGGGCAACCAATGACGGCCCATTGGGGCGTGCCTGATCCAGCGGCGGTTGAGGGCGACGACGCCGTGAAATATCTCGCCTTCGCCGATACGATGCGGATGCTCAATCAGCGCATCGGCATCTTCGTCAACCTGCCAATCTCTTCGCTGAGCAAGATCTCGCTCCAGAAGCGCCTTGAAGATATCGGCAAGGTCGGACGCTCTACCGAGCCAGCTTGAACTCGCGTGCGCCGCGTCGGCTTATCTTCAAATTCCGCTCATCTCGTCGGGCCGATAACGCCAGACCTGAGCCGCCGCTTGGCTGCCGAGGCGCTCGGCACGCTCATCCTGGTGATGGCGGTCGTGGGCTCCGGGATCATGGCAGAGCAGCTTGCGGGCGGAAATCAAGCCATCGCCCTTCTCTGCAACACGATCGCGACCGGCGCGGTGCTCTACGTCATCATCACGATCTTTGCGCCGGTCTCGGGCGCGCATTTCAACCCCGCGGTGAGCCTCGTGACTTGGCTGCGTGGCGAGCTCGACGGACGCACCGCGCTTTTCTATGTCACGGTGCAGATCGTCGGCGGCTGCTTGGGCGCAGTGCTCGCCCATCTCATGTTCGGGCTCGATTTGTTTCAGCTGGGCACCAAGCCGCGCACCGGCCTTGGCCAATGGGCCGGCGAGTTCATCGCCACCTTCGGTCTGATCGCAACGATTCTCGGCTGCATCCGCTTCAAGCCTGAGGCGGTCGCCACCGCCGTCGGCCTGTACATCACCTCGGCCTATTGGTTCACGGCCTCGACATCGTTCGCCAACCCGGCAGTGACCATCGCCCGGAGCTTGACCGACACGTTTGCCGGCATTGCTCCGGGCGATATCCTTGGCTTCATCGCGGCCGAACTCCTCGGTGCGCTTGTTGCAGCCTACCTATTCGGTTGGCTGTTCAGAGATGCCTAGTAGTACAGGCAATTCTGATAGCGGCTCCACCAATAGGGACTGCCGGTGATAATGGCCTGGCGCCGCAGCCACGCGCAGTTGCCGTAGCCGTTATAGGCGTAATAGCCGCCGCCATACCAGAACGGAGAGCCGGCGAAGAAGAAGCGGTTATTGAAGTGGTGATGGTGGCGATTCCAATTGCCATTCCAATTGTTGCGGGCAAAGTTGCGGCCTTGCCAATTGCGATTGCCGCGCCAATTCCCGCCACTGAAGTCGCCGCGGCTCATGCGACCCATGTTGCGGCCACCGCCGCCGAAGTCGCCGCGGGCAATGCGGCCGCCGCCGCCCATGTTGCCGAAGGATCGGCCGCCGCCGCCGCGGATCCCTACGCCACCGCCGCCGCCGAAGCGACCGAGGCCACCGCCTCCGCCGCCCATATGGCCGCCGCCGCCACCGCCGCCCATGTGGCCACCGCCACCTCCGCCGCCTCCGCCCCCGCCACCCCACCGCCGGCCCTGACGGGCTGGACCAAGCCGGAAGTGCTCTTCAGGTTAAATGTCGGGGCCGCACTGGCGGAGAACTGCGTCGCCGCCAGCATGGCCACTCCGCTCGCCAGAGCGGCTATTGTCATTGCGTACCGCATCGGAAATTCCTTTCGTCGATCTTTCGTGCCATTCGCGCTGCGAGGCGCTGAATGACAAAGCTTCGCGAGAGAAATGCCGGCCTCCGGCCGTTGTTCCGACAGGGAAAATTGCTCGCGAGGGGCGCCACAGCCGGAAGCTTTGGCTTTCAACATATTGTAGACCCGCGGCTCATCGCCTTTGCAAATTCACGATAAGGTGATATTGGAGGCCGCCAACCGGTGGCGGCCTATTTGCCCGCGATTCTCGCGTCGAGCCGCCCGCTTTCCGAAGAGGTTGGCCGATGCCCGATGGGCAGCCCCAAGCTGACAAGAGACAATTTCCCGACGGCGCCGTTGCGCTCACCTTCGACGACGTGCTGATCAGGCCGGCGGCCTCCAACGTGCTGCCGAACGAGGTCGATGTTTCCTCGCGCGTGACGAGGTCCATCGCCTTGCATGTCCCGGTGCTGTCGTCGGCTATGGACACCGTGACCGAAGCGCGGCTTGCCATCGCCATGGCCCAGGCCGGCGGCATCGGCGTCATTCACCGCAATCTCTCTCCCGACGCGCAGGCGGCGCAGGTCGCGCAGGTCAAGAAATTCGAATCGGGCATGGTGGTGAATCCGGTGACCATTCACCCCGAAGCGAATCTCGCCGATGCCCTCAAGCTGATGTCCGACCATCAGATCTCCGGCATTCCCGTGGTCGAGCCGAGTGGCAATGGCGGACGGCCCGGCAAGCTCGTCGGCATCGTCACCAATCGCGACGTGCGATTTGCCACCAACCCCAAGCAGCGCGTGGCGGAGCTCATGACCAAGGAGAACTTGGTCACGGTCAAAGAGAGCGTCGCCATGGAGGAGGCGAAGCGCCTGCTCCATAAACATCGCATCGAGAAGCTGCTCGTGGTCGACGATGACTATCGCTGCATTGGGTTGATCACCGTGAAGGATATCGAGAAGGCACGCCTCCATCCCAATGCCTGCAAGGACGAGCAGGGGCGCTTGCGGGTTGCCGCGGCGACGAGCACCGGCGATGAAGGTCTTGCCCGCGCCGAGCGGCTGATCGATGCCGGCGTGGACCTCATCGTGGTCGATACCGCGCACGGTCACTCTGCGCTCGTGCTCGATCAGGTGCGCCGCATCAAACGCCAGTCGAACGCCGTGCAGGTGGTCGCAGGCAATGTGGCGACGGCCGATGGCACCAAGGCGCTCATCGACGCCGGCGCCGACGCGGTCAAGGTCGGCATCGGCCCTGGCTCGATCTGCACCACCCGCATCGTGGCGGGTGTCGGTGTGCCGCAATTCACGGCGCTGCTCGAGGCGGTTGAGGTGGCGAAGAAGAGCGATGTGCCGGTGATCTCTGACGGCGGGATCAGATATTCCGGCGATCTCGCCAAGGCGCTCGCGGCCGGCGCTGATTGCGTGATGCTCGGCTCACTGCTCGCCGGTACCGACGAGAGTCCCGGTGAGGTCTATCTCTATCAGGGACGCTCCTACAAATCCTATCGCGGCATGGGCTCGATCGGCGCCATGGCCCGCGGCTCTGCCGACCGCTATTTCCAGCAGGACATCAAGGACGCGCTTAAGCTCGTGCCCGAGGGCATCGAAGGACAGGTGCCATATAAGGGTCCCGTAGCGAGCGTGCTGCACCAGCTGATCGGCGGCTTGCGCGCCTCGATGGGCTACACGGGCGCGAAAAGCCTTGCCGACTTCCAGGCTCGCGCGGAATTCATCCGCATTTCGCCGGCGAGCTTCCGCGAGAGCCACGTCCACGACGTGACCATTACTCGCGAGTCTCCCAATTACCCGCGCGAAGGCTAATCCCTAGTCTGAATGATGCTAAAAGCTCCCGCTCTCCCCTTGTGGGAGAGCACGCGCGCTACTTGGCGCGCGGTGAGGGGTAAGCGGCGAAGCCGCGTCAAATCAAATCACCCCTCACCCTTTCCGCCATGCGACTTGCAAGCGCGTGTCTCGCGCGCAAGATCGCGGCGGAAAGCCCTCTCCCACAAGGGGAGAGGGGAAGTTGAAAGGCCGAGCGCGAGCAGAGTGTGCAGGGTTACTGGACGCCGAGCTTCCGGATCTGGTCGAAAATGCCGGGCTCGAGCTGCTGCGCGAGCGAGAGATCGGCGTTGCCGTCGGTGGGCTGGCCCTTGCGGCTTTTGACTACGCCGCGTCCGACCAGCGCGGACGGATCGTTCTGGTGCAGCTCCAGCGCCTTGTCGAAATCGGCGCCGGCCTTGTCGAGGTCGTTCTTCAGCACGAATACCCAGCCGCGGTCGATATATCCCTTGGCGCCCTCGGGCTCGAGCTTGATCACCACGCCGTAATCAGCAACGGACTCATCATATTCCTTGCGCATGCGGTGTAGATCGCCGCGCCTGGAGTAGCCGCTCGACTGATCGGGATCGAGCGTGACCTTCTCGTTGAATTCGGTGAGCGCGCGGTCGAGGTCGCCCTTGTCGCGATAGACGATGCCGCGCAGCAGATAAAAGTCGCCATGCTTGGCATCCATGCCGATCGCCTGGTCGAGATCGCTGAGCGCCTTATCGTAGTCCTTCTTGGCGGCGTAGGCGGCCGCCCGCATGAAATAGCTGTTGGGCTTGGTGGCGTCGATCTTTATCGCCGCGTCCATCTCGGTGACCGCATCGTCAAAATCGCCGGTGGCTGAGAGACCCATGGCGCGGATGCTGTGGGCCTTGATCAGGCGGTCCTTGTCGGTCGAGCCCGAGTTGATGAAGGCCTGGCAGGCGTCCAGCACCTCCTTGATCGAGCCAGTGCCGGTGAAGCAGGGATCGGCTTCTTCGGCCCGCACCTGGCCTGGCCCAGCGAGGAGAAGCGCCCCCGCAAGAGATGCGGCGCCGATAAGAATGTGTGAAGCGCAAAAGCGCATGAAAACCTCCTTGGAACCCTTGGACTTTAGCTGTTTGGGCGTAGGTTTAGAGGGGGCTTGCGTCTCGCGTCAATTGAACTTCCGTCCATAATTGTCGCGGAAAACGCTCGGGCTTTTCGCCCGCGTGGCTTGGCCCAGAGTATAAGAGCGCCGCGGTAGATGCCCCAGGGAACGGAGACCCCATGTCGATCCAGGCCATTCTGATACCGATGTTCGTGCAGGTCGCGCTGACCTTCGTCCTCCTGTTCTGGATGACGATCTTGAGGCTCCGCGTGATCCGCAAGGGTGAGATCAGGCCGCAACAGGTGGCGCTGCGCGAGCCAGCCTGGCCGCCGCATGTGATCCAGGTCGGCAACGCCTTCCACAATCAGCTCGAGCTTCCCGTCCTGTTTTATGTGGTCACGCTGCTGGCGCTGGTCGGTGATGCGCTCGATGTCGTGCTCTACGTTCTCTCCTGGATGTTCGTAGTGTCGCGTCTGGTGCACGCCTATATTCACGTCAGCTCGAATCGGCTCGACCGCCGCACCGCCGTGTTTCTGGTCGGCGCCATCGCGCTCGCGCTGATGTGGGTGATCGTCGTCGCCCGCATCTTCTTGTTCGTCTCCGACTGATGACGCCAGCGGCGCGGGTCAGCGCAGCGATCGAGGTCCTTAGCGACATCGAGGTGCGCAAGCGGCCAGCGGCCGAGGCGCTGAAGGATTGGGGCACATCGCACCGCTTTGCGGGCTCCGGCGACAGGGCTGCAATCGGCAATCTCGTGTTTGACGCGCTGCGCACGCGTGCGTCGAGCGCCGCTGCCATGGGCGAGGACAGCCCGCGCGCCGTTGTGCTCCGCACGCTTATCACCAGCTGGCAGATGACCCCGGATCAGGTCGCCGCGCTTGCCGATGGCAGCCGCCACGCGCCTCCGCCATTGTCGGAAGCCGAGTTCGCAGGGCTGCAGCGGGAGCTGCCGCCGGATGCGCCGGCTCATATCAAAGGCGATTACCCAGAGTGGCTTGCCGGCGAGTTCGAGCGCGCCTTCGGCGCGCAGGCCGAAGAGGAGGGCGCAGCACTCGCCAAGCGTGCTCCAGTCGATCTCAGAGTCAACACGCTGAAAACGCCGCGCGACAAGGTCCTAAAAGCACTACGCCGCTTCGAGGCCGAACCCACGTCTCATTCACCGATCGGCATCCGCATTTTGCAAGGGCTGGGCCCTGCGCGAAGCCCACACGTCGAGGCAGAGCCGGGGCACGGGAAGGGCTGGTACGAGGTTCAAGACGAGGGCTCGCAGGTCGCGACGCTTCTCTCGCACGCCAAGCCCAAGGAGCAGGTCATCGATCTGTGCGCCGGGGCGGGAGGCAAGACGCTCGGGCTTGCTGCGCTGATGCGCAACACCGGCCAGCTCTATGCCTACGATGCCGACCGCCTGCGGCTGAGGCCGATCTTCGAGCGGCTGAAGCGGGCAGGGGTGCGCAATGCCCAAGTCCTGCCCGGCGGCGATGTCGAAGCTCTCGCTAAGCTCAAAGGCAAGATGGATTTGGTCCTTATCGACGCGCCCTGCACGGGTTCAGGGGTGTGGCGGCGACGGCCCGACGCCAAATGGCGGCTCTCGCCGCAGATGCTCGAGGCACGGATCGCCGAACAGCAGGCAGTTCTGGAAGAGGGGGCTGCGTTGGTGAAGCCTGGTGGGAGTCTCGCCTATATCACTTGCTCGGTGCTGCCGCCGGAGAACCGCGACCAGGTGGCGGCGTTTCTCGGCCACCATCCCGAATTCAAGCTCGTGCCATGGCGTCAGCTTTGGGAGCAGGCTCTGTCTACGCCTCCTCTCGCCTCTGCCGACGGCTCAGAAGATGCGCTTTTGATGACGCCCTTGAGCCACGGCACCGACGGCTTCTTCGTATCGGTATTAGAGCGGCAGGGCTGAACCGTGAAAGCCTGAATCAGTGCAAGGGCTTCTCGGCGTCCTTTTGCATCGCCTCGCAAAGCGCGCGAGGGGCCTTGGAGAGCTTGAACACCTTGTCGTCGGCGCCGCCTTCGAGGTCGACCTCCGGGCCTTCGGCGCAGCCGAGCGTCATGCGGATGCGCGTGAGGCGAACCAGAAGCTCGTCGGGTTTGCCTATGATCGGCTCAAGCTCGATCCCGCCGCCGTCGCAATCGACCCCGCAGCCGATGCCCTCGCCCGACGTGCAGTCGCCGCTGGCGTACAGCGTCTCGCTCCGGTCCTTGACCTTGGCCGCCAGGGTAAAGTCGTAGTCGAAATATTGCTTCACCGTGCCGCTGTCGTCAGTCGCGACCAGGTACGCTTCGTCCTCGCCGAGCGTTATGTATCGAATGAACAGGATCAGCTCCGTCACTCTCTGCTGCGCGTGCTCCTTGAGGTGCCCCGCGTCATAGGTTCGCGCAAAGCAAAAGGCGGCATCTGGCCCCGGCGGCAGGAGCGCCTTCAGCTTCTCATAGTCGGGACCGAGAGGCTTTGCGGGGGCCGAGCCTGCGAGCAGTGAGCAGCAGAGGAGGGTCGAAGCTGCCACCAAGCCCCGCATTGCGAGTACCCCTTTCCTCCTGATGGCGGCAGGATAAGGCAGCCGTGCGGGGGTGCAACGAAGGCGGGAAAAAAGTTTAGCCGCGACCGGATTAGCACTTGAAATTAATAAAGAGGTCGCTGAAATGACTCGCGCTTTTGGCGGAAGCAGAATCGGCGGTTGGCGCACGGCGGTCCGCAAAAAGTACGGAGGGGACGCATATCCCATGGACTTGTTGCAAGTCGAGGCTGAAGAGCCACCCAGTCGCCCCAAGGCGACATCTCAAACTCTCACCAAACCACATC
>JBKPSQ010000112.1:0-11052 GCA_046735075.1 Pseudomonadota bacterium
CTCTTCGTCCTCAACGACCAAGACCTTGGCTCCGGGGCTCATGGTGTTCGTCTCGAGCATTTAGCTACCCCGCCGACCGCTTCAGCGCGACCGGCGTCGAGCTTGTGGTGTCACCCTTGGGACGTTGATCGGTGATCGGCCTGCCGTGCACCAGGTAATAGACCGTCTCGGCGATATTGGTGGCGTGGTCGCCGATCCGCTCGATGTTCTTGGCGCCGAACAGGAGATGGGTGCAAAGCCCGATGTTGCGCGGATCCTCCATCATGTAGGTGAGGAGCTCGCGGAACAGCGAGTTGTACATGGCGTCGATCTCTTCGTCCTTGTACCAGACCTTGAGCGCTCGGTCGGCGTCGCGCTCGATGAAGGCATCGAGCACCTCCTTGAGTTGACCGAGCGCAAGCTCGCCCATGTGCTTCAGCCCGAGCGCAAGCTGCTTCGGCTGCTGCTCGCTCACCACGGCGACGGCGCGCTTGGCGATGTTCTTGCCGAGATCGCCGATGCGCTCGAGCTCATTGGAGATGCGCAGCGCCGCCATGATCTGGCGAAGGTCGTAGGCAAGCGGCTGGCGACGGGCGATCATCACCACGGCCTGCTCCTCGATCTCCTTCTCCAGCGTGTCGATCGCCTCATCTTCGTTGATGGTGGCGGCGGCAAGCTCGGGATCGCGCCGTTCCAGCGCGTCGAAGGACTGGCCGAGCACTTGCTCGGTAAGACCACCCATCTTGGCGATCTTGTTATTGAGGAGCGAGAGCTCCTCCTCATACGACCTGACGATATGTTCGTGTTGCTTGTCCATTCGGCGGTCTCCTCGCGCGGGCTTAGCCGAAGCGGCCCGTAATGTAGTCCTGCGTGCGTTGCTGCGTAGGATTGGTGAATATCTTTGTCGTTTCGTCGAACTCGACAAGCTCGCCCAAATACATGAACGCTGTGAAGTCCGAGGTACGCGCCGCCTGCTGCATGTTGTGGGTGACGATGGCGATGGTGTAGTCGCGTTTCAAGACGTCGATCAGCTCCTCGATCTTGGCGGTCGAAATTGGGTCGAGCGCGGAGCAAGGTTCATCGAGGAGGATGACTTCGGGCCTGATGGCGACGGTGCGGGCGATGCATAGCCGCTGCTGCTGGCCGCCGGACAGGCTCAAGCCACTCGCATCGAGCTTGTCCTTGACCTCTTCCCATAGAGCAGCCCGCTTCAAGGAGTCTTCGACCCGGGCATCGAGATCGGCCTTGGGCAGCTGGTCGTAGAGGCGCACGCCGAAGGCGATATTCTCGTAGATGGTCATGGGGAACGGCGTCGGCTTCTGAAACACCATGCCAACCTTGGCGCGCAGCAGGTTGAGATCCTGCTTGGGACTGAGCACGTTGGCGCCGTCGAGCAGAACCTCGCCGTCGGCCCTTTGATTGGGGTAGAGATCGTAAATGCGGTTCAGAATGCGGAGCAGAGTCGACTTGCCGCAGCCAGATGGTCCGATGAACGCCGTCACCTTGTTCTGGTAGAGATTGACGTTGATGTCGGAAAGTGCGCGGTAGGCGCCGTAGTAGAAATTCAGGCGCCGCACAGAGACCTTCTCCGCGAGCTTGGCGATCTCCCCGGCGGTATCGGGGGTATCTTTGACCTCGGTATGAATGGCTAAACTCATATCTGCACCTTCTTGGACGAAAGGGCTCGCGCCAAGATGCTCAAGCCCAGTACGGCGACTGTGATGAGAAGGGCCCCGGTCCAGGCAAGCTGCTGCCAGTCTTCATAGGGGCTCAACGCAAACTGGAAGATGACCACCGGCAAGCTCGCCATCGGTGCGTTCAAGTTCCAGCTGAAGAATTGGTTATTCAGCGCGGTAAAAAGAAGCGGCGCCGTTTCGCCGGTGATGCGGGCGACAGCGAGCAGCACGCCGGTGATCATGCCTGCCCGCGCGGCGCGATAGGCGACGTGACGGATCACGAGCCATTGCGGCACGCCGAGCGCCGCCGAAGCTTCGCGGAGGGTGCTCGGGACGAGGAGAAGCATGTCCTCTGTGGTGCGCACCACGACGGGAATGACCAGCATGGCGAGCGCCACAGCCCCGGCCCAGGCCGAGAAATGTCCCATCTGTGCGACCATGATCTCGTAGACGAACAGGCCGACCACGATCGACGGTGCACTCAATAGGATGTCGTTGATGAAGCGTACTACCAGGGTGAGGTTCGAGTAGCGGCCGTACTCGGCCATGTAGGTGCCGGCCATAATGCCGAGGGGCGTGCCGAATATCACGGCGAGCACGGTGAGTAGCAGGCTGCCTACGATCGCGTTCAACAAGCCTCCGGCGCTGCCAGGAGGGGGCGTCATCTCCGTAAACACGGCGAGCGACAGGCCGCCCACACCCTTCACGACAAGTACTAACAGGATCAGGACTAGCCAAGTCAGGCCGAAGCCTGCAGCGCCGACGGCGAGCGTGGTTGCCAGGCGATTGCGCCATCGCCGGCGATGATAGCGAGGAGTTGCGGCGACGGACGCCATCCTAGTTCCCCGCTTTCTTTGCGATGCGCATCAGCATGAGCCGCGCTGCCGCGAGGACGACGAAGGTGATGAAGAACAGGATGAGGCCGAGAGCGATCAGCGATGAGGTGTAAAGCTCCCCGACGGCCTCGGTGAATTCGTTGGCGATGGAGGCCGAGATGGTGGTGCCCGGCGCCAAGATCGATGGCACGATGCGATGCGCGTTGCCGATAACGAAAGTAACGGCCATGGTCTCGCCAAGGGCCCGGCCCAAGCCCAACATGACGCCGCCGATGATGCCGACCCGCGTGTAGGGAATGACCACGCGGCGAATGACTTCCCAGCGAGTGCAGCCAATACCATAGGCGGCTTCTTTCAAGACCGGCGGCACGGTCTCGAACACCTCGCGGGTGATCGAGGTGATGAACGGGAGCACCATGATGGCGAGTATCAGCCCCGCCGTCAGCATGCCGATGCCATACGGGGGGCCGGCAAAAAGCTGGTTGAGAAGCGGAATGTTGGCGAACGTGTCGATCAAGAGCGGTTGCACATTCGACTGGAACCAAGGCGCGAACACGAACAGGCCCCAGATGCCGTAGATGATGCTGGGGATGCCCGCCAGGAGCTCGATGGCAATGCTGATAGTGCGCCTGAGGCGCTCAGGACAGATCTCGGTGAGGAAGAATGCAATGCCGAGGCTGACCGGCACACCGATCAACATGGCGATAACGGACGTCACGATCGTGCCGTAGATCGCCGGGAGCGCGCCAAACTTTTCGGTGACCGGATTCCAGCTTTCGGAGGTCAGGAAGCCAAAGCCGAAAGCCCGCCAGGCCGGCAGCGAACCATGCAACAGCGCAATCATCACGCCGGCGAGAAGCACGAGCACGGTAATCGCTGAAATCAGAGTAATCGATTTGAACGCAATGTCGCCGCGGCGAAAGCGGCGGAGCGTCGTGGCGCGCTTATCTCCGGCGGGGACGAGGGCGATATCTCTCCCCACGACAGCCACGTCCATCATCTCGTTGATCCCTGGCCTTCTGCTTCGGCCTCAAGCCGAAGTTTGCCAAGGATGGGAGCCGGCAAGCGCCCGCTCCCATCCTCGCTAACGCATTAGTTCATCGCAAACACAGGATTGCCGGACGCATCCTTGATGTCTTTCCACGACTCATGCACCAGCTCGACAACCTTGTCGGGCATCGGGATGTAATCGAGCTCCTCAGCCATCTTGTCGCCGTTCTTGTACGCCCAATCGAAGAACTTGAGCGCGCCCTTCGAGGCTTCGAGATCGACCGGAACCTTCTGCATCAGGATGAAAGTCGCTGCGGTGATGGGCCAGGATCCGGCGCCAGGCTGCTCGGTCAGAATCACGCCGAAGCCCGGCACAGACGCCCAATCTGCGTTGGCAGCGGCAGCCTGGAACGATTTGAGCTCAGGGGCGACCGTCTTGCCTTCTTTGTTGATCATGTTGGCGTAGGTCAATTTGTTCTGCTTGGCATAGGCGTACTCGACATAGCCGATCGAGCCCTTGGTCTGGACCACGTTATTGGCCACGCCTTCGTTGCCCTTGGCGCCGATGCCGGTTGGCCATTCGACCGAAGCGTCAGAACCGACTTTGTCTTTCCAGTCGGGGCTGACCTTGTTCAAGTAGTTGGTAAAGTTGAAGGTCGTGCCGGAGCCGTCCGAACGGTGCACCACGGCGATAGCCGTCGAAGGAAGCTTCACTTTCGGATTGAGCTTCTTGATCGCCTCGTCGTCCCATTTGGCAACCTCGCCGAGGAAGATCTTAGCAAGGGTCGGTCCATCGAGGACGATCTCGCCGGGCTTTACGCCCTCGACATTGATGACGGGAACGATGCCGCCCATCACCATGGGGAACTGAACCAAGCCGTTATCGGTGAGGTCCTTCTCGCCAAGCGGCTTATCGGTCGCGCCGAAGGTCACCGTCTTGGCCTCGATCTGCTTGATGCCGCCGCCTGAACCGATCGACTGATAGTTGAGGCCTACGCCGGACTCTTTTTTATAGGCGTCGGCCCATTTGGCGTAGATTGGATAGGGGAAGGTCGCGCCGGCGCCCGAAATATCGGCCGCTTGCGCCGCAGTAATTGTGAACGCCGCGGCCAAGCCAGCAGCCGCCGCAAAAGACAGAACCCTCATCTTCGCTCTCCCTTGGGGATGAGATATCGGTCCCTACAGGACCACGCAGGCCGGGGACCCTTCCTCGGCCGCTTGGCGAGCGTTAGCGCCGCGTAATAACGCTACTATGTCACTTATGTGACAGTTGTATAACAGTCTGGGAAAGGGCGGAGAGCTGCGGAAATGGGACTGTGGACAGGCTCCCTCTAGCTCGCCAACGCGCCTCGGTCGGGTTGATGGGCGCGAGCCTCGCTAAGCATCACCGTGAAGGTCGAGCCCTTGCCGGGCTTCGAGGCAATGGCGAGCTCGCCCCTGTGACGATTAAGGATGTGCTTGACGATGGCGAGTCCGAGCCCCGTGCCGCCCTTCTCACGGCTCGACGCCACGTCGACGCGGTAGAAGCGTTCGGTCAGCCGCGGCAGGTGCTCGGGGGCGATACCGGGTCCATTGTCGACCACGGCAATGGCGTAGCGTCCGGCCTGGCGTCCGAGCGAGGGAATATGCCTCGCCTCGATGCGCACGTGCCCTCCCCTGTTGCCGTATTTCAGCGCGTTCTGCACGAGGTTCTGCAACACTTGAAGTAGCTCGTCGCGGTCGCCGCGCACAATCGCGGGCCGCGGGAAGCGCCCGACCTCGAAGCGGAAGCCCGTCTCGCGGGCCAGCGGGTCGAGCGTGTCCTTGGCATGGTTCAGGACATCGTTGAGGTCGACGAGATCGGAAGGCGGCACGTGGGCATTCATCTCGACGCGGCTCAAGGAGAGCAGCGCATCGATAAGGCGCGTCATGCGCGAGGCTTGCTCAGCCATGATCGGAAGGAACCGCTCGCGCGCCCCGGTATCTTCCTTGGCGGTACCTTGCAGGGTCTCGATAAAGCCACGTAGGGAGGCGAGCGGGGTTCGAAGCTCGTGGCTCGCGTTGGCGATGAAATCGGCCCGCATTTGGTTGATGCGCTCGACCTCGGTCAGGTCGCGCAGCAGCACGAGGATGCTGCCGCCACGCTCGGTGCCTCGCATCAGGGGCGCGACCGTCGCCGCCATGCGGCGGCCGACCGGCACGCGCTCGGCGTAGGTCACGGTGACGGCGCGCCCGCGATCAGGCGCGGCCGACACGGCATCGAGAAATTCGGGCGTCCTGATCACGGAGGAGATGTGGCTCCCCTCCCGCAATGAGGCGAACAGGCCGCGCGCGGGCGCATTGTAGAACAGTACCTGGCCAGCTTGGTCGAGCAGGATCGCCGGGTCAGGCAGCGCATCGGCCATCACATACATCGGGGACTGGCGCAGCGATGATGGAGCTAGCTCTGCCGTTCCGCCGATAGCCTGTTCCGCATCCGGGCGCGGAAGCAGCGCGACCGAGGCGACGAAGCTCGCAAGCCCGATCAGCGCGAAGGTCTTGGAGAGGCCGGCGATCAGCACCAGCGACGCCATGATGACGGCAACGGCGACGATCAGCCAAAGGGCGCCCCTGAGCCTCGCGGCGACCTCCCGGCAAGGGCGCATGACAGCCGCGCCGATGCGGCCGAAGAGGCCTGGCGCGAGCGCCCTAGAGCCCTGTTCCGCCTGATCGCTCAAAGGCTTTTCTCCGCCGCCCCGCCGACTCGGCCAGGACCGATGATTGCGCCTGGATTATCACGATTTTGCGACACCAAAGAGGGCTTCGGTGACACAGCAATGACATATGCGTCGCAGTGATTTTCTCCAGTCTGCTGATATAGTTCGGAGCTGCTTCCAAACATGAGGGAAATGGGGAGCACGCCCGCCAAATCTATACAACAACGCGTCCTTGACGCCCTTCGCGCTGTTCCACGCCATCTCCAACCGACAAAACCGCCGAAACGGGGGACTGCATGCGGTACGAAAGACTTTGCGCAGTTGTAATTGCCTTCTTGATGGTCCCGATCCTGCCGGCGACACTCTGGTCACAGGAGAGCGTTCGTTGTCCCCCGTCGAAGACCTGGACCACCGGCCCTGAAGACGAGACCGGACTGGTGCTGGCAGAAGGCCCTGATCCTGTCGCCGAGCGGATTGCCGGGCCTTTCGATGTGCCGTGGTCGGTCGCGCTCCTGCCTGACGGGTCATTTCTCGTCACAGAACGGCCGGGCCACCTGCAGCATGTCAGGCCTGGAGCGGATACCGAACCTGTCAGTGGCATTCCTGATGTTCTCTACGTCGGGCACGGTGGACTCCTCGACATCGCGCTCGACCCCGAGTTTGCCGACAACCGGCTCGTCTATATGTCCTATCTGCAAGGAGACGAGACGGCTTCCAGCGTCAAGGTGCTCAAGGCGCGCTATGAAGAGAATGACGAAACGCTGACCGATGAAGAGGTGATCTTCGAAAGTAGCCCAGGGGCAAGCCCTGAGCTTCTCGGCGGCAGGCTCGCATTAACGGGCGACGGCTATCTCTTTCTTTCGCTCGGCGACCGTTGGGAACGCGAGAAAGCTCAGGACCTCTCCGGCACCGCTGGCACGATCGTCAGGATTCGCACCGACGGGACGATCCCCGACGACAATCCTTTCCGCTTTAGAGAAGGTGCGCGGCCCGAAATTTGGAGCTATGGCCACCGCAACCCGCAAGGCCTCGCCTTCGACCGTGCGACCGGCGAGCTGTGGTCTGACGAGCATGGCCCTCAAGGCGGCGATGAGTTGAACCTGATCCGCCGGGGTGCCAATTACGGCTGGCCGATCGCTACCTTCGGCGTCGACTATTCGGGACATCCGATCGCCGTTAACAGCGAGGAGCCCGGCACCGAACTCCCGGTCCATTATTGGGTTCCGATTTCGATTGCGCCGTCAGGACTTGCGATCGAAACCGAGCCGTCGAGCACCGAGATGTGGATCGGTGCACTTGGCGGTGCCATGGTGGTTCAGCTCGACCTCGCCGGCAACTGCACCCTCGGCGAGCACCATCTATTCAAAAATCAGCTGGGGCGTATCCGCGACGTCCGCGTCGACGCAAGCGGCGCGCTCTATGTCTTGACCGATGGATCCGAAGGGGCGCTTTACCGGGTCGAGCTACCCCACAACGAAGTCGCCGAAAAGACCCACCTTTAGGTGCACCTAGGCCTGCACTGCTTGAGCCACAGCAAGGGTTGCTGCCGCGGCTTGGCAGCTTATGCTTGTGTTATTCAGTTTGAAAGCAAGGACCGGGGTGCACTGCCGCAGGAAAGGGATTACGTGCTGGCCAACGGCATTTTTTTCGGAACCAAAACAATGCGGCATACACCACAAAACCAAAAGCTGCCTCTCTCCTTCAGGCCAAGCGTGGATGGCGAGAGATGGGCAGCTTTCATGGCGCGCGACGCCTCCTTCGATGGCCAGTTCTATTGTTGCGTTGTAACGACCGGCATTTATTGCCGGCCATCTTGCCCGGCGCGGCGACCGAAACGCGAAAATGTCCAGTTCCACGACACGGCGGCAGAAGCCGAAGCTGCAGGCTACAGGCCGTGCAAGCGCTGCAAGCCCGACCAATTGCCTCTTGCCGAGCAATACGCCGGCAAGGTGGCCGAAGCCTGCCGCCTGATCGAGACGGCGGAAGTTGAGCCTAGTCTCGACGCGCTGGCACAGGCGGTAGGTTTGAGTCCCTACCACTTCCATCGCATCTTCAAGCGTACGCTCGGTGTGACGCCAAAGACCTACGCCAAGGCTCACCGCAACAAGCGCGTGCGCGAGGAGCTCTCGCGCACTGCCACGGTCACCGAGGCAATCTACGGCGCGGGCTTCAACTCTAACGGCCGCTTCTATGAAACCTCGTCCGAGGTGCTCGGCATGAATCCAAGCGAGTTTCGCGCCGGGGCTCCCGGCGCGGAGATAAAGTTCGCCATCGGCAAGAGCTCGCTCGGATTGGTGCTTGTCGCCACGAGCGACAAGGGCGTGTGCGCCATCTTCTTCGGCGACAGCGTTGACAAACTTGCCCGCGATCTCAAGAAGCAATTCCCGCGCGCAACACTGGTCGGCAAGGATCAGGCTTTCGATCAGCTCGTCGCCAAGATCATCGACTTCGTCGAAGACCCACGCCTCGGCTTCGACCTGCCCTTGGACATACGCGGCACCGCGTTTCAGCACCGCGTATGGGACGCGCTCCGGCGTATTCCGGTCGGCTCGACGGCGAGCTACGCGGAAATCGCCAAGATCATCGGCGCCCCGAAGTCGACGCGCGCCGTGGCTCGTGCCTGCGCCACGAACCGCATTGCCGTGGCAATCCCTTGTCACCGGGTGATCGGGTCCGACGGATCGCTGACCGGCTATGCTGGCGGCATCGAACGCAAACGCGCGCTACTCGCCAAGGAGGCGAAGTCACGGAGCTAGCGGGAAAGGCGCTTGGCGGAGAGCTCCTTGAGGTAGTCCTGCCAGCGCTCTTCCTTGTGCTCGCCAAGTCCGCGCAGATATTCCCAGACGAAAAGCCCGGTGTCGTGGCCGTCGGTGAAGACAATACGAACGGCATAGTTGCCGACAGGCTCGATGCGGGCGATGCCGACATGCCTCTTGCCCGGCACGGTGACACGCTGCTCAGGACTGTGGCCCTGCACCTCGGCACTCGGCGAAAGCACGCGCAACAGCTCGGCCGGGAGCGCAAAGCTTTGGCCATCGTCGAAAGCCACGGTGAGGACGCGCTTGTCCTTGTCGAGCCTGAGCTCGGTCGGCCAAGGTTCGGCCATATGGGATTTCACCCTGCGCGGCTAGCCGAGGTCGATGTCGCCCTCGACCACGTGGTTGAGGCCGGTACCCTCGCCGGTCAGGACCATCTTCACCTTGAGCTTGCCCTTGCCGCCGAGACCCTTCTCGCGCACGACGCGCTCGATCTCCTGTTGCGAGGTCACTCCCACCTCCTTCAGATACTTCCTGAGCGACATGTTGAAGCGATGCTCGTCCATGTTTGCCTCCCTTCGGCGTTTCGTCTCATGATATGAAACGGCGAAGCACCTATATAAAGATTAATGCCTATGGCGGTCACCTCAGATGCGAAGGGTCGCGCCAGACCGAACAAACGAGCCGGCCGGAGCATGAAAGTGAAGAATCCAGTGAAACGCCGCAGCGCCTCTGCCGCTGCGCTTGCCGATGCGCGTTACCGGAAGCGCATCGTGAAAAGCGCCAAAGTCTATACCCGCAAAGGGAAGTCCGTGCCGGGCGATGAGGATAGCGACTAGATGACTGCGCCCCACATGATCGACCGGTTTGGCCGGCGCATCACTTATCTGCGCGTCTCGGTCACCGACCGTTGCGACTTCCGCTGTGTCTATTGCATGGCGGAAGACATGACCTTTCTGTCGCGCAAGGACCTGCTCAGCCTGGAAGAGATCGACCGCCTGGCGAGCGCCTTCATCGCCCGCGGCGTGCGCAAGCTCAGATTGACCGGCGGCGAACCACTCGTGCGCCGAAACATCATGTGGCTGGTGCGGTCGCTGTCGCGGCACCTCGGCGGAGGGCTCGACGAGTTGACGCTCACCACCAATGGCAGCCAGCTTGCCCGCCATGCGGACGAGCTTGGCGACTGCGGAGTGAAGCGTATCAACGTCTCTCTCGATACGCTCGACCCAGGCAAGTTCAGGGTGATCACCCGGAGGGGAGACTTCCATCAGGTGATGGACGGCATTGATGCGGCCGCCCGTGCCGGGCTCAAGATCAAGATCAACACCGTTGCACTCAGAGAAATCAATGAGGGGGAACTCGAGGACATTCTGCGCTGGGCGCATGGGCGCGGTTTCGACCACACCCTGATCGAGACCATGCCGATGGGCGAGGTCGGCGCCGACCGCGTCGAGCAGTATCTGCCACTTTCGCTCGTCCGCGCGCGGCTCGAGCGGCATTTTACCTTCAAGGAGATACCTTACCGGTCGGGCGGACCCGCGCGCTACGTGCAGGTGCAGGAGACCGGCGGCAGGCTCGGCTTTATCACGCCGATGACCCATAATTTCTGTGAGGCCTGCAACCGCGTGCGGGTCACTTGCACCGGCACTCTTTATATGTGTCTCGGCCAGGAGGACGCGGCAGATCTCCGCGGCCCTCTGAGAGCAAGCCAGGACGATGCACTGCTTCATGCGGCCATCGATGAGGCGATCGCGCGCAAGCCGAAGGGCCACGACTTTGTCATTGGCCGAGATCAAAAGCCCTCTGTTGCCCGGCCCATGTCGTTGACCGGCGGCTAAGAGCCGATTCAGCCTGCTCGCTGGCTTCCGTAAGCTATCGCTTCGCCGGGACCGGGGTGGGTCCTCCCAAAAGCTGGCTCCATGAGCCTTTGAAGGGGGCCAACCCCTTCTTGACCACATCTTGAGCGGTCCGGCGATACGCAGGCTTGGGCTTCGGTTTTGCCGCGGCAACGGCAGGTTTCATGGGAGCAGGCTTTGCCGCTTTGGCCTTGGCTCCCTTTGCCTCAGCCTTCGGCTTTGCCGCTTTAGGTTTTTTGGCCGCGGTAGGTTTGAGCACTGGTGCCTTGCTCTCAGGCTTGGAT
>JBKPSQ010000113.1:0-22649 GCA_046735075.1 Pseudomonadota bacterium
TGCCGGCGAGCATGAAGCGGCGGAGCGGACTAGGGCCGCTCAGGCGCCCCGCATCGACGCGGGGCCCGCGCTCATAGGGCTGAGGATCAGCGCCCGCCATTCCTGGTTGTCTCCTAGCTGCCGCCCCGCACTTCTAGCAGAGGCAAGGCTTCCCCGCGCGCATGCTCAAGGTGCCGCATTGTCGGGCGGCGCGGGTTTTGGATCAAGTGCGATACTCGCCCGAGGCTTAACTGCCGCGGATGAGCCTTGCGGCGAAAAACCCGTCCATGCCGCTCCATTCCGGGGAATCGAGCTTGAGTTCGTAGGGGAAGGTCCTGAGGCAGCCGGAGGCCTCGATCCAGTCCGCCTGGCCGTAAAGCTCGCCCGGGTTGATGGGGTCGAGGCTGAAGGCACCGTTGCGGGCCAAGAAGGCCGCGATCTGCGCCTCACCTTCCTCGGGCTCGAGCGAGCAGGTTGAATAGACGATCTTGCCGCCAGGCTTGACCAGGCGAGCGGCGTTGTCGAGGAGGCGGGTCTGGAGCGCGGCGAGCGCCTCGATGTCCTTTTCCGACTTCACATAGGGGATGTCGGGATGCCTGCGGATGGTGCCGGTCGAGGAGCAGGGCGCATCGAGCAGCACGGCATCGAACAGGCCTCCCGGCTGCCATGTCGTGGCGTCGGCTTCGGTGATCTCGGCCTCGAGGTGAAGCCGCTTGAGATTCTCGGCAAGCAGCTTGAGCCGCGTCTTGGAGTTGTCGACGGCGATGACGGTAGCGCCGCCAAGCACGAGCTGCGCCGTCTTGCCGCCCGGCGCGGCGCAAAGATCTGCGACGGTGTGCCCCGCCACATCGCCCAGAAGTCGCGCCGGCAAGGACGCGGCAGCATCCTGCACCCACCACGCGCCGTCGTCGTAGCCGGGGAGAGATTCGATGCGACCCTTGGGCAGCAAGCGGACGCTTGCCGTAGGGAGCACCCGTCCTGAGACGCGCTCAGCCCAGAGCGCAGGATCGCCCTTCACGGTGAGGTCGAGCGGCGGCTCGACGAGGTTGGCTTCGGCGATGACGCGGGCGCGGGCCTCGCCCCAATAGGATACCCAGCGCGACCAGAGCCAGTCTGGCGTGTTGACCCGCGCGGCATCGAGGGTCGCTGCAATCGCGTCGCCGTCCTTCGCCACACGACGCAACACCGCATTGACGAGCTTGTCGTAGCGCTTGGCGCGTGGATCGTATTGGGCGAGCGTCACGGCAAGGTCAATCGCGGCGTGCGCTGGCGTCTTGAGAAAAATGAGCTGCGCCGCTGCCGAGAGCAGGATTGGGTAGAGCATGCCCGACTTCTCCGGCAGTCCGCGTTCGAGGAAGCTCAAGAGCACATGGTCAAGCTGGCCCTTGCGCCTGAGACCCGCGGCAATGATGGCTCGGGCGAGCGCCCGATCGCGCGGCGGCAGATCGAACATCGCGCCTCGTTCGAGCGAGCGACCGAGGACGTCGTCGAGCGCCTGTTTCTTCTGCAGCACGGCGCTGAGCAGCTCAGCGGCGGCGCGGCGCGCCGGCAGTCCAACCTGCAGGTCGCGCGCGTGGGCTCCGTCGCGCGCCCCTTTGCTGGAAGTTGTCATTGCTTCTTTTTCCACGTCATGCCGGGGCAAGCCCGGCAATGACGAGTTCGAGGCCTAGCCCCAAGGGCCGCGTCCGGCAACACGCCGCTGCCTCGTCCATGGGCCAGAATCATCGGTTGCGCCGGCGGCGCTCGGAGTAGCGGTGGTCTCTCCCATCTCGCGGGCGAGCTCGTTCAGGCGTGCGATGCGGTTCTCTACATTGGGGTGAGTCGAAAACAGATTGTCCATACGCGCGCCGGACAGCGGGTTGACGATGAAGAGATGGGCTGAGGCCGGATTGCGCTCGGCCGGAATATTGGGAATCTGCTCGGCAGCGCCGGCAATTTTGTTCAGCGCCGAGGCAAGCGACAACGGACGTCGGCTGATCTCAGCGCCTGCGCGGTCCGCCGCGTATTCGCGCGTGCGGCTGATCGCCATTTGCACCAGGCCCGCGGCAAGCGGGCCTAGGACGAGCAGCAAGATCGTGCCGACCAATCCGATATTGTTGTTGTTGCGCGCGCCGCCAAAAAAGAAACCGAAATTGGCGAGCATCGAGATCGCGCCGGCGATGGTCGCGGTGACGGTCATCAACAGCGTGTCGTGGTGCTTGATGTGACCGAGCTCGTGCGCGAGCACGCCGGAGAGCTCCTCGCGGTTCACCGTCTGCATCAGGCCGGTGGTGACGGCGACCGCGGCATGCTCCGGATTGCGCCCGGTGGCGAATGCGTTCGGCTGCGGGTTCTCCATGACATAGACGCGTGGCATGGGCAGGCCGGCATTTGCCGCGAGCTGCCGCACCAACGCGTAGAGCTCTGGCGCTGAGCGCTCGTCGACCTCGCGCGCGCCATACATCGACAACACCATCTTGTCGGCGTTCCAGTAGGTAAAGAGGTTCATCGCGGCCGCGACAAGCAGGGCAATGATCATGCCGCTCTGGCCGCCAAGCAAAAATCCGATGCCCATGAACAGCGCAGTCAACGCTGCGAGCAGAATCGCGGTGCGGAAATAGCTCATTTTGGCCTCCACGCAGGCGGCAACACCGCCGCCAGCCTGATTAAATATGGAGGCCGCTAGGCCAGCGACAAGGAGGCTCGAGGCTCAATTGGCGCCAGCCTTGCACTCCAGGCAATTCCGGCGATTTGGTTTGCAGTTTGGTTACCTTAACGGTTCGTCAAGGGCTGTCCCGTCATGCTCGCGCCAGCGTCTCGCGAGTGGGAGTATCCGTCATGTCAACCGTCATCCAACTTCGTCCCAGCAGATCCACAACACGTCTCAGGGTCAAGAGAGCGGTGGCGTCCGCCGAGCTCCCGCTCACTGCGAATCAGAAGCGGCTCGTTCGCGAGAGTTTTCGCAAGGTTGAGCCGGCACTCGAGCTGGTTGGGCGGCTGTTCTATCTCAGGCTGTTCCGCATCGACCCGTCGTCGCGGGCGCGCTTCGACGGTCCGGTCGAGGTTCAGGCGCGCAAATTCGCCGCCGCGATGAAGCTCGGCATGATCACGCTCAAGCACAAAGACGGTTTGGGGCCGGTGCTCAAGCTGCTTGGCGCCCGTCATCGGCAGCTCGGCATCAGGACCCGACACTACCGCTCGATGACGCGGGCACTGATCTGGACCCTCGAGCAGTCGCTGGAGAAGAGCTTCACGCGCGAGACCAAGGACGCGTGGAACGCGCTTCTTGGTCAGACTACGCGTCTGCTGTCAGCCTAAAACGGCGATGCCCATTATGGCGAGGTGTGTCCGGCGCTCCCGGCGTCGGACTGCACCAGCTTGACGTTGACGGCGCCCTTGTCGTCAACATTGACGTCGACGTCCTGGCCCGCCTCCAACACCTGCGACTTGCCGTCGACGGTGAGCTGATCGGCGTTGACGGTGATCTCATGACCGTCGACGTTGATGCTCATGCCGTCGGCCATCGATTCCTGTGTCAGGTTCTTGTACTGGCCCCCTACCGTGACGGTGTGATCGCCGACCTCGATTGACATGGTCTTGGCGGCTTGCTGCGGCTGCTCGCCAGGAGACCAATGGCCGACCACGAGCACGATGGCGATGAGGAGGGCGAGGGCAATGCCGAGCCCGATCAGAATGTTTCTAAGCGACATAATAGTTCTCCTCCCCGTGCCTTCGCGTCACGTCATTGCAGAGCTTGCACTCCGTCAAGTCGATTTCTTGTTCTGGCGGTGCTGGATGAGGTCGTCGACCACGCCCGGATCGGCAAGGGTCGAAGTGTCGCCGAGATTTGAAAAATCGTCCTCGGCGATCTTGCGCAGGATGCGCCGCATGATCTTTCCCGACCTCGTTTTGGGCAAGCCCGGCGCGAACTGGATAAGGTCAGGCGAGGCGATCGGGCCGATCTCCCGGCGTACCCAGTCGCGAAGCTCGAGCCTGAGTTCCTCGCACCACTGCTCGCCGGCCATCAAGGTGACATAGCAATAGATGCCCTGGCCTTTGATGTCGTGGGGATAGCCCACCACCGCGGCCTCCGAGACTTTGGGATGGGCGACCAGCGCCGACTCGACCTCGGCGGTGCCCATGCGGTGGCCGGCGACGTTGATCACGTCATCGACGCGGCCGGTGATCCAATAGTAACCGTCCGCGTCGCGCCGGCAGCCATCGCCGGTGAAATACTTGCCCTTATAGGCGGAAAAATACGTGTCGACGAAGCGGCGATGGTCGCCATAGACGGTGCGCATTATCCCGGGCCAGGCATCGAGAATGACCAAGTTGCCCGAGCCCTCGTCTTCGATGATGCTGCCCTCGGCATCGACGATCGCCGGCTGCACGCCGAAGAACGGCAAGGTCGCAGAACCCGGCTTGAGCTTGATCGCGCCCGGCAGCGGCGTGATGAGGATGCCGCCCGTCTCGGTCTGCCACCAGGTATCGACGATCGGGCAGCGCTTCTCTCCGACCACGTGATAGTACCATTCCCACGCTTCCGGATTGATCGGCTCGCCGACGGTGCCGAGCAGTTTGAGCGACTTCCGCTTAGTGCTCCTCACGTAGTCGTCGCCAGCCCCCATCAGGGCCCTGATCGCGGTCGGCGCGGTATAGAAGATATTGACCTTGTGCTTGTCGACGACCTGCCAGAAGCGCGAAGCATCCGGATAATTGGGGACACCTTCGAAAATGAGCGTGGTCGCGCCGTTCGCGAGCGGGCCATAGACGATATAGGAATGGCCGGTGACCCAGCCGACATCCGCCGTGCACCAATAGATGTCGCCGTCGTGATAATCGAACACATATTGGTGGGTCATCGACGCGAACACGAGATAGCCACCTGAAGTGTGCAGCACGCCCTTCGGCTGTCCGGTCGAGCCTGAGGTGTAGAGGATGAAGAGCGGATCTTCCGCATTCATTTGCTCGGGCGGGCAGTCGTCGCCCACCTTGGCGAGCTCCTCGTGCAGCCAGAGATCGCGGGCCGGCGTCCACGGCACCTCGGCGCCGGTGCGACCGACGACCAGCACCTTCTCGACGCCAGTGACTTTCCTCAGCGCTTCATCGGCGTTGGCCTTGAGTGGAATCTTGCGGCCGCCGCGCAAGCCTTCATCAGCGGTGATGACAAGCTTCGATTTGCAGTCCTGGATGCGTCCGGCAAGAGAGTCGGGCGAGAAGCCGCCGAACACCACGGAGTGGATCGCGCCGATGCGCGCGCAAGCGAGCATGGCGTAAGCCGCCTCCGGGATCATCGGCAGATAGATCGTCACTCTGTCGCCGCGCTTGACCCCTTGCGCCTTCAGCACGTTGGCGAGGCGGCAGACTTCCTTATGCAGCTCGCGATAGGTGATGTGGCGCGCTTCAGCCGCAGGATCGTCCGGCTCCCAGATGATGGCGACCTGCTTGCCGCGCTTCTTAAGGTGCCGGTCGATGCAATTGGCCGAGACGTTGAGCGTGCCGTCTTCGAACCATTTGATCGATATGTCGGGATATTCGAAGGAGGTGTTCTTGACGATGGTGTAGGGCTTGATCCAGTCGAGGCGCTTGCCCTCTTTGCCCCAGAACTTGTCAGGCTTCTGGACGCTCTTCTCGTAGAGCCTCTCGTATTCCTCCTTGTCGATGAAGGCGCGGTCCTTCCATTTCTTGGGGACCTTGTAGGTCTTGAGTTTGAAGACCTCATGCTCAGCCATCGCACTGCTCCTCCCTACGCGCGCGCTTCTATTTTCGCGCTACTTTTTTCTATCGGATATTAGGACCGGCGCGCTGGCCGGGGAATGGCTTACGCGAGCCCCAGTCTAGACGCCGAAGGCACCGATGATGGCGCCCATGAGGATCAATACGGCGAGCCAGTGCCCGGCGTCGATCGTCGTCACCAGCGGCTTCATGCCCTCGAAGGCATGGTTGGTGGCGACCGTGGTCAGCACGAAGCCGATCCATACGAAAACCGCGCTGATGACTCCGCCCCTTATTGTGACATTGGCGAGATGGCCCATCAGGCCTGCGAGCATCCAAGCCATCAGGAGGCATGACACGGCGGCGATGATTAAGGGGGTGAGCGACCGTTGGCCCTTCTCGCACTCCTCCTTGCTCTTGCCGAGCGCCGTCATCCACGCCTTGCCGAACACGGTGTACCAGCCCCAGCCAAGAGCAAAGCCAGCAACGGCCGCGACCACCACGGCGAGATAATTGATGGGCATAACGTTTCCCCTTATCGAGTTTTAGGCCTGCGGCGGCTTGGGCAGGCCACCGAGCTTTGCGATCATACTCCATTCCTGGGCCGAAACGGGCTGCACCGAGAGGCGCGGCACACGCGCCAGCACCATGTCCTTGAGCTTCGGGTTGGCCTTGATCTCGGCGAGGGTTACGGGCCGCGGCAGGTCGACGACGGCCGCCACGTCGACGGCGTCCCATTGGCCGGTGGCATCGGTCGAGTCCGGGTGCGCCTCCTTCACCACTTTGACGATGCCGACGACCTGCTTCTCATCGCCGGTGTGATAGAAGAAGCCGAGATCGCCGCGTCTCATCTTGCGCAGGTTTGAACGGGCCTGGAAGTTGCGCACGCCGTCCCACTCGGCGCCTTTGCCGCCCGCCTTCTTCTGCTGGTCCCACGACCATTCCTCGGGCTCGGATTTGAGCAGCCAATAGGCCATGCTGGGCTGAGTGGCTTTTTGAGAGCTCACTCCTCCTCTTCTTCGGGATTGTTGATGGTCCACAGCCACGGCCGGATGTCGACGCTTGCGAACACGCCGGCCTTGGCGAAGGGATCGCTTGCTGCGATCTTGCGCGCCGCGTCCAGCGTGGCGGCCTCGACCACGACCAGGCTGCCGTTCATGGTCACGCCGTCTTCTTGGGTGAAGGGTCCGGCGAAGACCAGCGTCTCGCCGAGGTTCTGAAGATAAGCGAGATGATCGGGGCGGTTCGCCATGCGCAAGGGCAGGCTGTTCGGCTTGTCGGTGCAGATGAACGCGTACAGCATGGTTTCCCCCCTGCCCCGAGGCTATTGCCAAGCTCCCTCCCCCTGCAAGGGGGAGGGTCGGGGTGGGGGTCGCTAGCTGACCCCCTCCCGGCGCGCTAAACGCGCCGACCTCCCCCTTTCAGGGGGGAGGAGTATCAAACCTCGGCGCGGAGCGGGCGCGCGAGCAGAGCCTCGATGGCTTCGTCGACCGTGGCGAGGCCGGATACGACGGCATGCACGGCGTGCGCGATCGGCATCTCGATGCCGCGTGCCGCCGCCAACTCCACCACCGCGCTCGCGGTATAGACACCCTCGGTGACGGTCAGCCGCTTGTCGAGCACCTCTTTGACGCTTCGTCCCTTACCGAGCTCGATGCCGAGCGACATGTTGCGCGATTGCGGGCTGCCGCAGGTAAGCACGAGATCGCCGAGACCGGAGAGCCCGGTCAGAGTCTCGCGCCGGGCGCCGAGCGTCGTCCCGAAGCGCGCCATCTCGGCGAACCCTCGCGTGACCAGTGCCGCGTGGGCGCTTGAGCCGAGCTTCTTGCCGGCGACGATGCCGGCGGCGATGGCGTAGACATTCTTGACCGCGCCGCCGATCTCGGCGCCGACCACGTCGTCGCTCCAATAGCAGCGGAAGGGCGGGTGGCTGAGGGCATGTGAAAGGGCGCGGCCTTGCGCCTCTTCCGCGGTGGCGAGCGTGACGGCAGCCGGAAGCTTCTTGGCAATCTCGGCGGCGAAGCTCGGGCCCGAGAGCACAGCGACGACAACCATCGGCATGAGCTCGGCGACGATCTGCGAGGGAAGCATGCCGGTCGCCTGCTCGATGCCCTTGGAGCAGATCACCACCGGCTGACTGCGTCTGACATGGGGCACAAGCCCGCTCGCGATCTCGCGGAGGTTCTGCGTCGGGGTCACCAGGAGCAGCAAGTCGCAAGCGGCGACCTCGCGGAGCTCGCCCGTCGCCTTGATGGCCGGATCGAGCTTAATGCCGGGAAGATAGACCTCGTTCAGATGTTTCTGATTGATGGCGGCGGCGGTCTCGGGCTCGTAGGCCCAGATCAGCACGTCACGGCCGGCGCGGCGCGCGGTGACAGCGAGCGCGGTTCCCCATGCGCCTGCTCCCACGATGCCGACCGATTGGAGTGCCATGCCCGCCTCGCTGGTCTCCATATGCCAGATTTCCTGCCCGAGCGCGAAGCGTGATGGTTAAGCCTTCACGCCTGCGCCGAGCGCCGGCGGTGCGTCGGGATCGAGCGGCCAGCGGGCGCGAGCTGGCGTGGAAAGATCGTCGGCGAGGCCGCGCGCGAGCCGCTCGGCGCCTGCCCAGGCAATCATCGCTGCATTGTCGGTGCAAAGCGCGGCCGGCGGCACGATAAGGCGAAAGCCGTGTCTCTGAGTGATCGCTTCGAGAGCTCCGGCGAGCCTCTTATTGGCGGCAACACCGCCGGCGACGACGAGCGCGCGCTGCGCCCGCGCGCCAAGCCGCTCGACATACATCTCCATGGCGCGGGCTGTCCGGTCTCTCACGATGTCGGCGACAGCTTCCTGGAAGCTCGCGCAAAGATCGGCGATGTCGGTTTCACTCAGCGGCGCGCGAGCGAGCGCCTCGTGTCTCAGCGCGGTCTTGAGGCCAGCCAGCGAGAAATGCGGCTCGGAGCGTCCCAGCATCGGACGCGGCAGGGCGATGGTTGGGCGGCCTCGCGCGGCGCACGCCTCGACGGCAGGGCCGCCTGGGTAGCCGAGGCCGAGCAGCTTGGCGGCCTTGTCGAAGGCCTCGCCGAGCGCGTCGTCGAGGGTAGTGCCGAGCCGCTCATACTCGCCCACATCCCTGACGATAAGAGTCTGGGTATGGCCCCCGGAGACGAGCAGCAGCAGATACGGAAAGTCGAGTTTGTCGGTAAGGCGTGCGGTCAATGCATGCGCCTCGAGATGGTTGACCGCGACGAACGGCACATCACGCGAGAGTGCAATGGCTTTGCCGGTGACGACGCCGACGATGAGGCCGCCGATCAGCCCTGGACCAGAAGCGGCCGCAACTCCGTCGAGCGCATCGAAATCGAGCTTAGCTTCCCCGAGCGCCTGCTTGATGGCGACATCGAGCAGCTCGACATGGGCGCGCGCGGCGATCTCAGGCACAACGCCACCATAAGCGGCGTGCAGGTCGAGCTGCGAACGCACCACGTTCGACAGGATCTCGCCGCTTCCGTCGGCCGCGCGGCGCACGACAGCAGCCGCGGTCTCGTCGCAGCTCGTCTCGATGCCGAGCACCGTTAACGGCGCGTCTTTGGTTGCCGGTGCCATGCTGCTTCTTAAGGGGCCGAGGCGATCGATTGAAGGGAAAGGCGAAAGGGGCCATTAATGCGCCGAGACTTGGTCAGCTAGGCCAGATAGTTCAAGGAGTTAGCATTGTCCGCCCGCCCGCTCCGGATCGGCACGAGAGGCAGTCCGCTCGCCCTTTGGCAGGCGCGCCATGTGCTCGCGCGTCTTACCGAGGCGCACAAGCTTGCCGCGGGCGAGGCCGATCTCAGGGTCATCACTACCTCGGGAGACCTCATCAAGGACAAGCCGCTGCGCGAGTTTGGCGGTAAGGGGCTGTTCACCAAGGAGATCGACGAGGCGCTGCTGCGCGGCGATGTCGCCATGGCCGTGCACTCGATGAAGGACCTGCCGACCGAGCTGCCGGCCGGGGTTTGCATCGGCGCTGTGCTCCCACGCGCCGATGTGCGCGACGCTTTCATCAGCTACAAGGCGGCCTCGCTCGCCGATCTTCCGCCCGGTGCTGTGGTCGGCACCTCGTCGTTGCGGCGGCAAGCGCAAGTGAGGCGCTTGCGCCCCGACCTGCGGGTGATCGATTTCCGCGGCAATGTCGGGACGCGGCTCGGGAAGCTCGAGGAAGGACAAGCCGATGCCACGCTGCTCGCTCTGGCCGGGCTGGAGCGCTTGGAGCTTGCCTCGCACGTCACTTCAATTCTCTCGACCGACGAGATGCTTCCGGCGGTGGCGCAAGGTGCCATCGGCGTCACCTGCCGCAGCGATGATCCCAAGACGCGGGAGCTTCTCCACGCGCTCAACGATGCGCGCGCTGCGACGACTGTCGCCTGCGAGCGCGCCTTCCTTGGTGTCCTCGACGGCTCCTGCAAGACGCCGATCGCGGGCCTCGCCGAAATCCGCGGCGGCATTTTGCGCCTGCGCGGGCTCATGCTCACGCCCGACGGCACTGAATCGTATGCAGTAGAGGTGACCGGAGCTGCCGAGCACGCAACCAAGCTCGGCGCTGACGCCGGCGAGGAGCTTATCGCGCGTGCGGGTTCCGACTTTCTGGCGAAACTCGCCTAATGCGCATTCTCGTCACGAGGCCAGAGCCTGACGCGAGCCGCGAGGCCGAAGCGCTTGCCGCGCGCGGACATGAGGCCGTGCTTGCGCCGCTGCTCAACATCGAGTTCGCGCGCGACGTGTTCCTCGACCTCACCGGCGCGCAAGCGCTCATCGTTACTAGCCGCAACGCTCTGCGCGCGCTCGCCTCTCGGCGCGAGCTTGAGGATGCCCGCAAGCTACCCCTGTATGCCGTCGGCGAAGCAACCTCCCGCACTGCACGCGAGCTTGGCTTTACCAAGGTGGTGGTGGGACCCGGCACCGGCGCGGGTCTCGTCGAATTGGTCGCCGGCAGGCTCGATCCGAAGCGCGGAACGCTGGTGCATCTTGCCGGCGAGACCCTCGCCTTCGACTTGAAACCGGCGCTTGCAGCACGAGGCTTCACCCTGCGCCAGCCTGTGCTATATCGGGCGGTCCCGGCGCAAGCGCTTCCGCCGCGAGCCTTGAGCCTGCTTGCGGCCGGCAAGCTCGATGGCGCGATCCTCTTGTCGCCACGCACGGCGAGGACCTTTGCCTCGCTGATTGAAAGGCACGGCGCGGTAAGGCAAGAAGGCGGTCCTGTTTGCTATTGCCTGTCGCAAGCAGTAGCAGAGGCCGTGGCGCCGCTCGGGTTTGAGGTCCGGGTTGCCGCCAGACCTCGCGAGGAAGACGTCCTTGCGCTGTTGGACTCCGAGGCGGCATCCTCATAGGCGAATCTGCCGGAGATTGGTTAAGCGTGATGGCAAATCCCTTCAGCGATCAGGACCGCGGCGGCAAAGGCAAACGGCCGGCGCAGACCATTGAAGGGACAGCGACCGAGGTTTCGGTCGAGTCCGCCAACGAAGAGGCCGCGCGTGAAGAGGCGGCGCGCACCGAGCCTGAGGGGGAACCGGACGCCGGCGGCGACGAAGGATTCATTCCACCTCAGGGCACCGAAGAGAGAGATTTTGGCGAAGGCGGTCCGCCGCCCCGCGCGACTCTGGGCGAGTTGAAAAGCTTCGTCACCCATCTCGCCGCTGGCGTACTTGGCGGGCTGGTTGGGGTTATCGCTTTGGCGCTTGCCTGGGGCTTGCCTTCAGGCAAAACCGACCACGCCGCTCCTGCACTCGACAAGCTCGGCCAGCGCATCGCCAAGCTCGAATCAGCCCCGACGCCACAAGGAAATACCGAGGAGATCACTGCGCTCGATTCAAGGCTGAAGACTCTCGAGCAGAGCTCCAACGAGCCATCCTCTGATGTTTCCGATTTGAAAACCCGCGTCGCCCAGCTCGAAACGTCGCTGAAGACGCTTGGTGATGCCGCCAAGAAGGGCGGCTCGGTCGCCGATGCCGCCGCCGTGAGCCAGCAAATCAACGAGGCCGAGCAAAGGTTGCAGGGCAAGATCGAGACTGCGCTCGCGAGCGAGGGCGCCAACGCCTCGACAATTCAGGAGATGCAGAGCACGATCTCCGAGCTCAAATCCAAGATCGGCGCCCTGGCGGATGCCGAACTCGGCACCGGCGACAATAGCGACCTCGGTGCGGAGGTTTCGGCGCTGTCGCACCGAGTGAACAAGCTCGAAACCGCGCTGCCCGAGCTCGCCACCGCCGCGAGCAAGGACGCCGCCGAGACGAAATCGGCTGCCGTCGCCATCGCCTTCGCCAATCTCAGGGCTGCTGTCAGCGAAGGCCATCCCTTCGCGACCGAGCTCGACACCATCAGCACGTTGTCGCCCTCGGCGACCGATTTGGGCGCGCTTCCCGCTTACGCCGAGAAAGGCATTCCCACCGTGCCCGAGCTTGCGCGCTCCTTCGATGCCGCCAAAGATGCGGCGCTTGCCGCGGCGGCTCCTCCTCACCCCCACGATTCGCTCCTCGATGACCTGATGACCAGCGCCGAGTCGCTCGTGAAGGTCCGCCGCGTCGATGAGACGGCGACCGGCGACACGCCGAGCGCCGTTCTGGCGCGCGCCGAAGCGGCACTCGATAAAGGAGACCTCTCCGCGGCGGTTAAGGAAGTCGGCGCGCTTCAGGGGGCGCCGAGCGACGCATTATCGGGCTGGCTCGATCAGGCGCGTGCCCGGCTAGGCGCGGACGATACTCTGAAGCGGCTCGAAAGCATCCTGCTCATCTCGGTGAGCGGAGGCGGCGAGCCCGCGCAACCTTAAGCCGCTATGATCCGCGTCCTCGTCTTTGTTCTGTTTGTAGCGGTGGCGGCGCTAGGCTTCGCCTGGTTTGCCGGCCACCCTGGCGCGATCACCGTCGAGTGGCTGGGCTACCAGGTCCAGACCAGCGCGCTTGTCGGCGCCCTCGCCATCATCGCTCTCATCGTGCTTCTCGTATTTCTGTGGGGCGTGCTGCGTTATCTCTTCACCCGCCCCGCTGCCATTGCCGCTCACGCGAGAGAGCGCCGCAAGCGGGAGGGTTACGACGCGCTGTCCCGCGGGCTTCTTGCCATCGGCGTTGGCGACCGCGCGTTGGCGCAGCGCTATGCCAGCATCGCCGCGCGCAATCTTCCGCGCGAGCCTCTGACCGGTCTGCTCAAAGCCCAGGCGGCGCAACTCAAAGGCGATAAGGCCGCCGCCCGGCGCGCGTTCGAAGCCATGCTCGACGATTCCGAGACGCATCTTCTCGGTGTGCGGGGACTTTTCCTCGAAGCAAAGCGCAGCAAGGACAATATCGCGGCCCAGGCGCTTGCCGAGCAGGCGGTGAAGAGCGATCCGAAGCTCGCGTGGGGCGTGAACGCCTTGTTCGACTTACAGGCGCGCGCCGGCGATTTCGAAGGTGCGCTCGATACGCTCGCCATCGCCCGCCAAAATGGGCATGTCGAGCCTGATGTCGCGGTGCGCCGCCGTGCCGTGCTGTTGACGGCAGAAGCACGCGAGAGGGAGGTCTCAGATCCCGACAAGGCGCTCGCGCTTGCAAACGAGGCACTCCGGCTCGCACCTTCCCTCGTGCCCGCCGCCGAGATCGCCGGTCGCATTCTCGCCTCCAAAGGCGAGAGCCGGACAGCGTCGCGCCTCATCTCGCGCACCTGGAAACTCTCGCCACATCCCGACCTTGCCCTCGTCTATGTCCATGCCAAGCCCGGCGACCCGCCGCGCGAACGGGTGAAGCGGGCAAAGTACCTCGCGGGCCTTGCGCCGAACGACATCGAAGGCCCGATCGCTGTCGCCAATGCCGCAATCGAGGCGCATGAGTGGCAAGAGGCCCGCAATGCGCTCGCGCCCTATCTCGATGGCCGCCCGCCCGCGCGCATCTGTGCGCTGATGGCGCGCATCGAAGCGGGCGAGTTCGGCGACCGAGGCCGCGAGCGGGAGTGGCTTGCGCGCGCCGTGCGGGCGCCGCGCGACCGCGCCTGGATCGCCGACGGCTACGTCTCCGATCGCTGGCTGCCGGTCTCGCCGGTGACGGGAGCGGTCGATGCGTTCGAGTGGAAGGCACCGGTCGATGCCATCGGCCGCGGCGACGACAGCCTCCTGATCGAGGAGCACCTATTCGTTAGCCCGCCACAAGCGGCAGAAATACCAGCGCTCGTCTCACCCCGGGTCGAGAGTCCGGCTGAGCCCGCTCATACGATTGAGTCGATTGGGCCAAGGTCAAGAGACGGCAGGGACGCAACGACACGAGAGGCGCCCCGCCCCAAAGGTGAGCCTAAGGAGAAGCCGGCCATCTTCGTGCCGGCCCACGCTCCTGACGACCCAGGCGTTCCGCAAACGGAGACCGAGGAGGCCCCGAGCGCGCTCGAGCGCCTGCGCACGGCGCAAATCCGTTAGCGAGCGGGCCGGCGCCCGAACTTGCATCGCTCAGTCAATGGCATTAAGTCACGCGGGCGCGCGAAAGCAAAAATTGAGGGCCGCTGTAGCTCAGGGGTAGAGCAGGGCTTTCGTAAAGCCAAGGTCGGGAGTTCAAATCTCTCCAGCGGCACCAGTCTTTCTGGAAAATCATAGTTGTATCGAAGGGCGGCGCGACGCTACGCGCTGCTAGCAGCCGCCGACGGGATGGACCAAGGTGGCGCTCATGGCACGAATTTCGAAGCGCCGGATTTGGGGATGGGCGATGGGGGCGATAATCGTCGCCGTCCTCGCTGCCGCCGAACATCCGCTCTACCGCTCGGCGCTCGTTGGCGCGGGCTACACCGCCGAGATTCTCTGCTCGGGGCTGTTCGTCTCTCATCGCAAGGAGGAGGACATCGTCGCTCAAGATCTGAGCGGTCCGGGCTATGAGCTTCTCGTTTTGTTTTTCCACACGATCGATGCCGACAAGAAGCGTGTAACCGCCTCGATCCCGGGCTTTGCGTCGCAGACGGCGATCTTCCGCGACGGGCTTGGCTGCACGCTGCTCAACGGCAGAAACGAGGACAAGCTTAGGGCCGAGACCGCAGGCTTGTTTGCCGATCCGCCACTCTTCCATGAGGATGCGCTCTGGCCTGAAGGCGAACGCGTCGATCCGAGCGTGATTGATAGAGGCGTCGACAAGGCCGCTCTCGACAAGGCGGTCGCCGCCGTCTTCACCGAGCCCCCCCACCCTTTGCATCCCCGCCGCACCCGGGCGCTCGTCGTGCTGCACCACGGGCGTATCGTCGCCGAACGTTACGCCCCGGGCTTCGATGCCGCGATGCCGCTCCAGGGCTGGTCGATGAGCAAGAGCGCGCTCAACGCGCTCGTCGGCTTGAGAGTCAAAGACGGCAAGCTCGCGGTGACCGACAAGGCGTTGCTGCCCGAATGGCGCGGGCCTGGAGACAAACGTGCCGACATCTCACTCGACGACCTTCTACGCATGTCGAGCGGGCTTGTCTTCGACGAGAACTACGACGATCCGCTCGCCGACGTGACGCAAATGTTGTTCACCGAGCCCGACGAGGCGAGTTTCGCCGCTGCCAAGGAGCTCGCTTATCCGCCCGGCACCCATTGGCATTATTCGAGTGGAACATCCGAGATTATCTCCCGCGTGTTGCGCAACTCGTTTGCCTCGCAAGCCGAGTATCTTCGCTTCCCGCACGAGCGCCTGTTCGGGCCTATCGGCATGAAGAGCGCGGTGCTCACGTCCGATGCCAATGGCACCTTTACCGCGTCATCATTCCTCTACGCCACGGCGCGCGATTTTGCCCGGCTCGGGCTCCTATTCCTCCAGGACGGCGTGTGGCAGGGGCAGCAAATTCTGCCCGACGGGTGGGTGGTCTATAGCCGCGGACCTTCGCGGGCCCGGACGGATGGAAGCTATGGGGCGCATATCTGGCTGAAACTGCCGAATTCGCCTCAACTCGGCGTTCCGCCGATGCCTGAGGACGCCTACTACTTTCTCGGCCATGACGAGCAGACCGTCGCCATCATTCCGTCGCGCGACCTCGTGATCGTGAGGCTGGGCCTCACTCGAAAGGATGGAGATTGGGACGATGCGCGCGATCTCGCGCCGATCATGCAAGCCTTCCCGCCGTGGAACTCCTCGAGTGCGCTACTTGAACAGCTTCAATGAGTCCTCGGTGAGCACGCCACCGGTAATGGCAATGTCGAGGAATGGCGTCTTGGCCGCGAGCTCGCTATCGGTGACCATGATCTGCCCGATCTTCGTGGCGAGCTGCGCAATCGAGGCGCCGAATACGACACGTCCAATCCCGCACCAGATGATCGCTCCCATGCACATGGGACAAGATTCGCCCGAGGTATAAAGGGTCGTTCCCTTCAGGAGATCGGGGCCGTGCCCTTTCAGGAAATTGCGGATGGCGACCATCTCGCCGTGCGCCGTCGGGTCGTTCTCCTGCTTGCTGCGATTGTGGCCGCGCGCGAGCACCTCGCCATCTCGCACGATCACCGTGCCGAAGGGAAAATCGCCAAGCGCAGCCTCCTCGATGGCCATGCGCATGAAGCGGACGTCCTCTTCGGTCGCCGGCTGTTCGATGCCGCGGGCGACAGCGCTCGTGGCGATAGGCAGCGCGAGTGCGCCGAGCGCGCCTGCGACCAAATGGCGCCGGTTTACGCCCTCAGTGGCTGCCCGCGAATTTCCCTGCATGTCCTGTCCTCCATGACACTTTCGCTCGCCGGATCGTGATGATGCATCGAGCGCGACCGCTGCTAAGGTCGCGCCCTTCGTCTTAGCCTGTCATGAAGGTGATGCGCCATGTCGTTTGGAATGTACGCGGCCTCGGTTCCCACGTTTCTGCAGATGCTGAAAAATCTCACCGCGATTCTGGAAAAGGCTGAGGCCTTTGCCGCAGAGCGCGACATCGAACCGGAGGTGCTGGTCAATTGGCGGCTTGCTCCAGACATGCTGCCGCTCGCCAATCAAATCCAGATCGCTGCCGACTTTGCCAAAGGCACCACCGCGCGGCTCGCCGGCGCCGAGGTTCCAAAATATGCCGACGAGGAGAAGACGCTCGCTGACCTCAAGGCACGCATCGCTAAGACGGTGAAATTCGTGGAAGGCTTCAAGGCGAAGGACATCGACGGCTCGGAGACACGCGACATCACGCTCCCGGTCGGCGGGCAAGAGATGCGTTTCAAGGGCGAGCCCTATCTCGTGCATTTCGCCCTGCCCAATTTCTATTTCCACGTCACCACCGCCTACGACATCCTGCGCCGCTGCGGCGTTGATATCGGCAAGCGCGATTTCATCGGCATGACCTAAATGGGCGGCAGTCACGCGACCGTGCCAGACTCGCTCCGGCCGCGAAATAGAAAGGTCATCACCAAGCCCGCGACGAAGCCGCCGATATGCGCCATGTAAGCCACGCCGCCTGTGCTTTCGTCGGTATAGGCGATGGTGCCGACCCCGCTCACGAGCTGAAGCACGATCCACAACCCGAGAACCACGACGGCAGGCATGGCGACGATCTGCCGCCCGAGCAGGACATTCACGCGCGACTGCGGAAACATCAGAATATAGGCGCCGAGAACGCCGGCAATCGCGCCGGAGGCCCCGACATTGGGAACGCCAGATCCCGGCGAGACCGCATATTGCGAGAGGGTCGCAGCGATACCGGTCAGCAAGTAAAAGATGAGAAATTTGATATGGCCGAAACGGTCCTCGACATTGTCGCCGAAGATCCACAAGAACAGCATGTTGCCGAACAAATGCAGCCAGCCGCCATGCATGAACATGGCGGAGAAAATCGTGACCGCGTTTGCCTCAGGATTGCCGGAAAAGCGGGCGGGAATGAACGCCCAGTCCTCGATGAACCGGTCGCCGCCGGCAAGCTCGACGAAGAAGACCAGGATATTGAGGCCGACCAGGGTGTACGTGACGTAAGGGGTGGTCCGCCGCTGTGTGTTGTCGTCACCGACGGGGAACATGCGGGGCCTCTACCTCGTTTTCAGAGAACCGGGATGCGCGGCGATCATAGCCGAGGTCCGCGGCAAGTCTATCGGGCTACCGGAAGCGCGTGCCAAAAGGGGGGTGCTGATTGGCAACGGTGCCGCCAGAAACAGCAAATCCCTAAATAAATCAGAGTGGCCGTGAGGTCCGTCTGGGACTACCTTTAGGGGGCTACGAGGGGTTGGTAATGGGCGGATGGTCCTTAGTCGGGCGCTACGGCGCCATGGCCCGAATTGCCATTTTTGCCCTATCGATCGTGGGGGCGGCTCTCGCCGAAGTCGTTTCTTCGGGGGCGCAGGCACCTGCACCGTCAAGCACGGTCGAGCTTGCGGTCACGCCGCCAGAGCAGAGCAACCAGCCGGCAGCTACTCCCGCGACCGCCACGGTCGAACAGCCCTCAGCCAGTTCCGCAACTCCGGCTTCGAGCAGCGGAAGCGATACGGTGACCGCGCCTGCTCCGTCTGCGGGCGCCGCAGATCAGACGATAACCGCGGCGATCCCGTCTCCCGAAGCTCAGCAACCGCCGCTCGATAGCATCGGCCCGGCGCGGGCCGCAGCCGAGTCGAAGCCTTCCGGTAGCGCCGCGCCAGTACCGGGCGATGGAGCGCCTGCCGATAGCGCGGCAGCAAGTCCGAGCGAGGGAAAGCCGGCCGAGACCGCGGCGCCGGCCCCGAGCGATGCAGCGGCTCCAGCGGCAGCGCCCGAGCAACCGCCGGCAGACCCGATCGTCATCGCCATCCGCGAGAAGCTCAAAGACCCGGCGGTTCGCAAGTCGGCCAGCCCGGACGATCTCGCCGCGCTCGAAGCGTTCTACGCCGAGCGCAGCGGCCCGCCGCTGTGGATCACGCCGATGGGCTTTTCGACACGGGCGCAAAGCCTCATCAACGAGATCCAGGATGCCGATGACTGGGGCCTTGCCTCCGAGGCGTTCAACCTGCCGCCAGCCGCCGATCTGCCGGCGACGGCCGAGGCTCAGGCTGCCGATGAGATCAAGCTCGATATCGCCGTTTTGAAATATGCACGCCTCGCCCGGGGGGGCCGCATGACGCCGTCACGCGTCAGCGAGCTGTTCGACCAGAAGGTGAAGCCAAGCAATCCCAAGACGGTGCTGGCCGAGATCGCCGATTCGGCTGCGCCAGATACTTATCTCCGCTCGCTCCAGCCGAAGCAGGAGCAATTCCAGCGTCTGCAGCAGGCGCTGGTCAAGTTGCGCGCGAGCCTAAAAGCGCGCGGACGCAAGCCTGCGAGCGATCCTGTCGTGCAGCGGATCGTCATCAACATGGAGCGCTGGCGCTGGATGCCGCCGGAGCTCGGCTCCTATTACGTGTGGGACAACATCCCGGCCTTCACCGCCCGCGTGATGAAGAACGGCAAGTCGATTTATGTCGAGAAGGTCGTGGTCGGACAGGTGAAATACGCAACGCCGATCTTTTCGGCGCATATGCGCTCGATCGCCTTCAATCCGGAGTGGATCGTGCCGGAGACTATCAAGCTCGAAGATCTCCAGCCGAGCTTGCGCGGCGGCGTGTTCGGCGAGCCAGACACGTCGATCTTACAGGCGCATCAGCTGTCGGTGAGCTATCAGGGCAAGCCGGTCGACGCGACCACCGTCGATTGGGGGCGCGCCAACATCCTGCAATACACTTTCACCCAGCCGCCGGGGCCCGAGAACGTGCTCGGCAAGCTGAAATTCAACTTCCCGAACCGGCACGCGATCTACATGCACGATACGATCCAGCCAGAGTTCTTCGACGAGGAGGTGCGCGCGCTCTCCCATGGCTGCATCCGTGTGCGTCAGCCGGATCGGCTGGCCACGCTGTTACTCGGCGAGGACAAAGGCTGGTCGTCGCAGCAGGTACAGGAGCTGCTCACCACCGGGAACAACACCATCGTGCCGCTGTCGCGTCCGGTGCCGGTGCACCTCACATATTTCACCGTGGTCGCGGACGAGAAGGGAAAGCTTCAGACCTTCGATGATATCTACGCGATCGACGCGAAGATGGGTGCAGTGTTGTTCGGCAGGGCGCTCAAGCCTGACGACGGCACGGTCGAGGCTATGGCGACGAGCGGTCCGCCAAAGAAGCGCGCAGCCTGGAATAACGGCCAGGGCGGCCTCGCTGACGCCATCAACGGCCTGTTCGGAAACTAGACTTCGCTATTTCGCTGACGCCGTCGCCTCGGCATCTTCGATGGCCGCGAGAATTGCGCGCGCAAGCTCAGTGAGCGATGGATCGCGCGCACCCATGACCAGCACCAGGTCTCCTGGCCGCGCTTCTTCAGCAATACGCGCGACCAGACGCTCGCGCGTCGGCGCGAATTCGGCATTGGTGCCGCGGCTTGCGATCTCGGCGACGATGTCTGCCGAGGAGAAATCGCGCGTCGCGGTGCCGCCGGCGTAGAACACTTCGAGCATCCACAGCCGGTCCTCCGGCGCGAGCTCACGCGAGAAAGTTGTGACGAAATCGCGGCGCAGGAAGCGGGTGGGGCCATAGCCGTGCGGCTGGTAGATCGCAAGCACGCGGTTTGCTCTGAGATGCGCCGTCTTGATCGCCGCCGCAATTTTCTCGGCATTGTGCGCGAAGTCGTCCACCACCTCCACGCCTCTCGCCTTGCCGACCGTCTGGAACCGCCGGCCGATACCCCTGAAGCCGGCGAGCGGCGCCGCCATCTCGGCGAGCTCGACGTCGAGCGCGCGGCAGGCGGCGATCGCGGCAAGAGCGTTGGCGACATTGTGTGCGCCAGCCACCGGAAGCTCGAAGACGACATTCTCGATGCGGAAGCGGCTCGAAGCGGGTCCGAGCTCGACGTCCTCGCCGCGGATATCGGCGTCCGAACTAAAGCCAAACCTGAGTGCGCCGCCAGCAAACGCATCAAGATTTTCGTTGTCTCCCAAGACCAGGGCCTCGCGCACGCGCGCGCGCAACGTTGCGAACATCGCGGCGACCTCGGCCATCTCCTTGTGGTCGCGCTGCAGGTTGAGGATCACGCCAACAGAAGGCGCGTACCGAACGAGCGAGCCGTCGCTCTCGTCGGCTTCGACCACGAGAAGATCCGAGCGGCCGGCAAAGGCATTGCCGGGCAGGCCTTCCGCCATGAGCTCGGGCAGATCGCCGCCGGTGATCACCGAAGGATCGCGGCCGGCGCCGCGCAGGATGTCGAAGATCATCGCGGTCACGGTGGACTTGCCGCTCGTTCCGGTCACCGCGACGGAGCGCTGGCGGCCGACGAAATGGGCAAGCAGCTCCGAGCGATGGATGATGGGGATGTCTTTTGCCTTCGCCGCGGCGAAATCGGGCACCTGCTCCTCGACGGCGGTCGAGACTACCAGGGCTGCGCAATCGGACCCGAGCCCGCTGCCGTCCTGCGGCATGACGGTGATGCCGAGATTTTCGAGTTGCGCCCTAAGGCTCGCCCGCTCGCCGCGATCAAAGGCCCGGTCGCTGCCGCTCGCGTGACCTCCGGTCATGACCTGAAACTGCGCAAGCCCGCTCATGCCAGATCCGGCGAGCCCGGCGTAATGGAAGCGGCCTTGGCCTTTGGGATCCGGGAGATCGCGCGCATCAGGCGCGGCGATGAGCACGTGGTCGCCTTCGCCAAGTCGCCCGAACAGCTCGGTCACGTCGCGATTCGAGAGCCGCACGCAGCCATGTGAGACGGGACGGCCAATCAGGGCTTCATGGTTGGTGCCGTGCAGATAGATGTAGCGATCGAGCGAGTCGCAGCCGGGCCCGCGGTTCACGCCGTCCTCTAATCCCTCGAGTGTGAGGATGCGGGTGAGGATCAAGTCATCGTCACGGGCTTCTCCGCGCCACGCTTCGCCAGTCGGCTCGCGCGAGACGAACATCGTACCGGACTCCGCGGACTCGCCGATGCGGCGATGCACGCGATGCCAGCCGGGCGGTGTGCGGTAAGAGCCTTCAGCGCCGCCGATGCCATTGCGTGACGTGGACACAAGCCAGGACGCGACCGCCTCATTCTTCTCGAGCAATGTCGCGCGCTGTCGCTCCACATCGACCACGAGCAATCGCTGCGGCAAAGCGGCTGGCGCCCCGGGGCGCGCAAGATCGCGCTGCGCCAGATGAAGCGCGCGGCCGGCGGATGCTTGATCGATTGCCGTCGTCACGCCGCGCACTCTGCCATATCGGGCCGGCGCGCCGTTACCTCTTATTGGGGCTTATGAAATTTTCTGCTTGAGAGAAAGAAATCAGGACCGGCGGGAGGCCGGCCGGTCCTGATCTTCGCAAAGGACTACCACCAACGCCGATAATAGGGCCGGTTCCAATAGCCATAACGATACGGACGATAGTAGCCGTAGGAGTAAGGCCGGTAATACCGGTGACGCCAGTAGTAGCGGTTACGCGGGTAATAACCGTAGCGGCGGTACCCGTAATAACCGACCTTTTCGACCGGCGAAGCCTGGTTGGTAGCGCCGTTCAGTTGCGGGAGCGGCGCTGCCTGAGCGGGGGCAACTTCGAGTCCCACGCCCACGACAACGAGGGTAGTGAGGAGGTGACGCATCTTCTTTTTCTCCTAAACGCCAGCCTGCCCCGGCGCATTCACGGTAGCGGTGCGTCACAACGGTCGCAACAAAAGCGACAAGGTCTGCGCATCAAAAGGCGGTGAAAAACCTTGCGAGTTTGTCATACGCGCTTTTTCTCCTTTAAATTCAATGGTTCTTACTGGCTTTTGGCACCGGATTGGCACCGAGAGCTCTACGAAAAATTTCGTCCGCGTGCTTGGCTGCAAGCTCGTCTTCATCCCCAAGAAGATGCGAATAAGCATCTAGCGTGATGCTCGCCCGGGAATGTCCCGCACGAGCGCTGACGACGGTGCACCGGCACGCCGCTCCTGAGCAGATAGGTGATGTGCAGGTGCCTTAACGCGTGGAACTTCGTCTTGAGTCCGGCAGCACGCGTCGTGTGAGTGAAGGCGTTGCAAAACGCCACGGGGTGGATCGCCTTACCATCCGGCGCCGTGAATACTAGATCCGGCTTGCCAAGCCCCAGCTTCAATCGCAAAGCTGCTTGGTCCTTGCGATGCTCGATCAATTCC
>JBKPSQ010000114.1:0-5061 GCA_046735075.1 Pseudomonadota bacterium
CGGCTATTCCGGCGCGCTGGCGCTTGAGGCACTGCCAAAACATCCAGGCTCAGCGCCAGCGATCCTGCTCGTTCACGGCGACATGGACGAGGTTATTCCGGTCGACGCCTTGTTCATGGCTCGCGAGCAGCTCGCCCATGAGGGCCTTCCCGTCGAATGGCATGTGTCGCAAGGAATCGGCCATGGCATCGACGGCGAGGGTTTGCGCCTCGGCGGCGCCTTCTTGCGCCAAGCCTTTGCTGTCACGTCTGGAGGTCAGGCTCTTTCAGGAAACTGAATTTGAATTCGGCATCCTGGAGCGGCGTCGATGCGCTCCATGGTCCCGTTCAATTGCCGAACCAAGAGATCGACGAGTTGGGTTCCGAGCCCGGTCGCCTCGGCTTTCGAGCAGCCCTTGCCGTTGTCCTCGACCGCCAATCGATAGGCCGGCCCGCGCCGCAAGGATACGCCGATCGTGCCTTTTTGCCGCTCCACAAAAGCGTGCTTGAACGCGTTGGTGACGAGCTCGTTGACGATCAGGCCCACCGGGATCGCGCGCTCGGCTGGAAGCTCTGCTTCATCGCATTCAACGCTGACATTGGCTTTCTCTGATCCCATCGATTCCGTCAGCGACCGGCATAATGCTTGGAGGTAGTCGCTCATCTTCACCGCGCCTCGCTCGCCGCTTGGTTCGAGCTGCTCATGCGCCTTGCTCAATACATGCAACCGGCTCGCCGCAGCCAAAAGCGCTTCGTTGACTTCCGGCTTGGTCTGAGTGCGCGCTTGCAGATTGAGCACCGACACCGCCATGGCAAAATCGTTTTTGGTGCGATGGCGCAGCTCCCGGTAAAGCAGGTCCTTGGCCCGCTCCGCCTCGATCGCCCGTTCCCATCCTTTGCGCAGGGCCTCGCTCAGAGCCGCCAGGATAAATCCGATAAGCAGGAACAGCGTGATCGGAACCCAGTAGGACGGAGGGATAATCGCATCTGGATCACGTGGAAGAGAGGTGAGGATAAGCGCCGTGCTCAATATTGTGGCAAGGAAGCCCGAGCCTCGGTCGAACAACACGGCCGCAAGAAAGACGGCCGGATACATCAAGAAAAAGCTCTCCACCCCGCTAAACGCCTGCACGAACCGCAGAAGGGCAAAGCATACGGCCACGATGATTGCGGTGGCGCCGTAGCGAACGATGAGTGGCTGTGGCTTCTCGGGAAGCCACGCGAGGAGCTTTTCCATGCAATGATCGGTATAGCCGGAGCAGTCGCAAGGAATTAACGCGCGATCCGGCGCGCCGATCCTTTAGATAGCGGCCCACGGATCGTAGGTGCCGAAGGTCCAGAGATGGCCTTCGAGGTCGCGGGCAGTGTAGTCGCGCCCGCCATAATCCTGCGTAACCAGCTCGCGAATAATCTCGGCACCTGCCGCTTTGGCACGGGCGTAATGCGAATCGGCATCGTCGACCACGACATAGGTCCCTTGCGTGTTGATAAGCTCGGGCGGGGCAGGTGGTCTGACCATACGGCCGTATTCCGACTCGGCATCGCCGAGCATGATCATGCCATTCCCGAGCACGAGTTCCGCATGGGCTACTTGCCCGCCTTCCGCCGGGACCACCATCTTCTTCTCGAAGCCGAAAGCCTTACACAGCCAATCGATCGCCGCACTCGCATTCCGGTAACGGAGCGCCGGCATGATTCGTCCGCCTCCAGCCCGCTCGACTCTACTGACCATGCTACTCCTCTTTTCCCTGTTCACTGATCCCCAAACACAGCATATGGGGCCCTTCACATTCATGACATGGGCCTATAGTATCCCGCGCCATAACCCGAGTGCGACGGGCAGCGTATGAGGATCTATCGCCTTGAACGTCGCAACGGCATCGGCCGCTCCGGGCACTTTCCCTGCACTTGTGCTCAATGCTGACTACCGGCCGCTCTCTTACTATCCGCTATCGCTGTGGGGCTGGCAGGACGCGGTCAAGGCCGTGTTTCTCGACCGCGTCAACATCGTCTCCGAGTACGACCGCAGCGTAAGGTCGCCCTCCTTCGAGATGAAGCTGCCGAGCGTCGTCTCGCTCAAGAATTACGTGCGGCCCGCGCTCTATCCTGCTTTCACGCGATTCAACGTGTTCCTGCGCGACCGCTTCACCTGCCAATATTGCGGCGACGACCAGGACCTCACCTTCGATCATCTGGTGCCCCGCTCGCGCGGTGGGATGACGCGCTGGGACAACGTCACGACCGCGTGTGCGCCGTGCAACCTGCTGAAAGGCGGCAAGCTGCCCCACGAAGCGAAGATGCACCCCGCCCTAAAGCCATACCGTCCGACGGTGTTCGAGCTTCACCGCAACGGGCGGCTGTTCCCGCCTAATTACCTGCACGAGAGCTGGCTCGACTACCTCTACTGGGATACCGAACTCGAGCCGTAATCGCTCAGTCGGCCGCAGCTTCGAAGCCGATCTGCTTGATCACCTCGTCGAGCCTGCCCGTGGCCGCTTTGCTGACGGTTTTGGTCTCCGCCGGCGGCTTGCCGATTCGCCCTTCTGGATAAGCCAATTTTAGAAACGCGAGCAGACGGTCGACCGGCATTTCGTTGCAGCTGAAGCGAACCTCGGTCGATCCGGTTAATTTGAGTTCACGGCCGCTTTTCAGCGCATCGCTCTTGATGTCCAGGACCATCTTCGCGGCCATGACCGGCGCATCCACCCAGCACACCGAACAGTCCGAATAACAGATGATTGCACAAGGACTATCAGTGGACACTCCGCACAATGAGCAGCCCATTTACCCCTCCATCATTTGTGGGAACCCTCAGACGTCTGCCTAAACGCGAGCGAATTCGCGGGAGTTCCGGCGACTTCGACCGTCACATTAAAATCGTGTGGTGAGCTCGGTAAGCCAGGATGGCGAGGCGTCCACCAATATCGTCTCAAGCTTCTTGTCGAGACCGGTGGCGACCATCAGGCCGACAGCCACGAGCAGCAAGCCGAGCAGCATCTTGCCGCCTTTGCCGGCCTCCATCATGCGGCCGCGCCAGCACATCATCGCCTCGCGCGAGATGAGCCCGAGCAGCATCAGCGGCAACGCAGCACCAATGCCGAAGACGAGCATGGTGAGAGCAACCTGACCGAGATTCTCTCCCTTGGCGGCAAGGATCGAGGCAGCGCCGAGCGTCGGCCCGACGCAGGGACTCCATACTGCGCCGAGCAGAAGACCAAGGCCGAACTGGCCGGTCAGGCTCGTCGCAGTGAAGCCGCCAAACCGCTCGTCGACCCAATTGCTCACCGGGCTTGCCGCGAGCGCGAACTGCGCCTGCAGCTTGGGAACCAACAACAGAACGCCTACCCCGATAAGCAACATGGCGGAGATGAGACGGAAGAAGCCTGTATCGAGCCCCGCGGCAAAACCGATAGTGGCCACGAATAGACCAATCGCAACAAACGAGAGCGCAAGACCCGCAGCAAGCGCGATCGGGCCTAAGCGATGCTCGCTCTGTGCGGTGCCGAGCACGATCGGAAGCAGCGGCAACACACAAGGCGAGAGCGCCGTAAGCACGCCGGCAAGAAAGGCGAGGCCGAGCGTCCCGAGCGACATCGCCGGCCCCTAAAGCGCGCTACCAAGCAAAGTAGCTATGGAGGACTCGTTTGTGTCGCCGACCGAGCGGCCCTTCTCGGTCTCGCCCTTGTAGATGATCAACGTGCTTTGCTGGTTTGCCTGAAGTGCCCTCACCTCGCCCGGCTGATTGTCGAAATCGACCTTGAACACGACGAGATCCTTGAACTTCGGCTCGGAAGTGAGCTTTTCGAGGATCGGCGCTTGCGCGCGGCAGACGGGGCACCATGGCGCGAAGATGTCGACAAGAATCGACTTGCCGTCCTTCTGCGCCGCCGCGAAGGCCGACGTGCTGAACGGTTTCCATTCTGCGGCTAACGCCGGCAGCGCGACGAGAAGCGCGAAGGCGGCGATCGAGGCGAACAACGACGAGCGACGTGAGATCATCGGGTGCGATCCTTCCTAAAAGGAACCATGCGGCCGCTATAGCAGCGCGCTTTGATCGCCTGCCAATCACTCTCGTTTGATTTCGGCGTGAGGAATTAGCGCCTGAGCGCGGCGCCCCAGCCAGCGATGATAGCGAGCACCGCTGAAATCACGGCATTCCAGCCCGCGAAGGACAGCGCCAGGAATCGCCACGAGGCCTCGTCGCAGCGGATGATGGGGGTTTCCGCGACCCCGCCCTCGCCCCATTTCAGGTCGAAGCCGCCCGCACACGTGCTCGGGCCGGGCCACCACTTCCACTCGATGCCGGCGTGATAGATACCCGCCGCGGCATTGGCGAGGAAGGCGAGCGCAACGAGAAGAAGCAGGACACGCGCCGCGGCGATGGCATTCGCTCGCGCCGCGAAGAAAGCGACGAAGCTCGCCGGCACGCCGAAGTAGTAAGCGTAGCGTTCCTCGAGGCAGAGCGGGCACGGCGCGTAGCCGCCGATGCGTTCGAAGGCGTGTGCGCCAAGGATCGTCGCCGTGGCGACGGCAAACACGATGGCGGAAACCAGCATGAGCCGTCCCGCTAGGTCCTCGGGCATGCGCATTCTAGAAGGCATATTTGGCGATCAGGAAGCCACCGACAATAGCGGCGAGAAAGCCGGTAGTGACGAGTGTGAGGCGCTTCTCGACAAATTCGCGGATCGGCTCGCCGAAGTGACGCAGAAGCTCGGCCTCGAGAAAGAAGCGCGCGCCGCGCGTGATGATGGACAGCACGACGAACATGAAGAAGTTATAGCCAGCGAATCCCGAGGCGATGGTGACGATCTTATAGGGGATCGGCGTCATGCCTTTGATCAGGATGATCCAGGCGCCCCATTTGGCGTAGGCCGCACGAAAGGCCTCAACACCTTCGCCATAGCCGTAGGCCGAGATCAGCCAATGGCCGACAGTGTCGTAGAGAAACGCCCCAATGGCATAGCCAAGCATGCCGCCAAGCACGGAGGCGATGGTGCAGACGAGCGCATAGAGGCGCGCCTTGTGCGGCTGCGCGAGCGCCATGGGTACCAGCACCACGTCGGGCGGGATGGGGAAAAACGAG
>JBKPSQ010000115.1:0-7460 GCA_046735075.1 Pseudomonadota bacterium
ATGATGGCGTTCTTGACGTCGATCTCCCGCATCAGCGCCCGGAGTGCCTCGCGCTTGCCGGCAGGATCGTCAGGGGCCTTCTTTAACCGCTGCACGATGGTCGCCGCGGCAGTGGCCTGCGGAGCGACTTCTATCCGTTCGGGGCTATGCAGGAATTTGTCGGCGAGGCGTTGGATTTCGGGGGGCATGGTCGCCGAGAAGAACAGCGTCTGCCTGGTGAAGGGGAGGAGCTTGCAGATGCGCTCGATGTCGGGAATGAAGCCCATATCGAGCATGCGGTCGGCTTCGTCGATCACGACAATCTCGACGCCATTGAGCAGTAGCTTGCCACGCTGGAAATGGTCGAGAAGGCGGCCCGGCGTTGCGATCACCACGTCGGCGCCACGATCAAGCTTGCGATCCTGATCCTCGTAGGAGACGCCGCCGATCAGGAGAGCCACGGTCAGCTTGTGGTTCTTGCCGAGGATCTCGAAATGGTCGGCGACCTGGGCGGCCAGCTCACGCGTTGGGGCCAATATCAGGGATCGCGGCATGCGCGCTCTGGCGCGTCCTCGCTCTAGCCGCGTCAGCATTGGCAGCACGAAGGAGGCGGTCTTGCCGGTCCCGGTCTGGGCGATGCCAAGCACATCGCGGCCGGCGACGCCGGCAGGGATGGCTTTGTGTTGGATTGGGGTCGGAGTTTCGAAGCCTGCCGCTTCAACGGCAGACAGGACTTTGGGGCTTAGGCCAAGATTTGAAAAGCTCATGCGTTAGCAAAATTTCCGCGAGGCCCGAAGCGCCTCGCGTCTTCTTTCTTTAGGCGCATAGATTTGCTGCAACGATTCGCAGGTCTTGCGCAAGACTCGACTAGAAGCACTGCGGCGAATGACCCTGCAATGCTCCCCACTCAAATAGGCGGCATCGCGCATTGGCGCAAGAGCCAAATGCACTCAGGAAGGTGACGACGAGATGACGATTGGCCTTCCGACTCTGGGCACCGCTAGGAGCTTTGCGGACTTTATAGACCCGCGTCAGGATGGCGCTTTATAAAGTAGCGCAGCCTATCGAGACAGGGAGCCGCTGCCGATCTGAGAGCAAAGTCATGACCACGAACGATCATGCCAACGTAGCGGTCAAGCCGCCAATTCTCTTCCTTGGGGCCCTTGCCATCGGCTGTTTGCTGAGCCTCGTCATGCCAATTGGGCCCGGTCTCGGTTCGGCGAACAGCGTCGCGTTGGCCACTGGGCTTGCCTTCATTGTCATTGGCTTCGCCCTGGCCGCCTGGTCGGCGCGCGCATTTCAGCTTGCCGGCACAAGTGTCATTCCCGGTGAACCGTCGACTGCCCTGGTCGCTTCCGGCCCTTACAAGATCACCCGCAATCCGATCTATATCGGCTTTATCCTTGTCTATTTCGGGCTGGCAATCATCCTGACGAGCATGTGGGTGCTAATTCTGCTTATTCCCACGCTCTTCATCCTGCAGCGCGGCGTAGTCCAGCCCGAGGAGACTTACCTCGAGCGCGAGTTCGGCGAAGCCTACCGCAGGTACAAGGTAAAGGTGCCGCGCTGGTTGTAGTCAAATGTCCAGTTCGTCGGTCTTGGCGAACTCGGCGCGCTCCTGGATGAATCTAAAGCGTGCTTCTGGCTTGTTGCCCATCAGCTGATCGACGAGCTTACCCGTGGTCTTGTCGTCCTCGGCAATCTCGACCTTGAGCAGCATGCGTGTAGCGCGATCCATGGTGGTCTCTTTGAGTTGCCTCGGAAGCATCTCACCTAGGCCTTTGAAGCGCGAGACGTCGACCTTGCCCTTGCCGTTGAACTCCTTGCGGAGCAGCTCGTCCTTATGGGCCTCGTCGCGCGCATACACAATCTTCGCGCCTTGGCTCAGCCGATAGAGCGGCGGTACGGCGAGATAGAGGTGGCCGCCCTCGATCAATTCCCGCATCTCACGGAAGAAGAAGGTAATCAGCAGCGAAGCGATATGCGCGCCGTCTACGTCGGCGTCGGTCATCACCACGACCTTCTCGTAGCGCAAATCCTCCTCGCGATAGCGGGTGCCGGTGCCGCAGCCGAGGGCCTGAATGAGGTCGCTCAGGAGTTGGTTGTCGGCGAGCTTGGTTGAGCTTGCCGAGGCGACGTTCAGGATCTTGCCTCTAAGCGGCAGCACGGCTTGGGTCGCGCGGTCGCGCGCTTGCTTGGCTGACCCGCCCGCGGAATCGCCCTCGACGATGAAAATCTCGGTGCCTTGCGCGCCGCTGGCTGCGCAATCGGCGAGCTTGCCCGGAAGCCTGAGCCGTCGGGTCGCCGTCTGGCGGCCGATTTCTTTTTCCTTCTTGCGGCGAATTCGCTCCTCTGACCGGTCCACCACCCAGTCGAGCAGGCGATTGGCCTGGAAGGGATTGCCGGTCAGCCAGTGGTCGAAGGCGTCGCGCAGCCCATTTTCCACGATGCGCGCCGCAACCGGACTTGCCAGCCTGTCCTTGGTCTGGCCTTGAAACTCGGGCTCTCTGATAAACAGCGACAGCATGGCCGCGGCGGAGCCGAGAACGTCCTCGGCCGTGACCTGGGTTACGCGCTTGTTGCCGGTGAGCTCACCATAGCCGCGCAGACTCCTGATGAGTGCTGCGCGCAGGCCAGCTTCGTGCGTGCCGCCGTCTGGCGTCGGCACGGTGTTGCAATAGGAACTCAGGAAACCGTCGGCGCTTGCTATCCAGGCAATGGCCCATTCCAACGAGCCGTGACCCTCGGTCTTCTCGATCCGCCCCGCAAATACGTCCTTGGTGACGGCCTCCTGGCCCTCGATGCGGCTCGCGAGGAAATCCTTGAGGCCGCCCGGGAAGTGGAACACGGCGCTGTCTGGCGTGTCGCTGTCGCCAGCAAGCAGCGCTTTGGCGCAAGACCAACGAATCTCGACCCCACGGAACAAGTAGGCCTTAGACCGCGCCATGCGGAACAGACGCGAAGGCGTAAAGGCAGCGCCCTTGCCGAAGATCTTGGGATCAGGCCTGAAGCGCACGCGCGTGCCGCGGCGGTTCTTCACCGGGCCGAGTGCCTTCAGCGGCCCGTCGGGAATGCCTCGCGTATAGCTCTGGCGATAGAGCTTCTGCCCGCGCGCGACCTCGACTTCCACGCTCTCGGACAGAGCGTTGGTGACTGAAACGCCGACGCCGTGCAGTCCGCCGCTCGTCTCATAGACCTTGGAGTTGAACTTCCCGCCGGCATGCAGCGTGGTCATGATGACCTCGAGCGCCGATTTCTTCTTGAACTTGGGATGCGGGTCGACGGGCATGCCACGGCCATTGTCGGTCACGGTGAGGAAGCCATCGGCTTCGAAATCGACCTCGATGCGGTTCGCATGCCCGGCCACAGCCTCGTCCATGGCATTGTCGAGCACCTCGGCGAACAGGTGATGCATCGCCTTCTCGTCAGTGCCGCCGATATACATGCCTGGGCGCCGGCGCACGGGCTCGAGCCCTTCCAGCACTTCGATATCCGCGGCGGTATAGTCCTCGGTCGACCGGGTGCCTGAGCGGTCGCCCGTCGCTGCGGGTTTGGCGCCCTTGATTGGCTTTTTCTTCAGCTCATCCTCAAGCTTGGCGAACAGGTCGCGCGAGGTAGCGGCTTTGCGCATGGGCCCTTTAGACGCCATAGCTTCGCGAATCTCTCTGCACAGGGGACGCTGTTAGCTCGCACGCGCTTGCGGCTTTTTCAAGAGTCCTGGGAGGCCCGAGTTTTAGGCGATCTTGCCGCCACCGATCTTGGTGATGGTAACGACCGAGGGCCGGGGAGGCCGATCCTCGCGGAAATCGGGCCAGCGCGTCGCTGGCTTCTTATAGGTGGAGGGGAGCCCAAAGCCGTACAGGCTTTCGGTCCCGTCGGCGCCTGGATGCTGCACCGCAAGGAACAGGGTCTCGCGGTCAGGCGTGAAGCAGGGGCCGCACAATTCCGCCCCCACTGGCACGCGGAAGAACATCTTGGAGGTCCTGCGCCGCGGGCCCTCCGTCTCCAAGCCATAGAGCCCATCCGCCCGCCCGGTGCGGGCCCAGTTGTCGCCCTGATCGGTTGCGACCCACAGCCGTCCTTCATCGTCGACGCAGGAATTGTCCGGGCAGGCGAACCAGCCCTGGTCGGAGGTGGCGGGGTTCCACCACGCATCGACCCAGCCCCAGAGATCGTGCGGATTGCCGCAGCGGACGAGGATCTCCCAGGTGAAGGTGTCAGCGGCATGGTCGCCGCCGTCAGGCGCAAGCTCGATGATGTGGCCGAAATAATTCTCCGGCCGTGGGTTTGCCTTGTCGACCTGGTCGGCCTTGCGCTTATCGTTGTTGGTCAGGTTGATGTAGATCTTGCCATTGACGGGATTGCCGGTCCATGCGGGTGGCGCCGACGAGATCGCCGGCACGGCGCGCATCGATGACGACGTCGGCTTGTGAAGCGAAACCGAACTCCGGCGTGAGCAAAGGCGGTCCGAATTTTAGAGGCAGCCATCGACCTGTGCCGTCGGCATCGAAGCGCGCCGCGTACAGCGTGCCCTCGGACAGAAGCGACATATTCAGCTTGCGGTCGCTCGGGTCGTAACGCCCCTCGGTGATGAAGCGGTAGACGTACTCGCCGCGCGTATCGTCGCCGCAATAGACGACGACACGTCCGTCCTTATTCAGCACGGTCTCGGCGCCCTCATGGCAGAATCGGCCGAGCGCCGTATGCTTCACTGGAACAGAGCTCGCATCGAATGGATCGATTTCGACGATCCAACCGAACCGGTTCGGCTCATTAGGCTCCTTATCAACGTTGAAGCGGTCGTGGAACTTGCCCCAGGCCTGCCACAGCGCCGGCACGCCGTAGCGCGCATAGCTCGCGGCCTGCTCTGCGCCGAGATCCTTGGCGGGCTTGCACTCGGCGTCGTGCTGGTCGGTCCAGAAATAGCCGTGGAAGTTCTCCTCGGCCGTGAGATAGGTGCCCCATGGCGTTACGCCGCCAGCGCAGTTGTTGAGCGTGCCGATGATTTGTCTGCCCGTATCGTCCCCTTTGGTCGTGAGCCGCTCGTTGCCTGTTGCCGGACCATCAACGCTCGTTGGCGTCAGGGGACTGATGCGGCGGTTATAAGGGCTGTCGAGCACTACCCGCCATTCCTCGCCGTCTCGTACGACTTCGATCACGGTGACGCCGTGCGCGGCCATCTCGATATTGACGAGCTCCTCGGTCATCTCCTTGAAGCCGGTCGTATCCTGGCGCTCCTTCAGCACCGGGAACATCAGCTCTTCATTGGTATATTCGTGGTTGATGCAAAGAAGACCGTGGCCGCTCGAGCTGTCGATCGGGAAGTAGGCGATATAGTCGTTGTTGTAGCCGAACTGCTTGAGCTGAGAAGCCGGCGTCTGCTTGAGGGGATCGAAGGGCGGCGAGTCAGGAAAGAGGGCGTCGCCCCACCGAAGCAGGGGCTTGCACCGATAGCCCTCGGCGACATGATGATTGGTATCGACCCCCGCCTCGATCTCCTTGAAGTCGAAACGATCGGAAGCATCCTCGGCTCTCGCCTTGCTTGCGGCAAGCGCGGCAGGACCAAACAAAGCCGTCGTGGCCGCTACCCCGAATGCGCCCCGCATCAACTCGCGACGGCTGAATCGCTGCATGATGACGTCGCCGATGGTCTCGCCAGTCACGGGGCTGCGCGGTGTATCGTCGTGGGCCTCACACGCAGCAGCCCTGTTGCGGAAGTTGTCGCTATTCGCCATATGCGGTGCGGATCGATGGATGAAGGCGGGGCCGAAACTAAAGCTGGCTTGTGACAGATTTGCAAAGAGGATTCGTGGATGGCTGAAAGTACCCCGGTTTGCGATTTTGGCTGGAAGGCGCCGTCATTCAGGCTGCCCGGCACCGATGGCAAGACTCACAGCCTCGAAGAGCTGCGTGTGCCAAATGGCATGCTGGTTATGTTCATTTGTAACCACTGCCCCTATGTCAAAGCGGTAATCGACCGCATTGTGCGTGACGTGAACGAGCTCAAACCGCTGGGCGTGAACGCGGTCGCCATCTCCTCCAACGACACGGTGCATTATCCGGAAGATTCGTTCGACAACATGAAGCGGTTCGCCAAAGAGCACCGCTTCACCTTTCCCTACCTGTTCGACGAAAGCCAAGATGTCGCGCGCGCCTATGATGCGGCCTGTACGCCCGACTTCTTCGGCTTCAACGCGAAGCTCGAGTTGCAGTACCGCGGAAGGCTCGATGAGAGCCGCAAAGAGGCCGCGCCAGCCAATGTCCGCCGCGATCTGTTCGAGGCCATGAACCAGATTGCCACAACTGGGCAGGGGCCCCGCCAGCAGATTCCCTCGATGGGCTGTTCCATCAAGTGGAAGGCCGCTTAGGGCATCCCACCTTAGGCCGGTCACTCAAGTTAATATCGAGTCCAACAGCTTGGCGTATGCGTCGGTAGAGTATTGCTGCGCGAGTATGGGATTCGAGCCCACATTCGCGGCAGTTTGAATAACGGTCGCCAATTCTTCGGGAGTAATTGCTGGGGAGATTGACCTAACGAGATTGCTAAGTTCCGCGTCGGCAGTCCCGGCGGTAATGAGAGGTGCCTTCCCCACCGAGATAAGTTGTCCCCAGAAGATTCCCCGTGATCGGGGAATCGTGGCTGCACGGCAACATCTATGCCACGCATTAAGGCGAGAAGGTCGTCGTCGTCGGCATTTTCGACGATATCAACGAAATCAGGAACCACGCTATTGGGGAAATAGGCTCTCACGCGGTATCCCGCAAAAAGGAGCCGCGCCCGCCGGCGTTTCGCTATCACCTCGACCGCTTGAATGAGCAGCTCGGGTCGCTTGAACATGTTGAGCTCGCCGAAATGTCCGACCAGCAGTGTCCCCTCATCGGCGCGTCGGAGGGACGGTCCGTCCGGGATAGAAAAGATCGGATGAAAAAGAGTTTGGATTGGCGGGGCCGATGTCAAACCCAACTCGGCTTCAATAAGCTGTCGAGCTCGGCCTGAGTTCACCAAAAAAGTTCCCGTCCCGAGAAGCCCATGTAAGATGCGCAGCCCAAAAATTTCACCGAGATAAAGCTCATTGTCGGACGCATGCGCGAGCGTATCCGCCCGCTCTGGATAGTGGGTCCTCAACTCACGACGCAACGTGGCGGAGTCGCCATAATGAAGCCCCAGCAGTCCAGCGATGCGGGCATCGTGCAGATAGAAATATCTTGGGATTCCCTCCGATCGGGAGCACATCGGTGCATGGAAGGCGGGAAGATTATGCGTAGAGTTGCCCAGCATGAGAATGACAGCTCGGTACGCACTCAGGTCTTCATGAAGCCCAAGATCGTCGACGTGAAGCACTTTCCGCGGAGCCGCGCCGGAAGCAACGATCCTCTGCATTTTGGCTTGCAGGTCATCAGGGTCCGCCGCGGATGAGAAGAAGTGTATTGGCCCCTGCACCTCAGCGAACGCCCGTGAGGCAAATAATGCCACTCCAGAC
>JBKPSQ010000116.1:0-7591 GCA_046735075.1 Pseudomonadota bacterium
CAAGATGCCGGTCAACACCAGAAAGCCGCCAAGCACCTTTTCTATGATGCCGAGATGCTTTTTGAAGCGCTGCATCATGTTGAGGAAGGGGCGAATAGCGATGGCGGCGATCACAAAGGGAATACCGAGGCCGAGCGAATAAACGAACAGCAGGGTCACGCCTTGGCGCACGGAGTCCTCGCCTGCGGCGACGGCGAGGATCGCGCCGAGTACGGGGCCGATGCACGGCGTCCAGCCGAAGGCGAAGGCGAGCCCGATGACATAGGCGCCGACCAGGCCGGCGGGACGCGAGTCGGCGTGATAACGCGCTTCGCGATGCAGAATTGGAAGATGGATCACGCCGAGGAAATGCAGCCCGGCGATGATGATCACCACGCCTGCGATCTTAGCGAGCAGCGGGAGATTTGCTGCGAGCAGCTGACCAGCAGCCGTGGCGGTGGCACCGAGAATGACGAACACGGTGGTGAAGCCGAGCACGAAGGCGACCGACGACATGACCACGGTGGTGTAGACATGGGAGGGCGTTTCGTCCTCGCCGGTGAGCTGATCGAAGGTGGTGCCGCCGAGGAAACAGAGATAAGGCGGCACGAGCGGCAGCACACACGGGCTAAGGAAGCTGAGCAGTCCGGCCAGCAGCGCGCCGAAATAGGTGACGTTCATGGCTCTTGCTATTGCGCCCGCCCAAGAAGAGCAAGGGCTGGGACCGTCTCGTGAAGATGATTGATCAGGAACTAGGCGGCGGCGGGGCGGGCGCGCTCGGCGGCTTTGCGAATGGCGGCAATGTTGTCCTTGTAGGCGCCGCCTTTGAACACGCCAGAGCCGGCTACGATCACATTGGCGCCAGCCCCTACCACGAGTGGCACGGTCTCGGCATTGATGCCGCCATCGACCTCGATATGGATCGGCCGCGCGCCGATCGCCTTGCGGATGGCCCTGATCTTGTCGAGTTGCGAGGAGATGAAGGCCTGGCCGCCGAAGCCGGGGTTCACAGTCATGACCAGAACGAGGTCGACCTTGTCGAGCACATAGTCGATCGCGGTCTCAGGCGTGGAAGGCGTGATCGACACGCCGGCCTTCTTGCCAAGGCTCTTGATGAGCTGAAGCGAGCGGTCGAGATGCGGGCCCGCCTCGGCATGCACGGTGATGATGTCTGAGCCTGCGCGGGCGAACGCCTCGATATAAGGATCGCACGGCGCGATCATCAGATGCACGTCGAACACCTTCTTCGAGTGCGGGCGGAGCGCCTTCACCACGTCAGGCCCGATGGTGATGTTGGGCACGAAATGGCCGTCCATGACGTCGACATGAATCCAGTCGCAGCCGGCTTGATCGACGGCGCGCACCTCCTCACCGAGCTTGGCGAAGTCGGCGGAGAGGATAGACGGGGCAATGATGATGTCGCGGGCCATTGCTTGCGGTTTCCTTGTCATTGCCCGGCTTGAGGGCAATCCAGTAGCCCCTGGTTTCGCAGATAACTCTTGGCGGATGATTACTGGATTCCCGCTTGCGCGGGAATGACAGTGTAGCGGAGAGTCACAGAAGTTGATGGGCGCGGGAGCCGCTGCGGGCGAGCGCCAGAACCCCAGGCAGCTCAGCGCCGCCGAGCCACTCCAAGAAGGCCCCGCCAGCGGTGGAGACATAGCTGAAATCGTCAGCCACATGGGCCTCGTTGAGGGCCCGTGCCGTGTCGCCGCCACCGGCGATGCTCACAAGCTTTCCCGCTTTGGTGAGGCGGGCGACCTCGCGGGCAAGCGCGAAGGTCCCCTCGCCGAAGGGCGGCGTCTCGAAAGCGCCAAGCGGGCCGTTCCACAGGACCGTCTTGACCTGACCCAGCCTCCGCTTGAGCTCGGCCAAGCTTCGCGGACCGAAATCGAGACTCATGCCATCGGCGGGGACTTCGCCCACCGCGCAAACCTCCCAGGCCGCGCCTGGCTTGAGCTCCTTGGCAACGACCACGTCCTTTGGCAGCACAACCTCACAGCCGGCTTTCTCTGCCTTGGCCATGATGTCCTTTGCCGTCGCGACGAAATCCCGCTCCACCAGGGACGTGCCAAGCGTGAAACCTCTGGCTGCGAGGAAGGTGTTCCCCATGCCTCCGCCCACGACGAGCTGATCCATGTGGGAGACAAGATTGGTCAGCACTTCGATCTTGGTCGAGACCTTGGCACCGCCCGTAATCGCCATGACCGGGCGCTCTGGCTGCTCCAGCGCCTGCCCGAGCGCCGTGATCTCGGCCATCATCAGCAGGCCGGCGTAAGACGGAAGCAGCTCGGTGATCGCCTCGAGCGAAGCATGCGCCCGGTGCGAGGACGAGAAGGCATCATTGACGTAAAGATCGCCGAGCACGGCGAGGCTCTTGGCGAAGTCGCGGTCGTTCTTCTCCTCGCCCTTGTGGTAGCGAACGTTCTCCAGCACGGCCACCTCACCGGGCTTAAGTGCATCGATCAGGCGCTTAGCGTCGTCACCCGATGGCGCCGCGGCGAAGCGGACGGTGATGCCAGGCATCAGCTCCTGCATTTTGCTGGCGACGGGCTTGAGCGATGTGTCGGGAGTTGGTGTGCCCTTGGGGCGGCCGAGATGAGACAGCACCACCACTCTTGCCCCCTCGCGTGCGAGCTTGGCGATGGTTGGCAGCACGCGGGTCAGCCGCGTGGTGTCAGCCACGACGCCATTTTCGATCGGCACGTTGAAGTCGACGCGGACCAGCACGCGCTTGCCGCGAACATCAACTCCGTCGATCGACCTGACCTGGGAGAGATCGAGGCCGCTTTTGGTTGAATTCGCCTCCTTCCGCGCCGCACTCACTTCGTTCATATCAGCCGGCCCATGGCGGCCGCCGTGTCGTTCATGCGGTTGGAGAAGCCCCACTCATTGTCGTACCAGGCGACGACGCGGCAGAAGGTGCCGTCGACCACGTGGGTGCCCTTGAGGTCGAAGATCGAGCTGCGCGGATCGTGATTGAAGTCGGACGAGACCAGCGGCTTATCGTTGACGCCGAGAATGCCCTTGAGTGGACCGTTGGCAGCCGCGATCACCGCCTTGTTGATCTCGTCGACCGTGGTCGATCGCCCCGCCTGGAAGGTCAGATCGACCAGACTCACATTCGGTACGGGCACGCGGATCGACGCGCCGTCGAGCTTGCCTTTGAGCTCGGGCAGGACGAGGCCCACGGCCTTGGCAGCCCCGGTCGAGGTCGGGATCAGGTTCATCGCGCTGGCGCGGGCCCGGTACGGATCCTTGTGCAGCGTGTCCACGGTGCGCTGGTCGCCGGTATAAGCGTGAATCGTGGTCATGTAGCCGTGCTTGATGCCGACCGTGTCGTTCAGCACCTTGGCGACGGGAACGAGGCAGTTCGTGGTGCAGGAGGCGTTGGAGACGACGTGATGCTCCTGGGTGAGCTTGTCGTCGTTGACGCCGAACACCACGGTGAGATCGGCGCCTAAGCAAGGGGCGGAAACAAGCACGCGCTTCGCGCCGGCGGTGAGATGCCTGGCAGCGCCATCGCGGTCGGTGAAGCGGCCGGTGCATTCCATGACGATATCGATGCCGAGATCGCGCCAAGCGAGCTTCTCAGGTGTGGCCTCGGAAAGCACGGCGACATCCTGGCCGTCGGTCTTGAGATGCCCGTCGGCCACGTTGATCCTGCCGCGGAAGCGGCCATGCACGCTGTCGAATTCGAGGAGATGGGCGTTCATCTCGGCCGAGCCGAGATCGTTGATCGCGACGAAATCAAGATCCTTGCGCCCGGATTCGAGGAAGGCCCTGAAGGTGAGCCTGCCGATCCGGCCAAATCCATTGATGGCGACGCGCTTATTAGCCATGTCCTCCCTTACTCCTCGAACTTTCAATCAAACGACGTGCGGCGGCGGCCACGGCCTCAGCCGTGATGCCGAAATGCTTATATAGGTCTTGTGCGGGCGCAGATGCACCGAATCCGTGCATGCCGACGAAAGCGCCATTCGGCCCGAGCCATTTCGACCAGCCGAACTCCGCTGCAGCTTCAACGCCGACCCGGGGCGCTGAGCCTAGAACCGCATTGCGATATGCCTCATCTTGCGCCGCGAACCGCTCCCAGCAAGGCATCGACACAACGGCAGCCTTGATTCCCTCCGTTTCGAGCGCCTTGGCGGCCTCGACTGCAAGCATCACCTCGGAGCCGGTGCCGATTAGGGTCACGTCGCGCTTGCCGTTTGGCTCGACCAGCATATAGGCGCCTTTGGCCGATAGGTTCTCGTCGGCGTGGGTCTTGCGGAGGAGCGGGACACCCTGGCGGGTGAGCGCGAGAATCGTAGGCGTGGTCTTCGACAGAAGAGCGACCTCCCAACACTCGGCGCATTCGACCGAGTCGGCCGGGCGCATCACGTTGAGGTACGGCATGGCGCGCAGTGAGGCCAGATGCTCGACCGGCTGATGGGTCGGCCCGTCCTCGCCAAGCCCAATGGAATCGTGGGTCATGACATAGATCACCCGCTGCTGCATCAGCGCCGAGAGCCGGATCGAAGGCCGGCAATAATCGGTAAAAACGAGGAAGCTACCGCCGTAAGGCACGATGCCGCCATGCAGCGACAGCCCATTCATGGCTGCGGCCATTTCGTGCTCGCGTACGCCGTAATGGATGTAATTGCCGGAGAAATCTCCAGGCTTGACGATGCGGTGCAGCTTGGTGAGCGTGCCGTTTGAGCCCGTGAGGTCGGCCGAGCCGCTGATCAGTCCGGGAATGATCGGCACGAGTTTCTCCAGCACCTTCTGCGAAGATTGGCGCGTCGCGAGCATGGCCGCGTCGCGGCTGAAGTCGGACTTGATGGCGGCGACAGCGGCCTTGATCGCTGCCGTGACCTTCGCGTCGATCGGATCGGTGAGTGCAGCGCGGGCGTCAGGATCGAGGCGCTTTGCCGCTTGGGCCCAAGTCTCATAGGCGGCGCGGTTCCGCGTACCTGCCGCACGCCAGGCGGCAAGGACTGGCTTTGGCAGATCGAAAGGATGGTGCCGCCAGCCGAGCTTCTCGCGCGTGGCTTTGACCTCTTCCTCGCCCAGAGGCGCGCCATGTGTGGCCGCAGTCCCGGCCTTGCTCGGCGCGCCGTAGCCGATGATGGTGCGGCAGGCGATGAGCGACGGCTTGTCGGTCACGGACCGCGCATTCTCGATGGCAAGCGCCACAGCCTCCGGGTCATGCCCGTCGACGTTCGCGGTATGCCAATGCGCGGCTCTGAAGCGCTCGATCTGATTGTCTGAGACCGACAGGCTCGTCGGGCCGTCGATCGAGACTTCGTTGTCGTCGAACAGCACGATCAGCCGGCCGAGCTTGAGGTGGCCCGCGAGCGAGATCGCCTCTTGGCTGATGCCCTCCATGAGGTCGCCATCGCCGGCGATGCAATAAGTGTAATGGCTGACGACCTCATCCCCGTAGCGGCGGTTGAGCAGCCGCTCGGCGAGGGCCATGCCTACGGCGTTGCCGACGCCCTGGCCGAGAGGCCCGGTCGTGGTCTCGATGCCGGGCGCGTGGCCATATTCCGGGTGGCCCGCACTGCGCGAGCCGAGCTGACGGAAGCGCCTAAGCTCATCGAGCTCCATCTCCGGATAGCCGGTGAGATAGAGCAGCGCATAAAGCAGCATCGAGCCGTGGCCCGCAGAGAGTACGAAACGGTCGCGGTCTGGCCAATCGGGGTGACTCGCCTCGAACTTCAGGAAGCGGGTGAACAGCACCGTGGCAACATCGGCCATGCCCATCGGCATGCCGGGGTGGCCGGAATCCGCCTTCTGCACCGCGTCCATGGCGAGCGCCCGAATGGCGTTAGCCATGTCGTTGTGGGATGCCTCCGGTAACGCCTGACTTTGCATCAACAAAGTATCTGGCCCACTCATCGATGAATATCAATCGGTTAAGCCAAGCGAGTTGGCCGCTAGGTAACACCTAAGGTAACGGGAGAAGGACTCAGTCGCTCCAGTCGTCTCTAACACACAGCGCATGGAGGAATGAATGTCCAAAATTGATCGGCGCAGGCTAATGGTTGTCGGCGCGGTTGGAGCCGCTGCTGCTGTTGTGTTCGCGTTGCCTGCGATTGCCCGAAGAAAACGCCTATGCACGAATACGGCTTCTCACTTCTTGGAAGATGCAATGCGCAAAGCTTATCTCACGGACGAGATTAGGCTCCTCTCATGGGGACCGCACAACCCAAAAAACGCGCCTAGCGCACCCTTTCCGTCAGTTTGGTTCGCGCCGTTCTCTGATATAAGAGTTCTGCGACCCTCGGGTCGTCATTGTCATGAGCAACTAGCCCCGACCGATCTCCCTCGTCGGGGCTTTTTCTTTTCACGTGATCTGCGTCACAGACGCCTTGGGGGAATCGTGCCAATTGCACCAATTCGGAGATGCCACGTCGCGCGAGGGGGCTGAAGCGGCCTCAGGGGCTCCTTCCTGGGGCCCTGGCTCCGGGGGCCTGGAGAATTCCCAACGACACAGCTTGAGATGACCAACAATTGCTGCCGCAATGGCTAAGCGGTCCTCTTCTTTCAGCGACTTTCGAAAACCGGGAATCGTCACCTTCTTGAGACCGAAGGCGATGTCAAAGGCCAGCTGTTGTTCGGGGGTCCATTGGGCCAATGTTGCCTCCTTAGTCGCCCCCGCGAATCAGCTATAAAGTACCCAGCCACAGACAACCTAGCCCCGGCCTCGCTGGGGCTTTCTTTTTGACGCGACCCCGAATGAAACACCGGTAGAAGCCCTGACCAGATTAGTGTGGGGCCTGGTGTCCTTCCGCCGTCGTTCGGGCCTCACCAGTGAAGCGGCTCCAGCGTGTGCTTCCTGGAGCCGTTTCTTTTGCAGCTTCCGTGATAAAGTTCCCTCGGGCGCGGATTGGAACCCCGCGCCTGGGTGTAGCAGCCAACGGAAGCCCGGTTACTCCCTCCCTGGATCGGCCGGGCTTCTTTTTGGAAATAACCGCGCTCTTATTGCGTTTTATACACGTCGGGCGACCCGGTTCACCATGCCAGTAAGAGTTGTGAAGAACGCTGCGGAACTTGAAAGCATGATTGTGGCCGAGCTCCGCGAGTATCCGGAGTGCGAAAGTGCAGCCGTTGTAGTTATCGGACCACCAGGGGCCGGTTGGGAGGCCAACTTAGCCGCTACTTCGGCCACCATAGATGTCGAGTGCGAGGAAAAGCTGGCTTCAATCACTAACAGGCTACGACAGCAGTTCGATTTAGCTGAATAGCGTGTCGGTCTGTAGGTAACGCTGCTAGTCGCGCGCCCGTCGAAGAGCAGTTTCAAGTTTCTCCCTCTGCTTTTTCCAACGCGCCTCCTCCGCTTGGGACTGCCTGTCGAGTGCAGCGCGATTCTTTTTAATCTTTTCGGCCCTGGCTTCGTGTTCACGCCTGGCTTGTTCAATCGCTGGCTCAGACTTTGCGATTGCCTGCTCGCGCCGCTTGCGTTCCTTGTCTCGTCTAGCTTCCTCCTTTCGGCGCGCCACCTCGCGCCTGTTCTGCTCTTGCTCGAACGCAAGCGCAGCCGCTCGTGCAACCTTGCTGTCGATCTTTGGAGCAGGCAGTTCTCTCTGAGGCTTTGCTCGTCTGCCCTTGACCTTCTCGACGGGGA
>JBKPSQ010000117.1:0-4202 GCA_046735075.1 Pseudomonadota bacterium
GATCTGGTCGGCGCTGGCGCGCAACAAGCCGAACGCCGGTCAGCGCGGCAGCACCACGGTGACGTTTGCCATCGGGCCGGCCGGTGGGATTTCGCGCGCGTCAGCCAATCGAGCGGCGATGCGCGACTCGATCAGCTCGCGCTTGCGACCGTCCGCAATGCGGCGCCCTTCCCGCCGCCCCCGATCCTCAAGGACGAACCCGCCGCCTACACCATCCGCATCGATTTTCAGTAGACGCCGAGCCGACTCTCTTCCAAGTTCGACACGTCCGGCAATTCCCTGACCGCATTGATGATTCACCAGCGCCGATCAAGTTTTTGGGTGCTATGATCTCAGCCGGCGAGGGACATGCGACGGGAGGAGCGCCGATGGCGCAGGACAGCTTTGCGAATCACGGGCAGCGCTTCATGGCCAAGGCGGCAGACTTCTCCCGCGCCGTTGTAAAGATCGTCGCTGAAGACGTGCGGACCTGGGACGTATTCAGGTGGATCGTGATCGTGCTGCTCGCGCTTAACCTTCTCCTGCTCATCTCGCTTGCCGGGGGCACCAGGTCCGAAATTGCCGAGCTGAAGCAAGAGCGCAACGCCGATGCCGAGCAGGTTGCACGCGTGAGCAAAGACATCACCGATACCAGGGCTGCGCTCAGCCAAGCCATCAGCGATATGCGGTCAGGCCTGCAAGGCGACATTGCCAAGATCAACACCAAGCTCGATGTGCGGGCGCAACCGGCGCCCAAACCGAGCCCGCCGCCTCCAGCACCGCAGAAGCCCGGGAAGCAAAAGCCTCAATGAGGGGCGTCTTGGCTGTCGGTCGTGACGGCTGTAAGCTGCTCTTTGTCTTGATTGACGGCTTTGTCTGACGGCCGGACATAGACATACACCACGCGCTCATCAGCCTTATGCAGCGCCTCGGTGACCTCGCGGATTGCGTCCTCGATTGCTTCGGTCGTTGAGCCGCGACGGAAGGCAAGAGTGAGCGCAACCAGAATCTCGCCGGGTCCGAGATGCAGCGTTGCCACTTCATCGAGGCTGGTGATGCAGCCAATCCGAGCGAGCGCCTCCTGCAATCGCTCCATGACGATTGGAGCAACCGCCTCGCCTGCGATCAGGCTGCGCGTCTCGTTGGCGAGAACGAAAGCGACGCTCGCAAGCAGCAGGCCGATGGCGATCGAAGCCGCGCCGTCGGCCCAATGGATATTTAGGAAGCTGGCGGCGATTACACCGATTGCAGCAAAGCAGATGCCGATCAGTGCCGCGGAATCCTCGAGCAGGACGGAGAACAGCGCCGGGTCCTTCGACGCCTTGATGAAGTCCCACAGCCGAGTAGGTCGCCCCCGCACCACGCGGCGGTATTCCCGATAGGCGATGCGGAACGACGTGCCCTCGAAGACCGCAGCGACTGCGAGCACCGCTATGCTGATCCAGGGGGAGATCACCGCCTCCGGCGCAAGGATCTGGTGCACGCCTTCATAGACCGACAGCACCCCGCCGAGCAGGAACACCATCAGAGCAACAATGAAGGACCAGAAATAGGTCTCCATGCCGTGGCCGAGTGGATGTCGTACGTCAGGCGGACGTGCCCCGCGTCTTTGCCCGACCAGAAGCAAAATCTGGTCGCCGGTATCCACCAGCGAATGGATAGCCTCGGTGAGCATGGCGGTCGAACCGGAGATCCACGAGGCGACGAATTTCGCTATCGCAATGGCAAAGTTGCCGGCGAGCGCCACAAAGACGACCAATGTCGAGCCTTTGGCCATGGATGCTTCCTGGGTGACACCCGGCAGCGACGTCCTTCGCCCTGTGCTAGCGCTTCCGAAGCCCGATCGCGAGAATACGATCGAGCAGCGGTTCGTAGTCGATGCCGGCAGCTCCAGCGGCTTCCGCGAATTCCTCGCCATAGCCGATGTCAGCATTGGGGTTGGCCTCGAGGAAGTACGGCCGTCCCTCGGCATCGAGGCGGAAGTCTACGCGCGCGTAACCGCTGAGCTGCAGCAGACGATACAGGCGCTTGGTCGTTTTCACCAGAAGCCGCTCCACCTCCGGCGGCAGGTTCCGCGCAGGGTGGAGCTCGATGCCGCGACGTTCCTGGAACTTGAGGTTCCATTTGACCCGTCGGGTCGCGATCCTCGGGGCATCGGAACGCAGTCGCCGCATTTCGAGCTCCCAGACCGGCAGCACCTGCAGGCGTGAATTGCCCATGACTCCGACGTACAGCTCGCGGCCATCCACGTACTGCTCGATGATGAGGCCGGTGCCCACGTTTGCGTGCATGAATTCGATCCGCTCAGCCAGCTTTTCGTCATTGTTGACGATGGAAGCCTCGGCGATGCCAAGCGAGGCCTGCTCGACCTGCGACTTAACGATGAGCGGGTACTCCAGCCGGGCCGGCTTGCGCTTGAGCTTGCGACCGGCCTGGACCACGGCGAAGCGCGGAACACGAATGCGGTGGTAGTGCAGGATCTTCTTCGAGAGCGCCTTGTCCCGGGCGATCACCAAGCCACGGGGATTGCAGCCGGTGTAGGGGAGCTGCACGAGCTCGAGATAGCTCACGACGTTATGGTCGAGCATCGTCTCCCCGCGGAATTCCTCCAGCAGGTTGAAGGCAATGTGGGGTTTGAAGTCTTGGATGGCATGGCGCAGGGGTGCGAGGTCGTCGTAGAGCCCGAGCGGTTGCACCTCGTGCCCCAAATCGCGCAAGCCGGTCAGCACGTCGTACTCGGTCTTGTACTCGAAAAACTCCGCGTCGGGCTTGCCGGCGACGTCGTCCGGCGGCACCAGATCGACGTGCATCAGCACGAGGACCCGCTTCTTGCGCATTAACGTCTCACATGGCGTGCCATTCGCGACCTCGGTACAGGTAGTTCATGCCGTGCACCGTCAGCATGATAGCGAAGTCTAGGACCAATTTGCGCTTTGGGCCGTCGGCCACAAGGCGGAGTTCCTTGCATCGCCCGATCATCTGATCGAGAACCTGATTGAGCGTGAGTTGGTATTCGCCTGTCCACTTTGCGACCAGGCTCCGAACTTCATGGCGATGCCGTCGTAGAAACGTCGCCGCCGACTCGCGCCGGTCGCCAGTGCCCTCGGCCTCGCTGAACAAGCGCTTCAGATCGCGATCGTATGCGTCGGAAAAACCGACCGAGTATCGGGCGCGCTTGCGCTGGTAATAGGCCCCTAGGGTTATCCGTTCGCGGGATAAGGAGTAGGGCTTGGCACGGCTGCGAACACGCGGGGCCTGACCGGCCAGCTCGTGCATCAGGCGATCGACGTATTCAAGCTTGCGCAGTGCCGGCCAACCCCGATAACGCCGGCGCCAGTTGTAGCGAGGGCGCAGCCAGACCGCGAAGGTCTCGGCGAAATCCTCCTCCGGGTGGCTCTGGGCGTACCAGGCGGGGAGATTGTGAACGTAGCGGCGGCTCGCGGGATTGGGCCGGTAGGCCTCCGGATAGGGCGTGCTTGCCTTACCGAACCGGCGCTGCCACTCGCGGCGGCGCTGAAAGGTGAAGGCGTGCTGGATGGCGTGCCCCAGCTCGTGTCGCAACAGCCGCATGCACGACTCAGCTGTCGCCCCCTCCGCTTCGAGCATCTGCGAGCGCTCGAGACGCGTAAGCTTCGGGTGCGCGAGGTAAAATGGCAGCGCGACGCCCGGCACCCCGGCCGGAGAGAACCACTCGTCGGACAGCCAGAAGTGTGGCTTGAAGCGTAGGTCGCGCTGGGCGAGCTCCTCCTGTACCCGCTCGATGCGTTCCTCGAGCCAGGTTCCCTTGATGGAGACGTTCAGGTCACACAGTCTGACAGTCAGCAATTCGCGCTGCGTCATGTGCTCCCAGGGATAACGCCGTCCGCTTGTTCGTTGATTCGAACGCACTGCGGTAGCCAGTTGCTTTCAATCTTAAAGGACAACTCCGCGCGCGACCACGCCGGCACGTTGAAAGGACGAGAGTACGCGCCGGAAAGCTAACCGATGTCGGCTAGCGGCGGTACCTGCCATCGCACATCATCGTTGCCATCTACGACTGCAGTCCGCAGCCTGGGAATCCGCCGTGCCTCGTCGCGAGCCTGCCGGAAGCGCCGTAACGATGAGCTGGAACAATGGGCGCTTAAAGGAAGTCACCTACATCTTCATCACTACTCACAAAATCCGAGCTTCATTCGCATGACTGCGCTACTGGCATGTCATCGGCCATGATCACACGCTACAGC
>JBKPSQ010000118.1:0-4554 GCA_046735075.1 Pseudomonadota bacterium
AGAATGGGAGTGCCACACGCCATGGCTTCAATCATGACCAATCCGAATGGCTCAGGCCAGCAAATTGGAAAGAGCAGCGCTGATGCGCCGCGGAGAAAGTCGCCCTTCTCCTTCTCACCGACTTCACCCAAGAACTCCACACCAGGTGTGTCGAGCAGCGGCTCTACCTTTTCCTGGAAATACTCTACGTCAACCTTGTCGACTTTGGCTGCGATCTTAAGCGGCATGCCCAAAGCATGGGCGATGTGGATGGCTTCGATAGGATCCTTCTCTGGGGAGATGCGGCCAAGGAAGGCCAAATAGCCCTCGCGCGGAGCAGAGGTTGGACAATAAAGGTCGACAGGCATGCCGTGATACACGGTCCCGACGAAGTTCGCGCCGGCGATCGGTCTCCGTTGTGCGTGCGATATCGAGATGATCGGAAGGTCGCAGAAATGGGCGTAAAACGGAGCAGAGACCGGAAGGTCCTGGCGGCCGTGCAATGTCGTCACGACTGCGTTGTCGAGCTGTCGGATGAGCGGGAAGTGCAGGTGATCGATATGGAAATGCAGCACATCGAACTCGGCGGACTGCTGCATGATCTTGTCGAGCATCACCATGTAATAGGGGATGGGATCGTGCCCCTTCGCATCGAGCCGCAGCGCACGGTTGGTGCAGGGAACGAGGTTGGCACTCGTGATCGAGTCGCCACTCGCGAACAAGGTCACGTCGTGTCCCTGAGCCACCAGCTCTTCGGTCAGGTACGACACGACCCGTTCAGTGCCACCGTAGAGACGCGGAGGTACGCTCTCAACCAATGGCGAAATTTGCGCAATCTTCATCTGTGAATCCCGTTCGATGGAAGTGATCGTGAAAGAACATCGTTGGAGCTTTAACCGGAACGGGCCTGCAAGGTTCCTGGAATGCCAGTTAGACGCCGCTTCGTTAGGAACATTTCCGTGAACGGTTGCTCTTGATCTCAAAGCGATTTGCTCACGAGCGGGGCAGAAGCCGATCTCAACCTCATGAACTTTTGGTAAGGATTGCTTCCACCCAAGCGCGTCGCAGGACGGACGCTGGTCAGTCACGAGCCACATGAATGGGCGTATCTGCCCCCGGAACCGCCCTTGCGATGCCGCGTTCTCAACCGGCGATTGGCGGCGACCTCCAATTCTTGGATGCGCCGTCATCATTCAGAGAGTGTGAATACGGTGAGGAGAGAAGCTCGGATCAAACTCCCGGGGCTTCTCTTTTGCAATGAGGCCCCGGGCCAGATATGCGGACGCTGCTGATTCATAATCCGACCGCGGGCGGGGCGCACCCCACTGCGGCTGAGCTGATGAGCCGGCTATACGCTGCCGGCTTTTCGCCACGCTATCAGTCCAGCAAAGATGAGAACTATCGGGAGGCGCTCAAGCAAGATTGGGATCTCGTCGTCGTGGCTGGTGGTGACGGCACGGTGACGCGGGTCGCCCGCCTCTTGAGTGACCGCACCACTCCCATCGCCATTCTTCCGATCGGCACGGCCAATAACATCGCCAGCGCTCTCGGCCTAGCGGGTACGGTGGAAGAGCTGATAGCGGGCTTGAGCGCGGCTCGACCTCGCCGCCTCGACGTCGGTCTTGCCGAGGGGCCATGGGGCCAACGTCGATTTCTCGAGGCTGTCGGGTTCGGAGCGATCGCCAAAGCTATTTCTCATAGTGGGCCCAGGCCGCCCAGGGCGCTGCGCATCGATTCGGGTCGGGAGGAACTGCAAAAGTTCGTCGAAGACGCTGAGGCTGAGCGGTTCGAATTCAGCGTGGATGGCGAGGAGTTCGCGGGCGATTTCCTGCTGCTCGAGATCCTCAATCTCAAGATGACCGGGCCCGCTCTGCCGATCGTGTTCGCTGCCGCGCCAGACGACGGATTGCTCGACATCGACTTCTTGCTGGAAAGCGAGAGAGCGCAGATGTCGGCCTGGCTGAAGAACCCTGAGCATGCCCCCTCCCCTGTGACAGTACGAAAAGGACGCAAGGTCAACGTCGACTGGAAGCATAGCTACGCGCGTATCGACAGCAGAGTTTATCTGCCCCCTAAGGGTTCCAACCCGATCAAGATCAGGCTCGAGAATGACGGCCTGCGCGTGCTTGTCCCTGAGTCCCCGCCGCCTCAGCAGGCGCTGCCCTAGCAGCCTCGACGGAACCTCCGAATACCGACGCCAGCCTATCGCGGGTTTTTTGATCGGTGTAGTCGAGGCAAAGAGGGGTGACCGAAATGAAGTTCGAGCGAACCGCCCAAAGATCGGTTCCTTCGCGCGGCTTCACCCGACGAGGCTCGATGCCCACCCAATAATATGCCCTGCCACGTGTATCGAGCCGATCCTCGATGCGCAGAAATCCCGGATCGCGCAAACCTTGAACCGTTGCTGCGATGCCCTTGACCGCCCCAGGCTCGCAATTCGGATAATTAACATTGATCACCACGCCTTCGGGCCAGCCGGCGTCGAGTAGCTGTCGAATGAGATCGGCGCCGTGTTCCATCGGCGTTTCCCAGATTGGAGTTTGGTGGCCATCCTGGCCGGTTTCGACCGGACCCGAGACAATACTCATGGCGATTGATGGAATGCCGAGCAGGGTTCCCTGGATCGCGCCGGCAACGGTGCCGGAATAGGTTATGTCATCTGCGAGATTCTGGCCGCGATTGATACCGGACAAGACAAGATCGGGTGGTTGCTGACGCAGGAGAAAGCGAACGCCCATGATCACGCAGTCGGTGGGCGTACCCTTTACGGCATAGTGTCGCTTGTCGAGCTCTCGCATGCGAAGCGGCTCAGCCAAGGTCAAAGAGTGGGACGCACCGCTGTTATCCGTCTCGGGCGCCACAACCCACACATCCTCGGTTAGGTCGGTGGAGATTTTCTCTAGGACGTCAAGTCCGGCGGCTTCGATGCCATCGTCGTTCGTAATGAGGATGCGCATAGCGGTGAATTTTAGTGCGAAAACGAAAGTCCACGTGTTGGATTTAGTTCCCTTTTTGGTTCTGCCGCCACCCCTCGGAATTGCGGCTGTCGTAAAGTTGATACATGCACGAGGCTAACCTGTCGCAGGCGTGGGTCGAAATGACCTCTTTGCCACGCCCAAACTTCTCCAGATTTGCCCGATAGGCTCTCGTCAAATGGTATTTGCGGCCAAGAGGCGATGACATGGGTAGGCCCTTAACTTTACGTGAGGCGTTGGCCTCCGATCGGCTAGCGGACTTCGTGCAGCAAGCCGAGGCTCACGGCGTCGAATTGGCCAGAGGCTCCGAGCTCGAGCGGGCGCTTGCCCTGCTCATTACGCAACGTCGATCCTGTAGCAGCCATCAGCATCCGATTAAGATCGGCGAGCCTGAACTCTGCGAAAGAGCCCGCACCTGACACTGCGAAAGAGTTTGCATCTGATAGGGCCTGGCTAGGCCGCTTGAGCGGACAGCCGCGACATCTCACGGCGCACCAAGTCGCGGTAAATGCCTTTGCGGCTCACCAGCGCTTGTGGCGTCCCATCCTCGACGATCTCGCCCTCCTGCAGCACGACGATGCGGTCGAAGCTGCGGAGCGTCGACAGCCGGTGCGCGATCGCAATCACGGTACGGCCCTGCATCAACCGATCAAGGGCGTGACGAATGGCTTCTTCCGACTCGCTATCGAGCGCCGAGGTCGCCTCGTCCAGCAGGAGAATTGGCGCATCCTTGAGGAAGGCCCGGGCGATGGCGATGCGCTGCCGCTGACCCGGCGACAGCTTCACGCCGCGATTGCCAACGATGGTGGCAACACCCTCGGGCAGGGCATTAATAAAGTCGCTGCAACGGGCTGCGTCGATCGCCCGCAGAACCTCGGTATCGCTTGCGCCAGGTCGTCCATAGCGGACGTTCTCGAGAATCGAGCGATGGAATAGCGAGATGTCTTGCGGAACCGAAGCGATGGCTGCCCTAAGGCTGTGTTGGGTCACTTCCATGACGTTCTCGCCGCCGACCAGGACGCTGCCGTTCTGCACGTCGTAAAACCGCTGAATGAGCGCAAACAAGGTCGACTTGCCGCTGCCAGACCGGCCGACCAGACCAACCCGCTGCCCGGTCTCGATGTGCAGATTGAAATCGGAAAACACCTCCTCGCTGCCGGGATAAGCAAAGCTGACATGGCGGAAGGTGACGCTGCCGGCATTTCGCGTCAACGGCACTGCCTCGGGGTGATCGCGAAGATCGTGCGAAATGAGCAGTGTGGCTAGCGCTTCGGATAGACGGGCCATGTGCTGGGTTGCGTCGACCAATGCAACGGCCAAATCGCGCGTAGCGTGGAGTACGGCAATGCCGAGCGTGCAGACCAGCACCACTTGGCCCGCCGTCACGGAGCCCTGTTGCCAGAGCAGAATCGCCCAAGCCAGCAGCGCGACCGTAAGCACGACGGTAACGATCGCATGCATCAACCTTAGCCGCTCGAGATAGAACAGGCTTCGTTTTCTCGCCACGATTTCGCGGCCGACCGTGCGGTCGAAGCGCCGATGTTCCCGCTTCACGCCACAGAATGAAAGCACGATCGGCATATTGCCAATGACATCGATC
>JBKPSQ010000119.1:0-7746 GCA_046735075.1 Pseudomonadota bacterium
TCCCTGCACCTCCTACATGCTTAGCTTTGTCGCCAAGCTTCTCTATTGCGGGCCAAAGCGGTAGACGCAAGAAATCGGATCATCTGAATCTCCTTCTTTGGCCCCCAGCGCTCAACCCGGCGGACATCAAGTCGTTTCAAAATACACGTGCTAGTGATTCGGTGGGGGTTGTGGCGACGCGGCAACAGCCCGATTTTGTTTGTCGCTCGATGCAACTGACCCCGGGAGCTTCCCGTTTGTCGGGGGTACTAAGTAAAATGAGGGAAACGCAATGCGTATCTTTATGGCTTTGGCCATCACCGCGGCAGCGGCTCTTGGTCTTGGAGGCTGTTTCTGGCACCACCAGGCGGCCGTCGTTACACAGCCGGCACCGCCCCTCAAATAGCCAACCCTCTTTATTCCCTGCGGCAGTGGCCTATCGCTGCGGCAGTAGCCAGTCCCGGTCGGGTCCACCCGGCCGGGCTCCTACCAGATATCCGACTCAGGTGATCTCACAGCCAGAGCAAGACTCAATTACTGGCAATGCCTGCTAACGGCGAGGAACCGGCCAGTTCGGCAGATCGTTTTGGGTGAGGAATGCGCACTATCAGCGACCGGGCCGGCTTAACAATTGCGCTCGTGCTCACGTTAGCGGTTTGGGGAGCCGGCATGGCTGTCATCATTTGGGGAGCACAGCCACTGGCGCTCCAGACGGCAGTCGAAAAGCTGCGCCTGCTTCTCGTGCACGCCTAAAATGTTACGAGCGGGGTTTGGGAGGGGACGAGTGCGGAAGGGGCGACTGCCAAGCGGCGAGCTGGCGGTCGGTGCGGTCGAGTTCGGCGGCAAGGACCGCCCATTTTTGCGCGATATCCGAAAGCGCCGCTGCTAGCTCCGGCGTGGCCGCCGTCGCAGCCAATTTGGCGCAACGCTGGGCTCGTTCTCGACACTCTGTCGAATTGGCTGGCATGATAACCTTCCCGCTGTTTGCAGCGAGGCGTGGCTTATGCGCGCCAAACTTCTCGCTGCCCTCGGGCATGCGCTTTGTCTGCGATGAACTCGCGCTGATTCCCTCGAGCTTACAAACCCGGCTGACGCGGGGTTGTTCCGAAAGTGCTCACTCAGCGAATGCAGCCCACATCAAGCCGATGATTGCGGCCATGCCGATCCACGGGAGTAAATATTTGATACGGCTTCGGTTATTCCGCTCTGACATGGTGCAGCCTTTTTTGAGAAAACGCCTTCACTTCGCCCGCACAACGTGGCGTCGATTGGGAACAGAATCAAGTTAGGCAATGGGTGGCGGAGTCTTCGGCTTGAACAGGCAAATGTCGTTGATGAGGCAGCGCCAGCATTCCGGCCGGCGCGCCTTGCACACATAGCGGCCGTGCAGGATGAGCCAATGATGAGCGTTATGCTTGTAGCGCTCCGGCACGATGCGATTGAGCGTAAGCTCGACTTCTAACGGCGTCTTGCCCGGTGCAAGCCCGGTACGATTGGCAACCCTGAAGGCGTGCGTGTCGATGGCGATGGTGCTCTGCCCGAAGGCGACGTTGAGCACGACATTGGCGGTCTTGCGCCCGACGCCGGGCAGCGCCTCGAGCGCCTCGCGAGTGTCGGGCACTTTGCTTTCATGCTGCTCAATGAGCGCTTTGGAGAGCGCGATCAGATTCTTGGCCTTCGAGCGGTAGAGCCCGATCATCTTGATCTTGTCGATCAGCCCAGCCTCGCCGAGCTTCATCATCCTCTCTGGCGTGTCGGCGATGCGGAACAGATCGGGCGTGGCGCGGTTCACCGAGGAATCAGTGGCCTGCGCCGACAAGACCACGGCGACGAGGAGCGTGAACGGGTCGCGATAATGAAGCTCGGTCTTGGGATTTGGATTGGCCTTGTGAAAGCGGCGGAAAATCTCGTCGATCTGCTCTTGGGTAAGGCGCGAGCCGGGAGCGCGCTTTGTTCTGGTGCGCTTCCCAGTGCTGCCGGGGGCGCGCATTTTCGGTTGAACCGCCACGAGGCCTTGTGTACCACTGATCGAGGATTAGCTCTCCTGCTATGACAGAGCCCACGCTGTCTCTACAAGGTCAACCGCGCTTCAGCGCCGTGCTTACGCCGCACCGCTCGCTGGGGCCGAAGGGCTTCATGGTGTTGATGGGCGCAGTATGTGCCGTGAGTTTCGGCACCGGGCTTCTGTTCTACCTGCTCGGCGCCTGGCCAGTGATCGGCTTCATGGGCCTCGACGTCGCGCTCATCTATGTCGCCTTCAAGCTCAACTTCAGGGCGCTCCGTCTCTATGAGACGGTCGACCTCACCAACGACGCGCTGACGGTGACCCGCGTCGATCCCTCGGGGAAGGCTCGCTCCTGGAGCTTCAATCCCTACTGGGTGAGATTGACCCTCGAGCCGCGCATCGGCCGCTCGTCGCAGCTCTCGCTCGCCTCGCACGGCAACCGGCTCGTGTTCGCAAGCTTCCTCACTGACGATGAGCGCGAAGACTTCGCCCTTGCGCTCTCTACCGCTCTCTCCTCGGCGCGAAGCCCGAGCGCCGCGTAACAGCTCTCAAGCCGCATTGCCCTCATACGGAGGATTCGCGTAGTCTGCTCGGCGGCAAGCGGGGCAGAGTCTTTTGTTCTCCTGGATCTACGACGTTCCCTCGTTGCTCGCGATCGTCCTGTTCGGCGCGGGCTTCGTGCTCATTTTCTGGCTCGGCATCCTGATCCTGCATCCCTTCATCAGGAAGCTGCTGCCGCCTGAGCCTGGCCTCAATGCCACGCTCACCATGTATCTGCAGTATTTCGGCATCATCTACGGATTGCTGCTCGGACTTCTTGCCGTCGGCGCCTATCAAAATCACGCCGAGACTCGACGGGCGGTCGTCGGCGAAGCCGCCTCACTCGCGGCACTTTACCGGGACATCTCGGAGTACCCCGAGCCATATCGCACCGATCTCAGGAATCTGGTGCGTGAGTACGCGCGGTTCACCATCGAGGACGCTTGGCCGAAGCAGCGCAAAGGCCTTATGCCCGAGCTCGGCGGTCCGAACCCGGTCGCGGGGATTTACAAGCGCATGGCCCAGTTCGAACCCAGCACCGAGGGACAGGACGCAATCCACCAGACGGCGCTGAAACAATTCAACTCATTTATCGAAGCGCGCCGCGCCCGCCTCTACAGGGTCTCGTCGGGCATGCCCCGTGTCATGTGGTACACGGTGGCGCTCGGCGCTTTAGTAAACATGATCTTCCTATGGCTGTTCGACCTCAGGGTGAGCACCCATCTTCTGCTTGGCGGGTTGGTCTCGTTCTTCACCGCGACCATGATTTACCTGATCGCGATTCTCGACACGCCGTTCAGGGGCGAAATCGGCGTGTCGCCCGAGGCGTTACAGCTGGTCTACCAACAGATGAAGTATGACTAGCGCCCGCGGATGATCGGTCGCTACGCCGCGAGGTCGCGCTTCTCGGCGACTGAGCCGTCGGCGTTGAGGCGGTAGATCAATGGCACGCCGGTGCCGAGCTGAACTTCCATAACCTGCTCGGGCGTGAGGCGGTCGAGCGCCATGATCAGCGAACGCAGCGAGTTGCCGTGAGCGACGATGAGAACGCTCCGGCCGGCGCGCAGCTCAGGAGCGATGCGCCTCTCGAAGAACGGGACCACCCGCATGGCGGTGTCCTTGAGGCTTTCGCCGCCGGGAGGCGCGATATCGTAGGAGCGCTGCCAGAGATGCACCTGCTCATCGCCCCAGCGCTTGCGCGCCTCGTCCTTGTCGATGCCCATCAGGTCCCCGTAGTCGCGCTCATTGAGCGCGGCGTCCTTGACGACGGGGATCTCCTCCTGCTCGAGCTCATCGAGAATGATGCGCAGAGTGTGCGTCGCGCGCTTCAGCGTGCTGGTAAAGGCGGCGTCGAATCTGTGGCCTGCCTCCTCGAGCATGGCGCCGGCACGATGCGCCTCGAAGATTCCTTCCTCGGTAAGGTCGACGTCTTTCCAGCCGGTGAAGCGGTTGAGCCGGTTCCATTCGCTCTCGCCGTGACGGACGAGAACGAGGACGTTGCCCCGCGGTGGCGGCTCCGGATCCTCGGGATCTTGAGGCTGGTCAGCGTGCGCTGTCATCGCCGGTCTCGCCGTTCATCCCGCCGAGGCGGCTCCGTTTGCGGTGAGGGGAACAATGATGAAGGAAAGCTAGGTTCCGAATCACCATAGCCACGGTTTAGGGTCATTTTCCGGCCCGCGGAAAGCACCTTTTAGGCATGTACACGGCATTTTGCCAGACATGGGATGAAACTTGGGTTTCAAGTGGGGCGCTTACAAGCCGAGCACGTCTTTCATGGTGTATAGGCCGGGGGCTTTGCCCTTCGCCCAGAGCGCGGCCCTGACCGCGCCGCGAGCAAAAATTCCTCTGTCGGTGGCGATATGAGCAAGCTCGATCCTCTCGCCAGGTCCGGCGAAGATCACCCTGTGCTCCCCGACGACGTCGCCGCCTCTGAGTGCGGCAAAACCGATATCGCCGTCGCGCCGCGGCCCGGTCTCTCCGTCGCGCGACCGCACGCCGCGCTCATCGAGCGAAATGCCGCGCGCCCCGGCTGCCGCAGCGCCAAGCATGAGCGAGGTGCCAGACGGCGCGTCGCGCTTGTGGCGGTGATGCATCTCGAGGATCTCGACGTCGAACTCCGGTCCAAGCGCCTCGGCCACGCGCGCCGTGAGCCCAGCGAGCAGGTTGACGCCGAGGCTCATATTGCCCGCCTTGACGACGGTGGCATGACGGGCGGCGGCAACGATCTTGGCTTCGTCGGATTCGGAAAGCCCGGTGGTCCCGATGACATGGACGATACGCGCCTGAGCAGCGAGCGCTGCGAACGCCACAGTCGATGCCGGCGTGGTGAAATCGAGCACACCCTGGACGCTGGCGAACACCGGCAAGGGATCGTCGGTGATGGCGACGCCGATTGGCTCGATGCCAGCGACCTCGCCAATGTCGCGGCCAACTGCCGGTGATCCTTTAGCCTCGATGCCGCCGGCGACCACACAACCCGGCGTCTCCGTCAGCACGCGGGTCAGCGTCTGGCCCATGCGCCCTGCGGCGCCAAGTACGGCGATCCTCATGTCACTCATCGATAAATGGCCATCAGCGCGCGAATTCCGGGGCACGCTGCCGGTGATCGTGGCAACGCTTGCGACCTTCTAGGACGCAAGCTCTGTCCCTCACAAGCCCCAGCCGGGATCATTTGTGGCGGAATGACGCCGTCTTGGACACAAAGATTTGACGGTGGTGCGCCACCGCGGGCGCTGCCCATCGCGGCACGCGAGGCCCATAGTGGCATGCAAGCGTGGGGAGGCGGCGATGCTTAAAACCGCCAGCAGGTCGAAAGAGACACGGCACAGGACGAAGGCTTTCGACGTTGAGATCGCGGGCGTCGCGATCGCGGTGCCGGAGCACAGGGTCTCGCAAGACGATATTGCCGAACGGGCGAAGGAGGTCTTTCCCCATCTCGCGCGGCTCGGCACGCTTTACAGCAATACCGGCATCGAGAACCGCTACGCCTGTCAGCCGAAAGACTGGTACTACGAGCGCCATGGCTGGGAGACGCGCACCGAGGTGTTCCAGCGCCACGCGCTTGACCTGCTCGAGAAGGTGACTCTCGCGGCGCTCGACAGTGCCGGCATCGGCCTCAAGGATGTGTCGGCGCTGGTGGTCAACACGATCACCGGCCTCGCCATCCCGAGCCTCGACGCAAAGCTCATGAACCGGCTCGCGTTCCCGCGGTCGGTCGAGCGCATTCCGATCTTCGGGCTGGGATGCGGCGGCGGCGTTGCGGGCCTCGCGCGCTCTGCGCGCTACGCGCAGGCCATGCCGCCGAACGCGCATGTGCTGTTTCTCACCATCGATCTTTGCAGCCTGTGTCTTCGCATCGCCGATCCGAGCATGGCGATGTTCGTATCGGCTGCACTGTTCGGGGATGGTGCCGCCGGCGTCGTGCTGCGCCGCGTCGAGCCCACGGACGATGGCGGTGGTGGCAGAGGGCGCATCCTCGCTGTCGGCGATCATTTCTGGCCGAACACCGAACGCATCATGGGGTGGGACATCAAGGAGGATGGCTTCGGCGTGGTGCTCAGCCCCGAGCTGCCGACCCTCATCAGGAAACATCTCGCTCCGGCTTTGCAGGGTTTTCTCGATGCTAACGGCATGAGCCTCGGCGAATTCACCGGCTTCCTGCTGCACCCCGGTGGCGCCAAGATTCTCAAGACAGCGCAGAGAGTGCTCGGGATTGCGCGCAGCGATCTTGCGCTGTCGGCTTCGATCCTGCGCGACTTCGGCAACATGTCGTCACCGACCGCCTTGTTCGCGCTCGACCGGGCGATCAACCAGGACGCCAAGGGCCCCCAATTGCTGATCGCCTTCGGGCCGGGGTTCTCGGCCTATTTCGTCGCCGTCGATCTTTGAGCAGGGCTGCGCGCGGCAAGGGCCTCGTCCTCGATTCTGATCTTTACCGCAAGCACTACCCACCACAGCGCCGTCATGATGACGGCAAGCGCGAGGGCGCCGAAAGCGAGCGGCAGCACGAATGTCTCGATCAGAGTCACCGCATAATTGGGGTGCGAGACGTAGCGATAAGGACCCACGCGGTGGACGGGAGCCGCGGGCAAGGTAATGACACGGTGTGTCCAGAAGCGGCCGAGGCTCGCAATAACCCAATAGCGGATGACTTGCAGCACGAGATAATAGGCGATGAGCGGCCAGATGATCGGTGCGTTAGGCGAGATGAGAAAGGCGAGCGAGGCGATCCAGGCGAGATGTGTCGCGGCGACCACCGGATAATAGAGGGGCCCTTCCTCGTGGGCGCCTTCGGCAAGCAGGGCTCGCGTGTGCCGGGCGGAATAGAGCTCCTCGAGGCCGCGCTGGGCCAGCACGAGGACTGCCGCGATCTGCGGCGCGCCGATGAGATCGGTCAGAGGCATGGGTGTACCTAGAAGCAAGCGTTTCACCGGAGCCTGAAAAAAGGAAGCCCCGCGCCTCTGAGCGCGGGGCCGACGTTCGCTTCGTGGCACTTTGACAAAGAAGAAGCCCCGCACGGGGGGAGTCGGGGCTTCTTCGGGTTCCGTTGGGGGGAACCTGTGACGGGGAGGGAAAACCCATCACTCAGCCGACAATACACCCTGGCGGAGCACAACCCGGCACAATTTGAAAATGGTTAAGGTTAACGATTGTGGCGGCGGCGCCTACAGCCGCGAGTAGGCGGCAAGCTTAGGTCCAGGCGAAGGCCACTTTACGCAGCGACACGTCGCCGAAACTCTCCGATCCCTCGGCCACCGGCTTGCCGCCGAGGTGGAGATAGAAGCCGCAGGCCGAGTCGTTGTCGGCGAGCGCCCAGACTAGCAAGCCTTTGAGCCTAAGCTCCGAGAGCCGCATGCGCGCCCCGTCGAACAGCTTCTCGCCAAGCCCGAAGCCCTGATAGGTCGGATGCACGTAGAGTTCGAAGATCTCGCCCTGGAATGGAGTGCGGCCCATGCGCGACCGGCCATAAGTCACGTAGCCGGCGGCCTCGCCGTCGAAGTCGAGAACGAGAAGCGGCGTCCGCCGGCGCAGCGCGCTCTCCCACCAGCGCAAGCCTCTCCGCGCGATCATGCGCTGGAGCGAGAGATGCGGGATGATGCCCTGGTAAGCCCCGCGCCAAGCCTCCTCATAGGCAGCGGCGAGAGCAGGAGCATCCATCAGTCGCGCAGGCCTTATGTGGACGACATCAACGGGCATAGCGTGAGCCTAACGCAGAGTGGCCA
>JBKPSQ010000120.1:0-10721 GCA_046735075.1 Pseudomonadota bacterium
TCCACGAACTTGATTTCGTCATCCTTGATTTTCTTCGTCACACTTTTAGCGTCTGCCATCGTAACTCCCCTGTCATTCCTTTCATTAGTGCATTGGCGCCGCCTTTATCATCTGGCGGCGAGAGTTTGAACCGGCCCGCGCATGCCGGCTTGCTCAGCCATCACCGTTAGATGGCGTCACTCCCCGTTTCGCCCGTGCGGATGCGCACTGCCTCCTCCACATTCGACACGAAGATCTTCCCATCGCCGATGCGGCCCGTCTTGGCCGAGGCGATGATGGCGTCGATGGCCTTCTCCACCATGGTGTCGCCGAGCACAAGCTCTAGCTTTACCTTAGGCAGGAAGTCGACCACATACTCGGCGCCGCGATAGAGTTCGGTGTGGCCCTTCTGGCGTCCGAATCCTTTGGCTTCAGTGACCGTGATGCCCTGAAGTCCGATCTCTTGCAGGGCCTCTTTTACCTCATCGAGCTTGAACGGCTTGATGATCGCCTCGATCTTTTTCATCGATTTGTTGCACCTCCCCTGGACGCAAAACAACGCTTAGCCGCGCGCTCCCGTCCGTTGTCTCGAAGAACCGTGGGCCAGCCAAAGCACGCCCTATGCCAATCTTCTGAGCGCGAGTTTCGCCCTTTGATTCAACATACTACGGTTGTGTCGCCGATATTGGCGGCGGCCAGCTAACAAAGGCTGCCCAACAGTTAGGCTATATGCATAAGAAATGAGCACGTTGGCAATGCCACTTCTCGCAGTTGTGCGTTCGAACCCCTCTTTGCTCTACAACGAGCGACCCGCCGCGAATGGCAAGACACTATGCTCGAGCTTCTGACCACAGAGGAGATGACCCGCGCCGATGGCCTCACCATTGAGGGCGGCGTGTCTGGCGCTGTCCTCATGGAGAATGCGGGGCGCGCCGTCGTCGAGGAGGTCTCCCGGCGCTTTCCGGATGCGGGAACGGTCGTCGTGCTGTGCGGCCCCGGGAACAACGGCGGCGACGGCTTTGTTGCCGCACGCTACCTCAAGGAACGCGGCTATAAGGTGAGGCTCGGCTTCAATGGCGATCCGGCAGGCCTCTCTTCCGATGCCGCAACCATGGCTGAGCGGTGGGGCGAAGCGCGCGACAAACTCAGCCCGGACCTTCTCGCCGGCGTTGATGTCGTGGTTGACGGCCTATTCGGCGCAGGACTTGCCCGCCCGATCGAAGGCGCGTTGGCCGATTTGATAGATAGCGTCAACGCGTCGGGTCTTCCGATCATTGCCATCGACGTGCCAAGTGGCATTGACGGCACTACGGGAGAGGTGAAGGGCACCGCGATTGATGCCGTCGCCACAGTCACCTTCTTTCGCCTCAAGCCGGGACATCTGCTTCTCCCAGGACGGCTTCATTGCGGCGAGGTGACGCTCGCCCAGATCGGCATTCCGAACATCGTGCTGGCAGCGATCTCACCCAAGACTTTCTCCAATGGGCCTGCACTCTGGCTTTCCAACTTCCCCTGGCCTAAGCCCGAAGGTCACAAATATGCGCGCGGCCATGCCGTAGTCGTGTCCGGTCCCGCTTACAGCACCGGGGCGGCAAGGCTTGGCGCGCGCGGCGCACTAAGAGTTGGGGCTGGTCTTGTCACCGTCGCGTCGCCGCGTGACGCAATCAAGGTCAATGCGGCACAGCTCACCGCCATCATGGTGCGCGAGGCTGACGATGCGCGGGCGTTGGCAAGCCTGTTAGCCGACGAGCGTAAGAATGCCGTCTTGATCGGACCTGGCATTGGGGTAGGGGAGCGCACCAAGGAATTTGTCCTCGCGGCCCTCGCTTCAAAGGCCGCTGTCGTGCTCGATGCCGACGCCATCACGTCATTCAGCAACGACGCGAAACGACTCTTCGCTGCCATAAAGTCGCGGGCGGCATCGGTGGTGATGACCCCGCATGATGGCGAGTTCGCGCGGCTGTTCGGCGACATTCAAGCCGGCTCCAAGCTCGAGCGCGCGCGCGAGGCAGCCGCGCGCTCCGGCGCGGTCATCTTGCTGAAAGGCTCCGACACGGTAGTGGCTGTGCCTAACGGTAGGTCATCCATCAACGCCACCACGAGCCCGTGGCTTGCGACCGCTGGCAGCGGCGACGTACTCGGTGGAATGGTCGCAGGTCTGCTTGCCCAGCGGATGGCGCCGTTTTATGCGGCGAGTGCCGCCGTATGGCTGCATGGGGCGGCTGCACGCGACTTCGGTCCAGGGTTGATCGCCGAGGACATTCCCGAGATGCTGCCCGCCGTGCTGCGCGACCTTGCAAAGCTTGCGTCGGGCAAGAAAACCTAGGAAATAAGCCGTTCAATAGGAGTCCGTGACCCTTTGTTGACATACTCCGACCTTATGGAAGACACGAAGGGCATAGTTGCCGGGCAAGGGGTTTATTCGTCGTTGCGCTTCTCGTGGATCAGGCTTTTTGGCCTCATTCTTCTCCTCGGTGCGCTCGCGCCGGGAGTGGCTCGCGCCGAAGAGGACAAGACCCTTCTGCGCGCGCGCGAAGGCGCCGCGGCGCTGATGCGTGGACAGTACGACAAGGCCGTCGCCTCGTATGACGAGGCTCTCACCGCGCCGGAGATCGCCGACGACATCGAGGCGAGCATCTATAGCGACCGTGGCGTCGCCAAGTGGCGCATGAAGCAAATCAAGGAGGCGATCGACGACTTCAACAAGTCGATTCAGCTCTCGCCGGACAATGCCACCGTTTACAACAACCGCGGCAATGCGCTGATGGATTTGGGCCATGCCGACGAGGCAGTGAAGGACTTCGATCGCGCCATCGCGCTCTCGCCGAACTACGGCGCGGCGCACAACAATCGCGGCAACGCGCATGCGGCGCTCGGCCAATACGAGCCGGCCTTCCAGGATTACCGCAAGGCGGTAGAGCTGATGCCGCAAAGCGCAGTGCCGTTCAACGGCCGCGGCAAGGCCCATGAGGAGCTGAAGCGCTACCATGCCGCCGTGCGCGACCTGACGCGCGCCATCACGCTGAACCCGAAATATGCGTCCGCCTATCACAATCGTGCCGACGCTTATCTTGCCATCGCCATGTACAAAGAGGCTGCCGACGACGCTACTCAGGCCATCAATCTTCAGCCGCCCGACACGCCCGACCCCGACCTGCTGCTGCTTCGCGCCCGCGCCTATTCCGGCGACAAGAAATTCAATCAGGCGGTGGACGATCTGAACAAGGTGATCGAGCTCAAGCCTGATCTCGCCGACGCCTATATCGAACGCGGCATGGTGTTCACCCAGGTCCGGCGCTTCGACGATGCTATAGGCGACCTCACGCGCGCCATCGAGATCGACCAGAAGAACGTCAAGGCCTATGCGATGCGCGCGCAGGCAAGGCTGCAGGCCGAGGCCAACGACGATGCCTTGAGCGACGTCAATCAGGCGCTCGAGATCGCCAACAACGATCCCCTGTCATTGCGCATCAGGGGACAAATCTATGAGGCGCTCCAGCGGCCTGACGAGGCGATCGCCGACTATCGCAATGCTCTGGCGCAAGACGCATTTCAATCGGAGAGCCGCGAAGCGCTGCAGCGCCTCGGCCAGGAAGTTCCTCCCGAGGAGGGCACGCCTCTCGGTCCGCCAGTCTCGGGCTGGGTGATCACCGAACCGCAGCAGGACCGTTACATTGCAAGCAATCCGAAATATCCCGCGCTCAGAGTGGAGCTCGAGATGTTCGGGTCCGGCATTCCCAAGATCACCGAATGGAAGCTGATGAAGGACGCGCTGTCCGGCATCGGGCTCCTGCAATATTACGCGGGCGATTTCGGCGAAGGGCAGAACACGGGCCTCGAATATGTCGCTATCGTCGACATCCGCGCCAACAAGGTCCTCTCGGTGGAGCCGCATAGCTGGGGCTCGGCGACCGCACAGTGGAACTGGCAGGCCGTCTCGGTGGTGGTCACCGATCCCGACGGCAACGCCAACGAGGTGCAGTTGCGCAAGGTGCGGCGGCAGGCACCAGTCGAGCGCGATTTCTGGGATTTTGGCGGCCAGCCGCGTGCTGCAGATAGCGGTGGGGGTGGGGAAGGCCCTTCACGACGGGCTGCGCGCCGCGGTGGCGGAGGGGGTGGCGGCGGTGGCGGAATGTTCAACTGGCTATTCCAACGCTGATTATTAGCTGCCAGGTTCTCCCATGACCTTGTTTCTTGCGAGCGTGCGCGATGCCGCGGAGGCCGAGCTGGCACTCGGCGCTGGCGTCGACATCATCGATTTGAAAGATCCAAGGGGCGGAGCGCTCGGCGCGGTTTCTCTCGAGACGATCACGAAGACGGTGAAAACTGTCGCCGGGCACGTGCCGGTCAGTGCCACAATCGGCGATCTACCCTTGCAGAACGCGGCCACCGCTAACGCCGTGCGCATGACGGCCGCGACCGGGGTCGATTTCGTGAAGCTTGGCCTGTTTCCGGGAGCAGGAGCGGAAAGCTGCCTGAGCTTGCTCGCCACCGAGGCCCTGCGGGTGCGCTTGATCCTTGTCGTATTCGCCGACGCATTGCCGGAGTTCAATGCGGTTGAGACGGCTGCGCGCATTGGCGCCGCCGGAGTAATGCTCGATACGAGGGGCAAGGCAACCGGCTCTCTGCTCGATTATCTTCCGCCTGAGCGGCTTGCCACTTTCATCGCTTCTGCCAAGGCCGAAGGCCTGATCGTCGGCCTTGCCGGCTCGCTCAAGATGGAGCACGTGTCTGAGCTTCTCGCCCTTCGTCCGGATCTACTCGGCTTTCGCGGCGCGCTCTGCCGGGGCGGGTTGCGCGGCGCTCCTATTGATCCAGTCGCCGCAGCCTCGGTCAGGGCCCTCATTCCACGCATGGCCTTAGCGCCGCGCCCAGCAGATTCACCTGCTCTCCGCCCTCAAGCGTTATGCTAGGAGTGGCACGGCGCATATTCGCGCGCCGCATGGAGTGTCCACAATGGCGGAACAGCGATTACGCCAGCCCATGTCGAAAAGTAGGGCTCCCGAGACCAAGGTCTTGGACCGCGTGTTCGTGCACGACCTCGTGCTGGACGTCGAGATCGGCGTCTACACACATGAGAAGGGCGTGACGCAGCGCGTGCGCTTCTCCGTCGATGTCGATTTGATCCCTGAGGCCGCGCTCAATGACGACATCCGCCAGGCGTTCGACTATGACACTATCATCAAGGGCATCAAGACGATCATCGCCCGCGGTCACATCAATCTCGTTGAGACTTTGGCCGAGGAGATCGCCGAGCTCTGCCTCGTCCATCCGCGGGCGAAATCGGCCAAGGTGATGATCGAGAAGCTCGACAAAGAGCCTGGTGCCGTCGGCGTCGAGATCGTGCGCGCCAAGGCTGGGGCTTAATCATGGGAGCAGAGATGCTCCGCGTCGGCGCTCGTCCCGCGCTTGTCACCGAAGAGACGCAACTCATTCTGGTCAAGCTTGGCGGCAGCGTGGTGCGCTCGGGCGAGCTTCCCGCTTGGCTCGACGCGATTGCTGCTGGGCGACAGCCGATCATCGTCGTTCCCGGGGGAGGGGCTTTGGCCGATGAGGTACGCGCCTGCCAGGCCAATCTTGGTTTCGGCGATGAAACGGCGCATCGTATGGCCCTGCTTGCCATGGACCAGCTTGCCTGGGCCGTTGCCGGCTTGCGTCAGAGCTTCGAGGTCGGCGCGACGGAGGCGGAATTGCGAGCCGCGTTTGACCGCGGCTCGGTTGCCGTGTGGGCCCCATACGCGCTCATCGCCGGGCGAAGCGACGTCGAGGAATCGTGGGCGCTCACCTCTGATAGTCTTGCACTGTGGCTTGCGGCACGCCTCGGTGCCCAGCGCTGCTATCTCATCAAATCCATCTTGCGGAAGAGCGCGCGTCTTGGCGCAAAGCAGCTCGCGCGAGATGGCGTCGTCGATGAGACTTTCCCCGCCATGCTGAAAGACACGCACGTCCCCACCTTTCTGCTCGGCCGCGGCGACCAGCAGGCGTTCATCTCCATGCTTGCCGGAGCCGAGGGTTGCGGCGCGACGATCGAATTGGGCTAGCTTGCCAAACGGGTGTCATTGCCCGGCTTGGCCGGGCAATCTAGTGACCACCGCCGTGAGTTGAAGGGCGCGGCAGGGTTACTGGATTCCCGCTTTTGCGGGATGACAGATAATCAGGTTATGCATCGGCCCTCGCACCAAGGCCTAGGCCGGGTTAGAAGAGCGGCGCACCTTAGTCAGCGCGGGCCGACATGGCTGAAAGCATCCTGTTCCTAACCGGACATTTGGCGAGGCCAAGACTTGAGGCCGTGCTGGAAGGCATGAACGCCGAGTTCGGCTGGAAGGTGCTGGACATCGGCGTCAAGGTCGCGGCGCTGATGACCGAGGACATCATCGCGCGGCGCCTGCCAAAGCCGGTAGAGGCCGACAAGATTATGCTGCCTGGCCGCTGCCGCGCCGATCTCGACCGCTTGAGCTCGCGCTTCGGCGTGCCATTCCTGCGCGGCCCCGATGAGCTCAAGGACATCCCGACCTATTTCGGCCGCGCGCGCAAAGCCTCGGATATGACCAAATACGACATCCAGATCTTCGCCGAGATCGTCGATGCGTCGGCGCTGTCCGTCGACGCCATCGTGAAGCGCGCTGAGGATTATGTGCAGAAGGGCGCCAACGTCATCGACCTCGGCGGTCTGCCCGATACGCCCTTTCCGCATCTCGAGGAGACCATCCGCGCCCTCAAAGAGAAGGGCTACAAAGTCAGCGTCGATTCGGCCAACCCGGACGAGCTTCTACGCGGCGGCAAGGCGGGCGCCGACTATCTGCTCAGCCTCAACGAAGATACGCTTTCCATCGCCGATGACGTTGCCTCGATTCCGGTGCTCATCCCCAAGGAGCACGGTGACATGGCCTCGCTCTACAGCGCCATGGATGCGCTCGACACAAAGGGCCGCAAATATCTCGTCGATCCCGTGCTCGACCCTATCAATTTCGGCTTCATGCAGTCGCTCGAGCGTTACGCGCAAGTCCGGCGCGAGCGGCCCGACGCCGAGATCCTGATGGGCACCGGCAATCTCACCGAGCTCACCGATGCCGACACCACTGGCATCACCGCGGTCCTTCTCGGCATCGCATCGGAGCTTCACATCAGGAATGTGCTGGTGGTGCAGGTGAGTCCCCATACGCGCCGCACCGTCGAGGAGCACGACCTTGCCCGCCGCATCATGTTCGCCTCTCGCGCCGAGCACGAGCTGCCCAAGGACTATGCTGACGGGCTGCTGTGCCTGCATGCCCGCCGACCCTTTCCGCAAAGCCCTGGGGAGATCGGCGAGGCTGCGCGCGAGGTGCGCGACAAGAATTTCCGCATCGAGATCGGCGAGGACGGCATCCACATCTATAACCGCGACGGCCATCACATCGCGCAGGACGCCTTCGATCTTTATCCTAAGCTAGGGGTGGATCAGGACGGCGCCCACGCGTTCTATCTCGGCGCCGAGCTTGCCCGTGCCGAGATTGCCTGGCGCCTCGCCAAGCGCTACGCCCAGGACGAGCCGCTCGACTGGGGCGTCGCGGCCGACGCGCCGGTCGATGACAGAACGCGGCTGAAAGAGGCCGGCCACACGCTGATCGCCAAACGCAAACGCGAAGTATCGTAAGCGCTCGACCTGACCATGCCAATGATCAGAGAATGCATCGTCACCACCCTCAATGAGGAGGGCAAGGTTCAAATCGCGCCGCTGGGGCTTATTGCCGACCCCCTCGGGGCCGAGGGCGACGGCTGGATCATTGCGCCGTTCCGCCCCTCGGCCACGCTCGACAATCTGCGCGCCACGCCTTACGCGGTCGCGAATTTCACCGACGATGTTCTGATCTTTGCGAATTGTCTCGTTGGCCGCAAAGAATGGCCGACGCGCCCCTCGACCCACATCCCGGGCGCCGTGCTGGAAGGAACGCTGGCCCATGCCGAGCTTGCCGTCGACCACGTGCAGGAGGACGAGCAACGGCCTCGCTTTCATTGCCGTGTGGTTCACGAGGCAAGCCATGCCCCGTTCAGAGGCTTCAACCGCGCCCAAGCCGCGGTGATCGAGGCTGCAATCCTGGCAAGCCGGCTCCATATGCTGCCGCGCGAGAAGATCGAGCGCGAGCTCGGCTATCTGCAGATTGCGGTGGAGAAGACGGCAGGCCCGCGCGAGCACGAAGCCTGGCGCATGCTAGTCGAGAAGATCGAAGATCACTACAAGCACGCTCCTCCGCCCGAGACGCGCTAAGCGATGCAGCTGCAAGCGATCGATTGGGTTGTGGTGGCGGCTTACGGCCTCGCCAGCCTCATCATTGGCATCGTTTTCACTAAGCGCGCGGGCCGCAGCCTCGAACAATATTTCCTCTCGGGGCGCAAGCTGCCGTGGTGGCTGCTCGGCACCTCGATGGTGGCGACCACCTTCTCGACCGACACGCCAAACCTCGTCACTGACATGGTGCGAAACGGCGGGGTCAGCCTGAATTGGCTGTGGTGGGCATTTCTCATCACCGGGATGCTGACGGTGTTCTTCTACGCGAAGCTCTGGCGCCGATCCGGCGCGCTCACCGACATCAACTTCTATGAGCTCCGCTACTCCGGTGCGCCGGCCGCGTTCCTGCGCGGCTTCCGCGCCATTTATCTCGGCGTCTTCTTCAACATCATGATCATGGCCACGGTCACGCTCGCCGCTATCAAAATCGCCGGGGTCCTGCTCGGCCTCGACCCTTACGTGACAGTCGTGCTCGCGGCGCTGATCACCATGGTCTACGCCACCACTGCAGGCCTGTGGGGCGTGGTGGTGACAGACTTTTTCCAATTCGGCCTGGCGATGATCGGCTCATTCGCGGCGGCCTATTACGCCGTGTCGCAACCGAGCGTCGGCGGCTTGACCGGCTTGATGTCCAATCCCATCGTGCAGGAAAAGCTGCCGCTGCTCCCGGACTTTTCCGACCCCACTGCGTTGCTCGCCGTCCTCATCGTGCCGCTCGCCGTGCAGTGGTGGAGCACCTGGTATCCGGGTTCCGAGCCAGGCGGTGGCGGCTATATCGCCCAGCGCATGCTGGCCGCTCCCGACGAGAAGCAGGCCATGGCGGCAACGCGCTGGTTCAACATCGCCCATTATGCGCTGAGACCGTGGCCGTGGATCCTGGTCGCGCTCGCCTCTCTGATCGTTTACCCGGAACTGTCGGACATCCGCGCGCGCTTCCCCCATCTCGATCCGGGAATCATCCGGCACGACCTCGCTTATCCGGCCATGCTCGTGTTCGTGCCGCACGGAATGCTCGGCCTGATCGTCGCCTCGCTCGCTGCCGCCTACATGTCCACCATCAGCACGCATCTGAATTGGGGCGCGTCCTATGTGGTCGATGATGTGTATAGGCGCTTCGTGCGGCCAGACGCATCGGAGCACCATTACGTCAATGTCGGCCGCGGCGTCACCGTCGCCCTCATGCTGCTCGCTTGTCTCATCGCGCTCTGGCTCAGGAATGCGATGCAGGCGTTCCAAATCTTGCTCCAGATCGGCGCCGGCACCGGGCTTATCTTCCTGTTACGCTGGTACTGGTGGCGCATCAATGCCTGGGGGGAGATCGCAGCCATGGTGATCTCCTTCCTGATCGCCGCCTATCTGCACTTCGGGCATGTGCGGCTCGGCTTTGCGCCGCTTCATCCAACGCTTGCGCTGGTAATTGGAGTAATGCTGACGACTTTCGGCTGGCTCGCGGTGACGTTGCTCACGCCGCCAACCGACCGCTCGGTCCTTCAGTCCTTCTACGACAAGATTCGTCCAGCGCCTGCAGGCTGGCGGCGCGCGGTGGACACGAGCGGCGGAGAAAGCAGCGGCAACATCGCCGCTTCATTTCTCGCCTGGTTTCTGGGCTGCCTATTCGTCTATGCGACCTTGTTTGCGACCGGATATCTGCTCTATGGCCGCCTCGCGATCGGCATTATCTGTGCCGCCATCGCCGTTGCCGCGGCTTTTGGCCTCTGGCGAACTATACCCAAGGTGGGCTTCTGGACGACGTGAGCCTGCTGTATAGACACCTCCAAGCCAGAACGAAGCCCCGGGGAGCGATGAACGATGTTAGCACCGAGGTGAGGGAAGTCACCGGAACGGCCTTCATCGTTGCCGAATTTCGTGCGCGCGAGAACAAGGAGGCGCAGCCGCTCTACACCGATCACGTGGTTCCCATCTTTCTCGATGAGCGGACGCGCGCTGCGGCGGACAGGATCAAGGCCAACTTCCCGGCTGGCGAGCACATGCCGCGGCTGAGGACGCGCTATTACGACGACCGGCTGGGCGAGGCGATCACGCAAGGTTGCAGGCAGGTCGTGATCCTCGGTTCTGGCCTCGATACGCGCCCAGTGCGCAAAAGCGCTCCCGGTATCGCCTATTTCGAGATCGACGACGTCGGCACGCTCGATCTGAAGAAGGCGCGCTACGCCGCGAATGGCATCGATTCACCGATGACCTTGATCTGCGGCAACTACGTCGCCTCTGGTGTGATTCCTCTGCTCGAGAGCAATGGGTTCGATAGAAGCTTGCCCTCTTTCTTTATCTGGGAAGGCAACACGATGTATCTCACCCGCGCCGATGTCATGCAGGTCCTAGGCGATCTGAGAGAGACGGTGCGGCGCTTCGCCATCGCCTTTGACTATATGGATGAAGCGGTGGTTTCCATGACGACGGGAGAGGCGGGAGCGACGGGCTTTGTCGAGCGCTTCGCCGCAATGGGTGCGCCCTGGAC
>JBKPSQ010000121.1:0-3207 GCA_046735075.1 Pseudomonadota bacterium
GTCCCAAGCGCGAGCGCGCCAAAACCCTGGATCAGACTGCGACGGGATGGCATGCCGGCTCCCAACAAGGCTCGCGTGACCACGGGCGAGATGACCCGCAAGGCAGCTGATCGGTCAAGCGCTCAGGGCGATGTTGCCTGCGAGTTATAGGGGGCAGCTTTGGGTCACAGTAAGCCCAAAGCTCGCAGGGGTGGACGACCGCTTGTGGCGGCGTATGTGCTGTCGTACGGCTTACTTCCGGAACGTGCCGGAAGCTGCCAATCTGGGTACGAGGTCAGAGCGGATCGTGACCCGCCGCCATTAGTCGGCGAGCGGCAAATCACGAAGCTTCGCTAGGGAGCAGCCGCGTCTTGGCTGCCCGCGCGACCTCTGCCTCCTGCCAAGTTTCGATGAGAAACGACAAGAACGCCGAGGTCTTGGATGGCGTGTAGCGGCCACCGGGCAGAATGGCGCACAGCGAGCTGACATCCGCTTGGAACTCGCCCAGCACACGGACAAGACGCCCTGCCTCAAGGTCGCCTCTGACATGGAATTCGTAAAAGCCAGCAATCCCGAGACCATCCAGGCAGGCTGCGCGCAGAACCTCCCCGGTGTCGCTCGCGAACACGCTCCTGATCGGAACGAACACGCTGTCGTGTCCGACCCTGAACTGCCAGCGTTCCCCATAGGGTGAACTGATCCCGCTCAAACAACGGTGAGCCGTGAGGTCCTCCGGCCGTTGTGGCGTCCCAAAGCGGGCAATATAGGCCGGCGAGGCGCAAAGAAGCGACGGCGCAGGCCCGATCCGCTCAATCCGGTCACTATTCGCATGCGCGTCCGTCATCCTGACGGCTAGGTCGACGCCGTCACGCAGGAAGTCGACCTCAGCTGTGGTGACGCGCAAGTCGATCCGCAGGTTCGGATGCCGGCTCAGGAAGCGCGGCAGAGCCGGGGCGAGAATGCAGCTTGTGAAGGAGGGCGGCGCGACCACGCGAAGGTGCCCGCGCAACTCGTTCGGCGCGAAGTTGGCTTCGGCGACCTCGTCGAGCCTGTCGAGCACGAGGCGGCATTGCTCGTAGAACTCGGTCCCAGCTTCGGTGACCGTCACGCGCCGCGTCGTGCGCAGGACAAGGCTGGTTCGCAGGCGTGCCTCCAGCATGTCCACGTGCTTGCTGACCGTCGAGACAGCCAGACCGAGTTGGCGCGAGGCGGTCGAGAAGCCGCCGGCCTCGACCACGGTCACGAAGCTGCGGAAGGCCGCGACCGGGATCGCGTCGAAGCGGCGCAAAAGCGGAACGTTAGATCGCAGATCTTTCGCGCTTCTCGAAAGCTGCCTTTCCATCTTCCCTGATTATCGGCCGATCTGATTTGCGGCAAGGTCGCGCCCGGACGTAAGAGGAGTGCCGATCATGGCTGACCTGGTTGAGGTGCCCCAGCCGCTACGCGAGCGAGGTTTCGGCGGAGAAGTGGGGTTCGGATCGTCTCCCGCCCTTCTCATCATCGACTTCCAATCTGGGTTCACCGATCCGGAACTGCCTCTCGGCGCGGATGCTTCTCGCGAGATCGAGCAGACGAACGTCCTGATCGCCGCCGCGCGGCAGGGTGAGCGTCCCATTCTGGCATCGCTCGTCGCCTACCGTGATCCGGAGTTGAGAGATGCCGGCATCTGGCCGCGCAAGATGGCGGGTTTGTCGACCCTCAGAGCCGGAACGGTAGCGGCCGAGTACGATCCACGCCTCGACCTTCGGCCATCGGACGTCCTGTTCGAGAAGACCCATGCGAGCTGCTTCTTTCGGACGGATCTGGACGTGCAGCTCAGACAACTCGGCGTCGATACCCTTGTGATCGCGGGATGCACGACGAGCGGCTGCGTCCGAGCGACCGTGGTCGACGCCTGCCAGCTTGGCTACCGTGCGATCGTGGCGCGTGAGGCGGTCGGCGATCGCTCGATCCCGGCACACGAGCAGAGCCTCATCGATATCGAGACGAAGTACGGCGACGTCCGCCCTGTGAGCGAAATCGTCAAGGCCATGTGCCGGTCAGACAGCTGAGTGTTCTCCATTTTATCTCCAACCCTGATCAACGAGGGCTAACATGATTTCATCGGTTCGCAGCCTCGCTGCACTTGCGTGCCTTCTGGGTTCGACGGCTTGTGCACTTGCGCAGACGCCAGGGGCAACGCTCAAGATTGGAATTCTGACCGACACGACGTCGGTCTATTCCGACTTCGGCGGGCAGGGCTCAATCGATGCGGCCCAGATGGCGATCGAGGACTTCGGCGGAACGGTGGCCGGCATGAAGATCGAGCTGGTCTCTGCTGATCACCAGAATAAGGCCGATATCGGGTCCAGCATCGCGCGCCGCTGGTTCGATCAGGAGGGCGTCGATACGATCGTTGACCTCCCGAACTCCAGCGTCGCCCTGGCGGTCCAGAATCTCGCCCGCGAGCGTCAGAAAGTGCTGCTCATCACGAGCGCGGTGTCGTCCGACATCACGGGCAAAGCCTGTTCGCCGACCACCGCCCATTGGACCTACGACACTTACTCCCAAGCCCACGTGACCGGCGGCGCCCTTGTCGCCCAGGGCAATTCGAGCTGGTTCTTTCTCACGGCCGACTACGCGTTCGGGCATGCGCTCGCGCGCGACACGAGCGAGGTCGTCGTGGCGGCAGGTGGGAAGGTGCTTGGGTCGGCCCGCCACCCGCTGAACACGGCGGATTTCTCGTCCTTCCTGCTGACCGCGCAATCGTCAGGCGCCCAGATCATCGCTCTGGCGAATGGCGGGAACGACATGATCAACGCCATCAAACAGGCAGGAGAATTCGGAATCGGATCGGGCGGCCAGAAGCTTGCGGCGCTGCTCATCTACATCACGGATGTGCACAGCCTCGGGCTCAAAGTAGCGCAGGGATTGATCCTCACCTCACCCTTCTACTGGGATCAGAACGAGGCGACGCGGGCCTGGAGCCGTCGCTTCATGGAGCGCCGTAAGATGGTGCCGACCATGGTTCAGGCTAGCTCCTATGGAGCGGTGACGCATTACCTCAAGGCCGTGGCGACCGCTGGCACCAAGGAGACGGGCGCCGTGATGCGTGCGATGCGCGAGACGCCGATCAATGACTTCATGACGACGAACGGGCAGCTGCGGGAGGATGGCCGGGTCGTGCGCGACATGCATCTCTTCCAGGTGAAGGCACCGGCCGAGTCGAAGTATGCGTTCGATTACTAC
>JBKPSQ010000122.1:0-4268 GCA_046735075.1 Pseudomonadota bacterium
GAGGATTCGAAGATCGATATGAAAAAACTCTCCTGCAAGCAATTCTCGGGCTACGACAAAGACAACATGAGCATCATCATGATGTGGCTCGAAGGCTATACACCGGCGACGAGGAAGATCCGGTCATTGACTTCGGCAAAATGGCCGGTGATACCGCGCATCTCCTCGTTTATTGCGGCGACCATCCGGACGACGACATCATCACCGCTGCTGAGGATGTGCTCGGCAAGGACTGAGGGTTAGCCTTTGCCGTGAGCCTTGGCTTTCTCGACCTCTGTCATGATATGAGGGCTTGAGCCGGATCGAGTCCGGACTGCCCTATGCCATGACCATGCCTACTCTTTCCGCCGGGCGCGCTACGACGCTTGAGAGCGAGCGGCCTATACCAGAGCCGATTCTTGGGTTGGACCGTGCCGCGCTCGGCGCGCGCCTTATTGGCCTTGGCGTGCCGGAGCGGCAAATCCGCATGCGCGCAAACCAGCTCTGGAGCTGGGTCTATGTGCGCGGGCTGACCGATGTCGCCGCCATGACCGATATCGGCAAGGACCTTCGCGCCGAGATCGGAGAAGCCTTCACCCTCAAGCGGCCGGAGATCGTGACCGAGCAGGTGTCTGTCGACGGCACGCGCAAATGGCTGCTCAGGCTCGACGACGGCAAAGAGGTCGAGACGGTCTACATCCCCGAGGAGGATCGCGGCACGCTCTGCATCTCGAGCCAGGTCGGCTGCACGCTCACCTGCTCGTTCTGCCACACCGGCACGCAACGCCTCGTGCGCAATCTCACCGCCGGCGAGATCGTCGGTCAGATCATGCTGGCGCGCGACCGGCTCGGCGACTGGCCTGGCGCCTTGGCGCCTGATCCGCGCAGGCTACCCGACTCAGAGCGCAAGATCACCAATGTGGTGCTCATGGGCATGGGTGAGCCCCTCTACAATTTCGACAATGTGCGCGATGCCATGGCTGTCGCCGCGGACGGCGAGGGTCTCGCCATCGGCAAGCGCCGCATCACGCTATCGACGTCAGGCGTGGCGCCTGAAATCCCGCGCTGGGGCGAGGAGGCCGGCACCATGCTCGCCATCTCGTTGCATGCGGTGCGCGATGAGCTCCGCGACAAGCTCGTGCCGATCAATAAGAAATGGCCCTTGAAGGAATTGCTCGCGGCGTGCCGCGCCTATCCTGGTCTTTCCAACGCAAAACGTATCACCTTCGAATATGTGATGCTGAAAGACGTCAACGATTCCATCGCCGACGCCAGGGAGCTGGTACGGCTGCTCGCCAAAATCCCGGCAAAGATCAATCTCATCCCATTCAATCCTTGGCCCGGCGCGCCTTACGAATGCTCCGACTGGGAGCAGATCGAGAAATTCGCCGAAGTTGTGAATCGCGCGGGTTATGCGGGCCCGGTCCGCTCGCCGCGCGGGCGAGACATCATGGCCGCCTGCGGCCAGCTCAAGAGTGCAAGCGTCAAGCTTCGCGCCAGCACACGGCTCTCACAACCTGCCTAGACACGCTTAGCCCAGGCGAGAGCCGCTTCGAGGCGATCATTGCCCCCGAACAATTCCTCGCCGACGGTGAAGGACGGCGCGCCGAATAGTCCGCGCGATTGGGCTTCGGCGGTCTGCAGCTTGAGCGCCTCCTTGACCTCAGGCGCATTCGCCGCGGCGAATGCAGCCTCGGCATCGACGCCGAGTCCGGCAAGAATGACACGCAGCGTCTCCTCCTCGCTGATGTCCTTCTGCTCGGCATAGTTCGCAATGAACACGGCGCGGCTGAAGGCTGGAGTCCAGCCATCTCTCTCGCCGACCAGACCAAGCCGCGCCGCCTTGAGGCCATTTTGCGGGAATTGCACCGGTGGCAGCTTGAGCGCGAGCCTCTCTGCCTCGCAGATGCGCGCAAGGTCGCGCCACATATAGCGGCCCTTGGCGGCGTAGATGTTGAATGGGGAATCGTTCCAACCATAGGCCTTGAAGATCGGGCCAAGCAGGAACGGGCGCCAGCGCACCGCGACACGCGCCGCATCAGCCAGCCGCTCGATGCGCATGGCGGCTGGATAGGAATAGGTGCTGCCGAATTCGTACCAGAAGTCGAGTGCCGCCATGGGCCTCGTGAGGAATCAGGTCGCCACCGCCGCCCGCCGCAACAGGTGGCGGGCTTGGCGCACTATATCTTCTTCGATTTGCCGTTTGGAGAGTGTTCCGGTTGTCCCGAACGAGAAGATTGCCGTCGTGATCGCCTCTCCGCCGTCGTCATCGGGAGCGCGAAGCTCGACATAGGCGCGTTCCGTCTCGCGATCGTATTCTGCGCGTACCAACCTGAAGTCCATGGCGTATCCCCATGCCAAAAGCCCCGGTCGAGAAGCGGGGGCCCGACCGGGGCTGGGCGCCAGCCAGCGATTAAAACGAGGCGACGATAGCCGGCTCCTGTTACAGGATGATCACAAGCGGCGCTCGAGCCGGGGAACTATGGTGAGCAGTCATGCGCAGCGTTGATCCCGCGCCAGAGACAAAACCTCCCTCGGCGCGGCCCACTTTGGCCGCTACGATCTTCGGCACCATCTTCCGTCTGCTGTGGGCCGCGACTGCTTTTTGCATCGCCGCGGGCGTCGCTCTAATCGTCCTCTACCTGCTTGGCGCCTGGTGGGTGGGGAATGAGCTTCGGGCTGCCGCGCCGAACGAGCCCGCGTTGCATCATGGTGGCGCGCCATTCTTCGGAATTGTGCTGTTCGCCAGCACGGTTACGCCGGCGCTCACGGCGCTGCCGGCGATCGGCGCCGCGCTGGTTGGCGAAATCCTCCGTATCAGGTCGTGGATCTACTATCTGCTCGCAGGAGGCGCATCGCTCGCCGCCATTCCGCCTCTGGTCACGCCGTCCTCGGCCGATCTGCCTGCGGTCGCGACCAGCGAATATATGGCCATTTTTCTCGCCGCGGGCTTTGCCGGAGGCTTCTTCTATTGGCTGCTCGCAGGCCGCCGCGCCTAAAGCAGCACCTTGTCACACGGCTTGTTTTTGCTCGCTGCAACCTACATTTGAAAGCGAGCAATCGAGGATTGACGCCCATGAACAAACTTCTTCTCGCCGTCGCGCTCCTCGCCGCATGCGCAAGTCCGGCCCTAGCCGGTTCCGGCAAGGTACGCGGCAAGGCAGGTTACAATCCCTATCCTGCCCCAGCTTGGGTTCAGCCAAGCCCCCGTTCCGACCGTCTCGCTAATGCGCTTGGCGGGTGGAACCGCGGCTATCCTGGCGATCCCTATTGGGAGCCCTGCCTGTCCTATCAGAGGAGTTGGGGACCGGGCGCCTGCGGCGGCGGTCACTAGAGCGCTGGGTCACTAGCCGAGTTTATTGGCCTTCAGCCGGAGTCATTTTGGCCTCGATCGCGCGGCGCGCGACCAGCCACGGCTCGGGCAGGTAGTGGGTGACGGTTTCGCGCCATGCACTCTCGGCGTCGCGGCGGCGCTTCCGCACCGCAAAACCTGACGCCCTGCCCACGAGCTTGTTCGCCAAATCCTGCAACTCCTTCAATCTTTGGGCTGCCATTCCTCGCCTACCTTTTCGTATTTTTTCTTTACCGCGGCCCAGGCCACCTTGTGGGCGACCTCCTCGAGCGATTCATTGCCGCGCCGCTTGGCCGGATCCTGGTATTCGTTCCAGGCGTGGTCGAAAGCCTCGCGATAGATGTCCTGCGCGTGGCTCGGGAGCGAGTTCTTGACGCTGTCGGGAAGCTCTCGATTGGTCCGATAGGGCATGCGCCTCTCGCTCCTTTGCGACCGGCTCGGACATCGAAACGTTTGCGCTGCCACTCGGGTTCCTAAGCCGCGGTTCGCACTGGCGGATCGCGCATCAATCAACACGATATCCACTGCCTACGCGGCCCCGTCTGTCATTGTTCCGTCGACGGACTGTCGCCGATCCGCAACTGAAACTTCACCGGAGCCTCACCAAGCTGTCGCGCAGGCGCGCTAGCGTCCCGTTCACGCATCGGGTCGGGGGTTCGCCGTGTCGCGCAGCTTTTTGCTGTGGTCTATCGCGCTCGGTCTTGCGCTGGGGGTTTTGTTCGCCGCGTATCCCCTCCTGGACGTAGAGGTCGCCGAATGGTTCTTCGACCATGAGGCCGGCAAGTTTCCGCTTTCCATCGATTACGATTTGAACCTGGTGCGCCGGGTTGCGAACTGGATTCCCTTCCTTCTCCTACTTCCCGCTGCGTTCGCCGTGTTGCGCAAGATCGTCCTTCCCAACGCGCCCATGGCAATGGCGCCTTCCGTCGTTCTGTTC
>JBKPSQ010000123.1:0-6880 GCA_046735075.1 Pseudomonadota bacterium
TAGCCTCGGGTGCGCGTTACCGGCGTCCGCCGATCGCCAATCTCGACATGTTCGAAGGTGCCGGCATCTCCTATTGGGCCTCTCCGGTCGAAGCGAAGCTTTGCGAGGGCGAGGAAATCGCGCTGATCGGCGGCGGCAACTCGGCGGGACAAGCTACGGTATTTCTCGCGCCCAGGGTCAAGCAGCTTCATCTCGTGATACGGGGCGACGGCCTCGAAGCCACCATGTCGCGCTATCTCATCGACCGCATCAAAGCGCTGCCCAATGTCGAGCTCCACACTAAGACCGAAATCGTGGCACTCGAGGGCGATCAAGTGACAGGCCTCACCGGGGCGATATTCCGCTGCAAGACTACCGGTGAGACCCATACCTGCCCGCTGCGGCACATCTTCCTGTTCATCGGCGCCGATCCGAACGCGAACTGGCTCGAGCAGTGCGTGGATGTCGACGGCAAGGGCTTCGTCATCACTGGCAGCAAATTTGGCGATGGCAACGGCTCGATCGGCCGCCCTCCCCTTCCGCTCGAAACGAGCAGGCCGAACGTGTTTGCGGTCGGCGACGTGCGGGCGGGATCGACCAAGCGCGTCGCGGCGGCCGTCGGCGAAGGCGCTGCGGTGGTGGCGCAGATCCACAGCGCGCTCGCGGCGGACTGAGGCAGCTCAGGCGGAAAATTACTCTGCGGGAACGGGCGCGGGCGCTCGCTTGCGCGCGACGGCCTTTTCGCCCCTGAGCCAGGACTGAAGCCGGCCAAGGTAGAGATAGACGATCGGCGTCGTATAGAGCGTGAGGAGCTGCGACAGCGCGAGGCCGCCGACCATAGCGTAGCCGAGGGGCTGGCGCAGTTCAGAGCCCGCGCCATGGCCCAGCATCAGCGGGACGCCCCCGAGCATCGCGGCCATCGTGGTCATCAGGATCGGCCTGAAGCGAAGCAGGCAGGCTTCGCGGATCGCGGTCAGATGGTCGGCTCCCTCGCGCTCGCGCGCAATCGCGAAGTCGACCAGCATGATGCCGTTCTTCTTGACGATGCCGATGAGAAGGATGATGCCGATGATGCCGATCACCGAGAGGTCGAAGCCTCCGGCCATGAGCGCGAGCAGCGCGCCGACGCCGGCAGAGGGAAGAGTCGACAGAATAGTGAGCGGATGGATGTAGCTCTCATAGAGCATGCCGAGGATCAGATAGACGACGATCAAGGCCGCGCCGATCAAAATAGGCTCATTGGCAAGCGAGTCCTGGAAGGCCTGCGCGTTGCCCTGGAAAGTGCCGACCAGGGTGACCGGCGCACCCATATCCGCCATAGCCTTTTGAACGGCGTCGATCGCTTGGCCGAGCGCCACCCCTGCCGGCAGGTTGAAGGAGATGGTAATGGCCGGGAATTGCCCCTGATGCGAGACCGACAGCGGACCGACCTGCGTGTTGTCGATGGTCACCAGAGTCGAGATCGGCACTGATGCGCCGTTCAACGGCGATTTGAGATAGATGCGGTCGAGCGTGTTGGGATCGCCCTGCATCGCCGACGGCACTTCGAGGATCACGTGATAGGTATTGGTCTGCGTGTAGTACTGCGCGACCTGCCGCTGGCCGAAGGCGTCGTTGAGCGTGGCGTCGATCACCTCGGGCTGAATGCCGAACCGCGAGGCCTGGTCGCGATTGATGCTGACCATGAGCTGCGGCGCATTGCCTTGCTGGTCGCTCGTCGTGTCGGCGAGCTCGGGGAGAGTCTGAAGCTTGGCGAGGACCTTCGGGGCCCATTCGTTGAGCTCGCCGATATCGGCGTCTTGCAGCGTGTATTGGAACTGTCCGCGGCCGATGCGGCCGCCCACGGTGATGTCCTGTGAAGGCTGTAGCGTGAGCTTGACGCCTTCGATCTTTGCAAGCTGCGGCCTAAGCCGGTCGATGATGGCGCTCGCGTTCGTGGTCCGCTGATCACGCGGCTTGAGGCCGATGAAGAAGCGTCCGGTATTGGCCGTCTGCGCGCTGCCGGTGCTGCCCATGGCCGCGCCTACAGCGGCAATATCGGGATCTTTCCCCAGTACATCGCCAAGCTGCATCATGAGCCGCGCCATCTCTTGCGGCGATATGTCTTGCCCGGCCTCGGCGAAACCCGTGATCAGGCCGGTGTCCTGGATGGGGAAGAAGCCTTTGGGAATGATGATATAGAGGTGCACAGTGAGCGCTATGGTGGCGAAGAACACGATGAGGGTGATCAGCCTGTGGCGCAGAACGACGTCCAACGTCCGCCGGTAAAAGGCGAGCATGCCGTCGAACATATTTTCGATGACTCGCCAAACGAACCCATGTTTCGCGGTGTCGTGATGCAGAAAGCGCGCGCATAGCATGGGCGTCAGAACCAACGACACGAAGGCCGATACGGCGATGGCCGCAGTCACGGTGATTGAGAACTCGCGGAACAAGCGCCCGACGATGCCGCCCATCAGCAGCAGCGGAATGAACACAGCGACCAACGAGACACTGATCGACAGAACGGTAAAGCCGATCTCGCGCGACCCCCTGAGCGCCGCATCGAGCGGCTTCATGCCATCCTCGATATGCCGGTAGATGTTTTCGACCACCACGATGGCGTCATCGACCACGAAGCCCACCGAGATGGTCAGCGCCATGAGCGAAATATTGTCGAGGCTGAAGCCGCAAACGTACATGACGGCGAGCGCGCCGAGCAGCGATAGCGGCACGACCAGAGACGGTATCAGCGTCACGCGTAAATTTCGTAGGAAGAGCAGAATGACGAGAAAAACGAGAGCGATGGTCAGCCCGAGGGTGAACTGAACATCGTCGACCGAAGCACGGATGGTCTCGGTGCGGTCGGACAAGATGTCGACGCTCACCGCAGGCGGGATCGCCGCCTGGAGACGTGGCAGCGCCGCCTTCACCCTATCCACAGTCTCGATAACGTTGGCGCCGGGCTGCTTGAACACGATGAGCAGGACGGCGCGCTTATTGTTGTCCCACGCTCCGGTATAGAGATTTTCGGGGCCGTCGACGGCTTGGCCGACATCCTTGACCCTGACCGCCGCCCCGTTGCGATAGGCGATGATCACGTTGTTGTAGTCCCCCGCGTCGGAGAGCTGATCGTTGGCGGCCAGCGTAAAGCTGCGGATGTCGCTATAGAGCGTGCCCTTGGCGGCATTGGTGGTGGTGGCGGCAAGGACGCCGCGGATGTCCTCGAGCGTCATGTTCTTGGCTGCGAGCTTGGCGGGATCGACCTGCACCCTCACTGCGGGCTTCTGCTCGCCGCCGATCGAAACCTGCGATACGCCCTCGATCTGCGAGATCTGCTGGGCGAGGATCGTGTCGGCGTAGTCATCCACCTCGGTAAGCGGCAGCGAATCCGAATGCACGCCCATGACCAGCACCGGGGAATCGGCTGGATTGACCTTGCGGTAGGTCGGCGGCGACGGAAGATTGGTGGGGAGCTGGCGCCCGGCTGCGGCAATCGCCGCCTGCACGTCCTGCGCCGCAGCGTCGATGTTGCGGTTCAGCTCGAACTGCAAGTTGATCGAGGTGGTGCCGAGCGTGCTGGTCGAGGTCATCTGCGTCACGCCGGCGATCAGCGAGAATTGCCGCTCGAGCGGCTGCGCCACGGCCGAGGCCATGGTCTCGGGGCTTGCGCCGGGCAGCGAGGCCGACACGCTGATAGTAGGGAAATCCACCTTAGGAAGTGGCGCCACCGGAAGCAGCGGATAGGCCACAAGGCCCGCGAACGCCACCGCGACCATCAGCAGCGAGGTCGCGACCGGGCGGTGAATGAACGGCGCCGAGATGTTCATTGCGCGCTCGTCTGCACCGGCGGTTCTTGCGCCGGTGTCGGCTGAACCTTCACGCCCGGCTTCAGACGATATTGACCGCTCACCACGACTTGCTCGCCGGGCTTGAGCCCGCTCTTCACCACAGTCATGTCGTTCTGGGTCGGGCCGCCGACAATTGGCCGGTTCTCGGCCGTGCTGTCGGGCTTGATCACCCAGGCGAGCAGCCCTTGCGAGTTCCGCTGCACCGCCGCCGAGGGGATGGTGACCGCGTCCTTGAGCGTCTCGATGAGGACGCGTGCATGAACGAACTCGCCCGGCCACAGGCGCTCGTCCTTGTTGGGGAACGAGGCCTTGAGCCTAATCGTGCTGGTGGTCTGGTCGATCTGGTTGTCGATTAAGAGCAGCTTTCCTTGGCCGAGCTCGTGTTTCAGGTCCTGATCGAGCGCCGCGACCTGCACCTCAACTTTCGCCATGGCATCTTGCACCGCGGGCAGATTGCGCTGCGGCAGGGTGAAAATGACCATGGTCGGGCTAAGGGCCGTTAGCACGGTGATCGGCGTTTGGTCGCCGGCGTGAACGATGTTGCCGGCATCGACCTGGCGGAAGCCGACGCGCCCATCGATCGGCGCGGTTATGGTCGCGTAGCTCAACTGCGTCTCAGCGTTCTCGATGCCGGCCTCGTCCGAGGCAATCGTGGCTTTAAGCGCATCCACCTTGGCCTGCTGCTGATCCACAGACTGCGAGGTGCCGGCGCCCTTCCTCATGAGGTCCTGGAAGCGGGTGAGGTCTTTCGCGTCCGAGACGAGCTGCGCCTCATCCTGCGCCTTTTTCGCCTTGGCCTGGTCCAGCGCCGCCTGGAAGGGCCGCGGATCGACGACGGCGAGAACATCGCCCGCCTTAACCCGCTGGCCTTCGACGAAATTGACGCTTTGCAGCTTGCCATCGACCTGACTGTGAACCGCAACGGTGTTGGAAGCTTGCACCGTGCCGAGACCGTCGAGATAGACGGGCACGTCATGCTGGCCCACTTCAGCGGTGGTCACCGGCACCGGTGGCGGTTGATGCGCTGCGGGCGCCTTGGCAGTTTCTTGCGCCGGCTGTTGATCGACGACGAAGGCTACGCCCACCATGAGGGCAGCAAGGCCGAGCAGCCACGCAACCCCGCGCCGCTTGCGCTTTGTCGTGGGCGGGACGTGAACCTCTTCTTCCGCTGGCGTCGAGGAATCGAGCGGCTCGAAAGCCTTGTTGTCGCCAATACGCTCGTGGATGGGCGAATCGATAACCGACGGCTCGTCCAACTCCCCCATGGCGTTGTCCTGCCTTAGACTGCGAGACATCAAGAGCGCGTCTTTCGGGCTCATAACTAGATAATGTAGACGTTGAAATGGTGTCGCCGCGCGCGCCGTGGCACAAGGCCGCAAAAATTAAATATCTGCAATGTCGGTGCGAATTTATGACGGGACTGCAGACACATTCAGACACATTCGCGTGGAAGAATTTTCTAGTTCAACGAAACTCATGTCAGTCTATTCATGAAGATGGCGCCGCAAGGACAGAACAGAGCAGGCCGCAGGGTCATGGTTTCTTTGGCTGAGGCTAAGAGCGAGCGGCTCGACCGTGACGTGGGCTCGGCGAGGAGCACGCGCGAACCGCTGATCTTCGTCGTCTCTGGCGAGGCATCAGGCGACAATCTCGCAGGCGCTCTCATGCGTGCGCTCAAGGCCAAGACCGAGGGCCGCGTGCGCTTCGCGGGTGTCGGCGGCCCGCAAAGCGAAGGCCAAGGGCTCGAAAGTCTCTTCCCAATGCGCGAGCTTTCGGTAATGGGCCTTTCCGAGGTGCTGCCCCATCTTCCTCGCCTTATCCGGCGGCTTAATCAGACCGTCGCTGCGGCGCGGCGCCTTGAGCCAGACGCGATCGTTACGATCGATTCCCCGAGCTTCTGTCTGCGGCTCGCGCACCATCTCCGCGGGTCGGGCATCCCCATCATTCATTACGTGGCGCCGCAGCTCTGGGCTTGGCGTCCTGGACGCGCGCGGAAGCTTTCGAAGGACGTCGATCACATCATGGCGCTCCTGCCCTTCGAGGTGCCCTTCTTCGCGAAATACGGCATTCGTTGTACCTATGTCGGCCATCCCGCCATCGACTCGGGCGTAGATCGCGGCGACGGCAAGGCCTTCAGAACGCGCCACGGTGTGCCGCAAGACGCGCCGCTTCTTTGCCTCGTTCCGGGCAGCAGGGCTGGAGAGGTGCGCCGGATCCTGCCGGTATTCGGCGAGGCGCTGCTCCTCCTCAAGAAGAACCATCCCGAGTTGCGCGTCGTCATTCCCATCGTGCCGTCGACAGCCGACGTGGTGAAGAGCATGACGCAAGGCTGGCCGCTCGATGTGATTTTCGCCGACGCCGCGGAACGTCAGGACGCGTTTGCCGCATCCAATGCAGCGATGGCTAAATCCGGCACGGTAACGCTAGAGCTTGCTCTTGCCGGCGTACCCATGGCAGTCGCCTACCGCGTCAGCGCGGCAACCGCCTTCATCGTGCGCCGCCTGATCAGCGTCGAGCACGCCTCTCTGGTCAACCTGCTCGCAGGCCGGTCGGTGGCGCCAGAGTTCCTCCAGGAGAATTGCACCGCCGCCAACCTCGCGGCTGCGATCGACCAGCTTCTCCGCTCCAACCAAGCGCGCAATGCGCAGGCTCAAGGCTTTCGCGAGGTCGCCAAGGTCCTAGGCGAGCGCACCCCTCCGCCAAGCGAGCGCGCCGCCAGTGTCGTGCTCGATATCGTGCAAGCTCGGATGAATGAGGGAAGCCGGGACGCCCCGGACTAGGCTTCACGCGCCACGGCAGATGGGCTCGAGTCGCCGAGTACCTTCCTCAGGTGCTCCTCAATGCTCTCGTTGATCATGCTGGCGACGCGCAGCGCTTCACAGCCGGCGCGGCCATCGACTACGGGCTTTTCGCCGGTCGCAACACAGTCGAGAAAGGCGTCGATCTCGTTGCCGAGGCTATCCTGCTTTTCGATCTCGTAGCTCTCGCTCTCGATGGCCGCGAGACCCATGACGGCTGGATCGCCACGCAGCCGATAGCCTGCGATGCGTCCCTCGCCGAGGTCGCAGTTC
>JBKPSQ010000124.1:0-14727 GCA_046735075.1 Pseudomonadota bacterium
GTCGATGATCAGCACAGAGCCGAAGCCAAGCTTGGCAAAGCGCGATCTCAGCTCCTTGGTCTTGCCGTCCTTCAACTCGCATTTGTCGATCACGACGAGCGTCTCGGACTTGGCCTTCGCGGAGAGCGCGTGCTTGAGCGCAAGGGCCCTCACCTTTTTCGGTAGGTCGATGGCGAAGTCCCTGGGCTTCGGCCCGAACGCCTTGCCGCCGCCTTTGAAGATCGGCGCCTTCTTGCTACCGTGACGCGCGCGGCCGGTGCCCTTCTGCCGGTACATCTTGGCGGTCGTGGCATTGATCTCCGAGCGATCCTTGACATGAGCGCTGCCGGTTCGCCGCTTGGCGAGCTGGTAACGCACCATGCGCGCAAGGATGTCAGGCCTCGGCTCGAGCCCGAACACGTGGTCGGGAAGATCGACCGTGCCGGCCTTCTTGGTGTCGAGAGTGGTAATGTCGGCCTTCATCACTCTTGGCTCCCACCCTCTGCCTGTTCGGCCGCGGCGGTTTCAGTCTGCTCGGCCTTTGCCGCCTTGGTCTGCTTCGGCGCGTCACCTGACACTTTACGGAATGCGCCAGGCTTCGGTGCGCTTTCGGGCAGCGTGCGCTTCACCGCATCGTGGATCGTCACCCAGCCGCCCTTGGCGCCAGGGACCGCGCCGCGGATCATGATCAGCCCGCGCTCCGGGTCGGTCTTCACCACGCGCAGATTCTGCGTCGTGACGTTCACGTCGCCCATGTGCCCGGCCATCTTCTTGCCCTTGAACACTTTGCCGGGGTCCTGGCGCTGGCCGGTCGAGCCGTGGCTTCTATGGCTGACCGACACGCCGTGCGAGGCCCGTAGGCCGCCGAAATTGTGCCGCTTCATGGCGCCGGCAAAACCCTTGCCGATGGTCGTGCCCGACACATCGACATATTGGCCTTCGACGAAATGGTCGGCCGTGATTTCGGCGCCCACCTCGATCAGATTGTCGGGAGACACACGGAACTCGGCAAGCTTCCGCTTGGGCTCGACATTGGCCACGGCGAAAGAGCCGCGCGCAGCACGCGTGAGCCGCTTCACCTTGGGCCGGCCGGCGCCGAGCTGAACCGCGGTGTAACCGTTCTTCTCCTCGGTGCGCTGGCCGACGACCTGGCAATTGTCGAGCCGCAGCACCGTCACCGGGATGTGCTCTCCTGCATCGGTGAAGATCCTGGTCATGCCGACCTTTTGCGCGATGACTCCTGATCGCATCGGTCTTGTTCCTTGCCTCGTCTCTCGGCCCTTGCCTCGCTTACAGCTTGATCTCGACGTCGACGCCGGCCGCGAGGTCGAGCTTCATCAGCGCATCGACGGTCTGCGGCGTGGGATCGACGATGTCTAGCAGGCGCTTATGTGTGCGCATCTCGAACTGCTCACGGCTCTTCTTGTCGATATGGGGAGACCGGTTCACGGTGAACTTCTCGATGCGGGTCGGCAGCGGGATGGGCCCACGCACCTCGGCACCGGTCCGTTTCGCCGTGTTCACGATCTCCTTGGTCGACGCATCGAGGATGCGATGGTCGAAGGCTTTGAGCCTGATTCTTATGTTCTGGCTTTGCATCTCGATGGCCTCAAATTCGAGGAGCGCGCCGCTTGGCAGCGCGCTCCTCAGCCTCCCTTACTCGATGATCGACGCTACGACGCCGGCACCAACGGTGCGGCCGCCCTCGCGGATGGCGAAGCGGAGTTTCTCCTCCATGGCGATCGGCACGATAAGCTCGACGGTCATGGCGATGTTGTCGCCCGGCATCACCATCTCGGTCCCTTCCGGCAGCTGCACGACACCAGTCACGTCGGTGGTGCGGAAGTAGAACTGAGGACGGTAGTTGCCGAAGAACGGGGTGTGACGCCCGCCCTCCTCCTTGGTGAGGATATAAGCCTCGGCCTTGAACTTGGTGTGCGGCGTCACCGAGCCCGGCTTCGCCAGCACCTGGCCGCGCTCCACTGCCTCGCGATCGACACCGCGCAGCAGGCAGCCGACGTTGTCGCCGGCCTCACCCTGATCGAGCAGCTTGCGGAACATCTCGACGCCGGTGACCACGGTCTTGGTCGTGGGCTTGATACCGACGATCTCGACTTCCTCGCCCACCTTGATCACGCCGCGCTCAATACGGCCGGTGACCACGGTGCCGCGGCCCGAGATCGAGAACACGTCCTCGATCGGCATGAGGAAGGGCTTGTCCTTGGGACGGTCGGGCTGGGGGATGTACCCGTCCACCGCGTTCATGAGATTGTCGATCGATGTCTTGCCGACCGCCTCGTCCTTACCTTCAAGTGCTGCCAGAGCCGAACCCTTGACGATCGGAATTTCGTCGCCGGGGAACTCGTATTTGGTGAGCAGCTCGCGCACCTCGAGCTCGACCAGGTCGAGCAGCTCGGGATCGTCCACCATGTCGACCTTGTTGAGGTAGACTACGAGCGCCGGCACACCCACCTGACGGGCGAGTAGGATGTGCTCGCGGGTCTGCGGCATGGGTCCGTCGGCGGCCGAGACCACGAGGATGGCGCCGTCCATCTGCGCCGCGCCGGTGATCATGTTCTTCACATAGTCGGCATGGCCAGGGCAGTCGACGTGAGCATAGTGCCGCTTGCCCGTCTCGTACTCCACGTGGGCGGTCGAGATGGTGATGCCGCGCGCCTTCTCTTCGGGCGCCTTGTCGATCTCGTCATAGGCGGTGAACTTGGCACCGCCCTTCTCGGCCAACACCTTGGTGATCGCGGCCGTCAGGGTCGTCTTGCCATGATCGACATGACCGATGGTCCCGATGTTGCAATGCGGCTTGGTCCGCTGGAATTTTTCCTTAGCCATCCTGGCTCTCCATTCTCCAACACGAAAACAAACGTGGCTCCGGAGGTCTTTTCGACCTCAAGAGCCTAGGCAAATTTCGCTTGCACCTCTTCAGCCACCGCTTGCGGTACTTGCGCATAATGGTCGAACTGCATGGTGAACTGCGCGCGGCCCTGACTCATCGAGCGCAGCGTGTTCACGTAGCCGAACATGTTGGCGAGCGGCACCATGGCGCTGATCACCGCGGCGTTGCCGCGGCTCTCCTGCCCGCGCACCTGACCTCTGCGGCTGGTGAGGTCACCGATGATGCCACCGACATAGTCCTCCGGCGTCACCACCTCGACCTTCATCATCGGCTCGAGCAGCTTCGGCGCCGCCTTGCGCGCGCCTTCCCTGAAGCCCTGGCGGCCGGCGATCTCGAACGCCATCACGCTCGAATCGACGTCGTGATAGGCGCCATCGACCAGCGTCACCTTGACATCGAGCATCGGAAAGCCGGCGAGCACGCCAGAGTCGATCACGCTCTGCACGCCCTTCTGCACGCCGGGGATGTATTCCTTCGGCACATTGCCGCCGACGACCTTGTTCTCGAACTCGAAGCCCTTGCCCTGCTCGTTCGGCTCGATCACGAGCTTAATGCGGGCGAACTGGCCCGAGCCACCGGTCTGCTTCTTGTGCGTGTAGTCTTCCTCGGCACGCTTCGACACGGTCTCGCGGTAGGCCACTTGCGGCGCGCCGACATTGGCCTCGACCTTGAACTCGCGCTTCATGCGATCGACGATGATGTCGAGATGAAGCTCGCCCATGCCCTTGATGATGGTCTGGCCGGACTCGTGGTCGACCGAGACGCGGAACGACGGATCCTCCTGGGCCAGGCGATGCAAGGCCACCGAGAGCTTCTCCTGGTCGCCCTTGGTCTTGGGCTCGACCGCAACCTCGATGACAGGCTCGGGGAACTCCATGCGCTCGAGGATTACAGCCTTGCCGGGATCGCACAGCGTATCGCCAGTGGTCACATCCTTGAGGCCGGCAAGCGCGACGATGTCGCCGGTGAAGGCTTCCTTGATGTCCTCGCGGTGATTGGCGTGCATCAGCAGCATGCGGCCGATGCGCTCCTTCTTGTCCTTCACCGTGTTGATCAAGGTCGTGCCGGAGTCCACTTTGCCGGAATAGATGCGGCAGAAGGTGAGCGAGCCTACGAACGGGTCGTTCATGATCTTGAAGGCGAGCATCGAGAGGGGCGCGTCGTCCTTGGGCTCGCGCGTCGTCGGCTCGCCCGTCTTGACGTCGATGCCTTCGACCGGCGGTACGTCGAGCGGCGACGGAAGATAGTCCACCACCGCATCAAGCAGCGGCTGCACGCCCTTGTTCTTGAACGCGGAGCCGCACAGAATCGGGACGAACTGACTGGTCACCGTGCCCTTGCGGATGAGCGCCTTCAGCTGCGCCTCATCGGGCTCCTTGCCTTCGAGATAGGCTTCGGTCGCGGCCTCATCGACCTCGACCGCCTGCTCGACCAGCATCTCGCGATATTTCTTGGCCTCATCGAGGAGGTCAGCAGGAATCTCCTCGTCATGAAACTTGGCGCCGAGCGACTCGTCGTCCCATACTACTGCCTTCATGCGGATGAGATCGATAATACCTCTGAAGCTCGATTCAATGCCGAGCGGCAGCTGAAGAACGATCGGATTGGCGCCAAGGCGATCCTTGACCATCTGCACCGATATGAAGAAGTCGGCGCCGATCTTGTCCATCTTGTTGACGAAGATCATGCGCGGCACGCCGTATTTATCGGCCTGGCGCCATACCGTCTCGGTCTGCGGCTCTACGCCCTGGTTGGCGTCGAGCAACGCGACCGCGCCGTCGAGCACGCGAAGCGAGCGCTCGACCTCGATGGTGAAGTCGACGTGGCCGGGGGTGTCGATAATGTTGACACGCTTGCCGTTCCAGAAAGCCGTGGTCGCGGCGGATGTGATGGTGATGCCGCGCTCCTGCTCCTGCTCCATCCAGTCCATGGTGGCAGCGCCGTCGTGCACTTCGCCGATCTTATGGCTCTTGCCGGTGTAGTAGAGGATCCGCTCAGTGGTCGTGGTCTTGCCGGCGTCGATATGCGCCATGATCCCGATGTTGCGGTAGTCCTCTAATGGGGTAGCTCGCGGCATCTTCTAGTCCTTGAATCCGTTACCAGCGGTAATGCGAGAAGGCGCGGTTCGCCTCCGCCATCCGGTGCGTGTCCTCGCGTTTCTTCACCGCCGTTCCGCGGTTGTTGGCAGCGTCAAGCAACTCACCCGACAAGCGCTCGACCATGGTGTTCTCGTTGCGCCCACGCGCCGCGGAGATGATCCAGCGGATGGCAAGCGCCTGACGGCGATCGAGCCTCACCTCGACCGGAACCTGATAGGTGGCGCCGCCGACGCGACGCGATCTCACCTCGAGCGCCGGCATGACGTTGCGAAGCGCCTCGTGAAACAGCTCGACCGGGTTCGACTTCGCCTTCTTCTCCATCTGATCAAGGGCGCCGTAGACGATACGCTCGGCGGCCGACTTCTTGCCCTCTTTCATGATGGAGTTCATGAATTTGGTCAGCACGAGATCCCCGAATTTGGGATCCGGGATGACCTCGCGTTTGTCTGCTCTACGCCGCCTCGACATGTCGTTCGATCCGCTTCCTAAGAATGCAAAACGACCCGCTATTTGGGTCGTTTGGCTCCGTATTTGGAGCGCCGCTGACGGCGATCGCTAACACCTTGGGTATCGAGCACACCACGAATGATGTGATAGCGTACGCCGGGAAGGTCCTTGACGCGGCCGCCTCTGATCAACACCACCGAGTGCTCTTGAAGATTATGTCCCTCGCCGGGGATGTAGCTCGTCACTTCGAGCTGATTGGTGAGGCGGACGCGCGCGACCTTGCGCAAGGCCGAGTTCGGCTTCTTCGGCGTCGTGGTGTAGACGCGCGTACAGACCCCCCGCTTCTGCGGGTTGGCTTGCATGGCCGGCACTTTGTTCCGCTTCACCGGCTGGCGGCGCGGCTTGCGGATCAGCTGTTGTATCGTCGGCATTGTCTGCCTTTAACGTCCATCCACAGGGCAAAATAGCCCACATCATCTAGAGCCGAACTGCGGGTCGCCCCACAAGCTTCAGCGCCTCAACACAGAGGACCTTGGAGGACAAGCCCCCAAGATCATGACCCCGATGTGATCCCGGTTAATCCGGCAGCGTCTAACCCGCGCTTCGAAGGCAACCAGAGGGCTACCGCCTGCCGCGAAAGTGCGCGCGTTGTATCAGGCCGATTCTTGAATCGTCAAGGGTTCACGCCAGAAATCTGAAGCCAGAAGCCAGAATCGCAAGGACTCTGACGTCTGGCTTCTGGCTTTCTCGATTCTGATTTCTCAGACTAAGCGGGGGCGCCCTCCTCCGCCTCATCCTTCTGCTCGACCTGTTCGGAAGCGGCGCGCTCGCGCTCCTCGAGGATGAGCTCATCACGATGAGTAGCGATCTTGGCCAGCCGGCTCAACGTGCCGCCGGTGCCGGCAGGAATGAGCCGGCCGACGATCACGTTCTCCTTCAGCCCCTCGAGTGCATCGGTCTTGCCGTTGACCGCCGCGTCGGTGAGCACGCGGGTGGTCTCCTGGAACGACGCCGCCGAGATGAACGAGCGGGTCTGGAGGCTCGCCTTGGTGATGCCGAGCAGCACCGGCTGACCGGTGGCGGGCTTGCCGCCGGCGGCTTCGACCGCGGTATTGGCATCCTCGAAGTCGATCCGGTCCACCTGCTCGCCCTTAAGGAACTCGGTCGAGCCGGGATCATCCACCTCCGTCTTCTGCAACATCTGCCTGACGATCACCTCAATGTGCTTGTCGTTGATCGTCACGCCTTGCAGCCGGTAGACCTCCTGGATCTCGTTGACGAGATAGTTGGCGAGCTCTTCGACGCCCTTGATGGCCAAGATATCGTGGGGCGCAGGATGACCATCGAGCAGGAACTCGCCTTTCTCGATGCGGTCGCCCTCCTGCACCGCCAAGTGCCGTCCCTTGGGGATCAAGTACTCGATCGGCTCGCGGCCTTCCTCGTCCGGTACGATGGTGATGCGCCGCTTGTTCTTGTAGTCGCGGCCAAGCTGCACCGTGCCCGAGATCTCGGCAATGATGGCGTGGTCCTTGGGACGCCGCGCCTCGAACAGCTCGGCAACCCGCGGCAAGCCGCCGGTGATGTCACGCGTCTTGGCGCTCTCTGTCGGGATACGCGCCAGCACGTCGCCAGCCTTCACCTCGTGGCCTGTCTCGACCGACAGAATGGCGTCGACCGGCAACAGGTAGCGGGCCTCGGCCCCACGCGAGAGCTTGGCGACCTTGCCCTTCTTGTCCCTGATCACCATGGCGGGCCGAAGGTCGGCGCCGCGCGGTGACGCACGCCAATCGATGATCACGCTATTGGTGATACCGGTCGACTCGTCGCGTCGCTCGCTGACCGATACACCTTCGACCAGGTCCTCGAAGTCGACAGTGCCTTCGATCTCGGTGAGCACGGGACGGGTGTAGGGATCCCACTCGGCGAGACGATCACCGCGCTTGACCTTGTCGCCGTCCTCGACACGGAGATGCGTGCCGTAGGGCAGCCGATGCACGGCCCGCTCGCTTCCGTCCTCGTCGAGCACGACGATCGCGGTGTTGCGGCCCATGACCATGAGGCGGCCTTGCGAGTCCTTCACCACGTTGCGCTGCTTGATCTTGATCTTGCCGTCGAAATTCGATTCGAGCGACGACTGATCGACAACCTTGGCAGACGCGACACCGCCCAAGTGGAAGGTGCGCATGGTGAGCTGGGTGCCCGGCTCGCCGATCGACTGAGCGGCGATCACGCCGACCGCCTCGCCGAGATTGACCGGCGTGCCGCGGGCGAGATCGCGCCCATAGCACTTGGCGCAAATGCCGTTCCGGGTCTCACAGGTCAGAGCCGAGCGGATGCCCACCTCTTGCACGCGTGCAGCCTCCAGCGCCTCGATCTGCTCCTCCTCGAGCAGCTCGCCGCCCTTGATGATCACCTTGGCGGTCGACGGGTTCTTGATGTTGTCGGCGGCGGTGCGGCCGAGCACGCGCTGGCCGAGCGACACGGTCACCTCGCCAGCCTCGAGAATGGCGCGCGCGGTGATGCCTTCGTGCGTGCCGCAATCCTCTTCGGTGACGATGCAATCCTGCGCCACGTCGACCAAACGTCGCGTGAGGTAGCCGGAGTTCGCCGTCTTCAATGCCGTATCGGCCAGGCCCTTGCGGGCACCGTGGGTCGAGTTGAAGTACTCGAGCACCGACAGCCCCTCCTTGAAGTTGGAGATGATCGGCGTCTCGATGATCTCACCCGACGGCTTGGTCATCAGGCCGCGCATGCCGGCAAGCTGCTTCATCTGCGCCGGTGAGCCGCGCGCACCTGAGTGCGACATCATATAGATCGAGTTGATCGGCTTCTCGCGCTTGGTCTTCGGATCGCGTTCGACCGCAGAGATGCGCTTCATCATCTCCTTGGCGACCTGCTCGGTGCACTCCGTCCAGGTGTCGACCACCTTGTTGTACTTCTCGCCCCGAGTGATCAGGCCGTCATTATATTGCTGCTCGTATTCGCGCACGAGGTCGGAGGTCTTCTGCACGATAGCGTCCTTGGTCTCCGGGATCACCATGTCGTCCTTGCCGAACGAGATGCCGGCACGGCAGGCATAGACGAAGCCGAGTCCCATGATCCGGTCGCAGAAGATGACCGTCTCCTTCTGACCGCAGTGGCGATAGACCACGTCGATCATGTTGGAGATATCCTTCTTGGTGAGCAGCCGGTTGACGAGATCGTAGCTCACCAACGGATTCTTGGGCAGAAGCTCGCCAAGCAGCATACGGCCGGGAGTCGTATCGTAGATGCGCGACACCCGCTTGCCCTTCTCATCGACCGTGATGAAGCGGCCTTTGATCTTGGTGTGCAGCGTGACGACCTTGGCATCGAGCGCGTGATGGATTTCGGCGACGTTGCCGAACAACATCCCCTCGCCCGGCTCGTTGTCCATGGCAAGCGACAGGTAATAGAGTCCGAGCACGATGTCCTGCGACGGCACGATGATCGGCGAGCCGTTGGCAGGGTGCAGGATGTTGTTGGTCGACATCATCAACACGCGAGCCTCGAGCTGCGCCTCGAGTGACAACGGCACGTGCACGGCCATCTGATCGCCGTCGAAGTCGGCGTTGAACGCCGCGCAGACCAGAGGATGGAGCTGGATCGCCTTGCCCTCGATCAGCACGGGCTCGAACGCCTGGATGCCAAGACGGTGCAGCGTCGGCGCGCGGTTGAGCAGCACCGGATGCTCGCGGATCACCTCGTCGAGGATATCCCAGACTTCGGGCTTCTCCTTCTCGACCAGCTTCTTCGCCTGCTTGACGGTGGCGGCATGACCCTTGGCGTCGAGCCGCGCATAGATGAACGGCTTGAACAGCTCGAGCGCCATCTTCTTCGGTAGGCCGCACTGATGCAGCTTGAGCTCGGGACCGACCACGATCACCGAACGGCCCGAATAGTCGACGCGCTTGCCGAGCAGGTTCTGCCGGAAGCGGCCCTGCTTGCCCTTGAGCATGTCGGCGAGCGACTTCAGCGGGCGCTTGTTGGCGCCGGTGATGACGCGGCCACGTCGCCCGTTGTCGAATAGCGCATCGACCGCCTCCTGAAGCATGCGCTTCTCGTTGCGGATGATGATGTCGGGCGCGCGCAGCTCCATCAGCCGCTTCAGACGGTTGTTGCGGTTGATGACGCGGCGATAGAGGTCGTTCAGGTCTGACGTGGCAAAGCGGCCGCCGTCGAGCGGAACGAGTGGACGAAGCTCAGGCGGAATGACCGGAACCACGGTCAGGATCATCCACTCGGGCTTGTTGCCCGACTGGAGGAACGCCTCGACCACCTTGAGGCGCTTGGCGAGCTTCTTAGGCTTGAGCTCGGACGTCGACTCGGCGATCTCCACGCGGAGATCGGCCGCGATCTTCTCGAGATCGAGCGCCTTGAGCAGCTCGCGAATGGCCTCAGCGCCGATCGCAGCGGTGAAGGAATCCTCGCCGAACTCCTCTTGTGCCCTGAGGTAATCCTCCTCAGAAAGCAACTGGAGCGGCTTGAGTGAGGTCAGCCCCGGCTCGAGCACGATATAGTTCTCGAAATAGAGCACGCGCTCGAGATCCTTGAGCGTCATGTCGAGCAGGAGCCCGATGCGGGACGGCAACGACTTCAAGAACCAGATATGCGCGACCGGCGCGGCAAGCTCGATATGGCCCATGCGCTCGCGCCGGACCTTGGCGAGCGTGACTTCGACGCCGCACTTCTCGCAGATGACGCCCTTGTACTTCATGCGCTTGTACTTGCCGCACAAGCACTCATAGTCCTTCACCGGGCCGAAGATGCGTGCGCAGAACAGTCCGTCGCGCTCCGGCTTGAAGGTCCGGTAGTTGATCGTCTCGGGCTTCTTGATCTCCCCATAGGACCACGACAGAATTTTCTCCGGGCTGGCGATGCCGATCCGGATCTGATCGAAATTCTGCTGCTGGGTCTGAGGACTGAAGAGGTTGACGATTTCTTGATTCATTCTCTGGTCTCCCAAGGGGCGGCGCCACGCCACCCCGGTCGCATTCCTTAAATCACTTCAGGCGAGCCTAACCGGCTCACTCGGCAGCGGGGCGCGGCAATCTTGGCCGCGCCGGCTGCTGGTCTTCAGGCTTTGGCTGCACCAGCTCGACATTGAGTCCCAACGCCCGCATTTCCTTGACGAGGACGTTGAACGACTCGGGAATGCCCGCTTCGAAGGTATCGTCGCCACGCACGATCGCCTCGTAGACCTTGGTGCGGCCGGCCACGTCGTCCGACTTCACCGTCAGCATCTCCTGCAGCGTGTAGGCCGCGCCGTAAGCCTCGAGCGCCCACACCTCCATCTCGCCGAAGCGCTGGCCGCCGAACTGCGCCTTGCCGCCGAGCGGTTGCTGGGTGACGAGGCTGTAAGGCCCGATCGAGCGCGCGTGGATCTTGTCATCCACGAGGTGGTGGAGCTTCAGCATATAGATGTAGCCCACCGTCACCCTGCGCTCGAACTCATCGCCGGTGCGCCCGTCATAAAGCGTCACTTGTCCCGAGCTGTCGAGGCCAGCGGCCTCAAGCAGCGCGGTCACGTCGCCTTCATGCGCGCCGTCGAACACCGGGGTTGCCACCGGCACGCCGGCCTTCAGGGTCTCGCTCACCTCGATGACCTGGTCCTCCTTAAGGGCGCCCACGGCTTTGTCTTCGCCGTAGATGGTCTTGAGCATGTCCTTGAGCGGCTTCGCCTTGTGCGAATGGTAGTAGGCGTCGAGCGCCTCGCCGATCTTGTTGCCGAGGCCACGGCAGGCCCAGCCGAGATGGGTCTCGAGAATCTGGCCCACATTCATGCGGCTCGGCACGCCAAGCGGATTGAGCACGATGTCGATAGGCGTGCCGTCACCGAGATAAGGCATGTCCTCGATCGGCACGATCTGGCTGATCACGCCCTTGTTGCCATGCCGGCCAGCCATCTTGTCACCCGGCTGGATCTTCCGCTTCACCGCGACGAAGACCTTGACCATCTTCATCACGCCGGGCGGAAGTTCGTCGCCACGCTGGAGCTTGTCGACCTTATCGACAAAGCGCTGCTCGAGGCCCTTCTTCGCCTCTTCGTATTGGCGGCGGATCGCCTCGACTTCGGCCATCGCCTTTTCGTTCTTGAGGGCGATCTCCCACCAATGGCTGCGCGCCACCTCATCGAGAAGTGCCTCGGTGATCTTGGCGTCCTTCTTGATGTTCTTCGGCCCCTTGGCCACGACCTTGTGCATCAGCACGTCCTTGAGACGGCCGTACACGTTGCGGTCGAGGATGGCGAGCTCGTCGTCGCGGTCCTTGGCGAGCCGCTCGATCTCTTCGCGCTCGATGGCCATGGCGCGCTCGTCCTTCTCGACGCCATGGCGATTGAACACGCGCACTTCGACCACCGTGCCGGACACGCCGGGCGGCAGCTTGAGCGAGGTATCGCGCACGTCGGAGGCCTTCTCGCCGAAGATGGCGCGAAGCAGCTTCTCCTCGGGCGTCATCGGGCTCTCGCCTTTCGGCGTGATCTTGCCGACCAGGATGTCGCCGGGATTGACCTCGGCCCCGATATAGACGATGCCCGCCTCGTCGAGGTTCTTGAGCGCCTCCTCCGAGACGTTAGGAATGTCGCGGGTGATCTCCTCGGGCCCGAGCTTGGTGTCGCGGGCCATGACCTCGAACTCCTCGATATGGATCGAGGTGAACACGTCGTCGCGCACGACGCGCTCGGAGATGAGGATCGAGTCCTCGAAGTTGTAGCCCATCCACGGCATGAAGGCGACGAGCACATTGCGGCCGAGCGCGAGCTCGCCGAGATCGGTCGAGGGACCGTCGGCAATGATCTCGCCTGCTTTCACCTGATCGCCGACGCGCACCAGAGGCCGCTGGTTGATGCAGGTGTTCTGGTTCGAGCGCTGGAATTTGCGCAGATTATAGATGTCGACACCGGACTTGGACGGATCGGTTTCCTCCGTGGCGCGGATGACGATACGAGTTGCGTCCACCTGATCGACCACGCCGGTGCGGCGAGCGCCGATGGCAGCGCCAGAATCGCGCGCCACGACCTCCTCCATCCCGGTGCCGACCAGCGGCGCCTCGGCAGTGATGAGCGGCACGGCCTGGCGCTGCATGTTCGAGCCCATGAGAGCGCGATTCGCGTCATCGTTCTCGAGGAACGGAATGAGCGCGGCAGCGACCGACACGAGCTGCTTCGGCGACACGTCGATCAGGTCGACCTTGTCAGGCGACATGAGCTCGACGTCGCCGGCATGACGGCAAACCACGAGCTCCTCAGTGAAGGTACCGTTCGGCGCGAGCTTGGCGTTGGCCTGGGCGATGATGTAGCGCGCCTCCTCCATGGCGGAGAGGTACACCACCTCGTCGGTCACCTTGCCCTTCACCACGCGGCGATAGGGGCTCTCGATGAAGCCGTATTTGTTCACGCGCGCGTAGGTCGCGAGCGAGTTGATGAGGCCGATATTCGGACCCTCAGGCGTCTCGATCGGGCAGATGCGGCCGTAATGGGTCGGGTGCACGTCGCGCACCTCGAAGCCGGCGCGCTCGCGCGTCAGACCGCCCGGACCAAGCGCTGAGAGACGCCGCTTATGCGTGATCTCCGAAAGCGGGTTGGTCTGGTCCATGAACTGCGAGAGCTGGGACGAGCCGAAGAACTCGCGCACCGCGGCGGCCGCGGGCTTCGCGTTGATCAGGTCCTGCGGCATGACGGTGTCGATATCGACCGAGCTCATGCGCTCCTTGATGGCGCGCTCCATGCGGAGCAGGCCGACGCGATACTGATTTTCCATGAGCTCGCCGACGGAGCGCACCCGGCGGTTGCCGAGATGGTCGATGTCGTCGATCTCGCCCTTGCCGTCGCGCAGGCCGACCAGCGTCTTGATCACGGCAAGGATGTCCTCCCTGCGCAGCGTGCGCACGGTATCGGGAGCATCGAGGTCGAGCCGCATATTCATCTTGACCCGGCCGACGGCCGAGAGGTCGTAGCGCTCAGCATCGAAGAAGATGCCCTGGAACAGATTTGCGGCAGCCTCAGGCGTCGGCGGCTCGCCAGGCCGCATCACGCGATAGATATCGAGCAGCGCCTCCTCGGGATTGGAGTTCTTGTCGATGGCGAGCGTGTTGCGGATGAAGGCGCCGACATTGACGTGGTCGATGTCTAAGATCGGGATCTCCTTGAGGCCGAGCTCCTTCAACTTGGCAAGCAGCTTGGCGTCGAGCTCCTCGCCCGCTTCGCCGTAGATCTCGCCCGTCTCCATGTTGACGATGTCTTGTGCCAAATACCGACCATGCAGGTCCTCGTCGCTGACGAGCAGCTCCTTGAGGCCCTCGTCGGCGAGCTTCTTGGCAAGCCTTGCCGTGACCTTGCGGCCGGCCTCGATGGCAACCTTTCCGGTCTTGGCATCGATCAGGTCGCTGGACGGCTTGATGCCGCGCAGGCGGTCGGGCCGGAACGGCATGCGCCAGCCGTCCTTGGTCGATTTCAGGGGAATGCGGTCGTAGAAGGTCGCAAGGATCTCCTCGTCCTCGAGGCCGAGGGCGTAGAGAAGCGTTGTCACCGGCAGCTTGCGGCGCCGGTCGATACGCACATAGACGATGTCCTTGGCGTCAAACTCGAAGTCGAGCCACGAGCCGCGATAGGGAATGATGCGCGCGGCGAACAGCAGCTTTCCCGATGAATGGGTCTTGCCACGGTCGTGGTCGAAGAACACACCGGGAGAGCGGTGCATCTGCGAGACGATGACGCGCTCGGTCCCATTGATGACGAAGGTGCCGTTCATCGTCATGAGCGGCATGTCGCCCATGTAAACGTCCTGCTCCTTGATGTCCTTGACCGAGCGGGCGCCGGTCTCCTCGTTGACGTCGAACACGATCAATCTGAGGGTGACCTTGAGCGGCGCGGCATAGGTCATGCCACGTTGCTGACACTCCTCAACGTCGTATTTCGGGGGGTCGAAGGCGTAGCGGACAAACTCGAGCTGGGCGCGCTCACCGAAATCCTTGATCGGGAAGACGGAGCGGAACACGGCCTGCAATCCCTCATCCTGGCGCCCGCCCTCGGGCTCCTCCACCATCAGGAACTGATCGTAGGATTGCTTCTGAACCTCGATGAGGTTCGGCATCTCGGCCACCTCATGGATGCGGCCGAACATCTTCCGCAAACGCTTATGCCCATTCGTTGTCTGCTGCTGCGCCATTTTCACCTCTAGCTCGCTCGCGACGGCTCACCGGAAACCCCGCTCGGCGAAGCGGAGACTCTGGCGAAACGTCACATGTTGTGGTGGGTTGCTGCCCGGCCGGACT
>JBKPSQ010000125.1:0-13241 GCA_046735075.1 Pseudomonadota bacterium
CTCCTCGACCGAGCGGAAGAAACCGAGATGCACCGGCGCCACGGTCGTGATGATCGCGATGTGCGGCCTGATCAGCCTGGTCAGAGCATCGATCTCGCCGGCGTGATTCATGCCGGCTTCGAAGACGCCGAAGCGCGTGTCCTTCGGCATGTTGGCGAGCGACAGAGGCACGCCCCAATGATTGTTGAAAGACTTGACTGAGGCATGCACCGAGCCGCTCGGCGCGAGTGCGAGCCTCAGCGCCTCCTTGGTGCCGGTTTTGCCGACGCTGCCGGTGACCGCGATCACCATTGTGTCGTGCGCCCGCGTACGGCCAGCGCGGCCGAGGGCGTTCAGCGCTTCGAGCGTGTCGCCAACACGGACCAGCCTCTCCTCATCACCGGGCGGAAAGTTTCGGTCCACGATGGCGCAGCCCGCACCTTGCTCCAATGCTGCCGTGACGAAGGCGTGGCCGTCGCGGTTGGGACCCCTAATGGCGATAAAGCCTTCGCCTTTGGCGAGGCTCCGGCTGTCGATTGAAAGGCCGGTGACGGGCGCATCCCTCGTGCCAAGGCATGTGCCGCCAGTTGCGGAGACAATTTCGCCCAACGTCCAAAGCCGCTCAGCCAACCTTAGCCTCCTGCTTGAGAGCGGCCTCAACCGCATCATGATCGCAAAACGGAATGACGGTCGTCCCGATGGTCTGTCCGGTCTCGTGGCCTTTGCCGGCGACAAGAAGCACATCGCCGCGATTGAGGCCGGCGACGGCTTCGGCGATGGCGGTTGCGCGGTCGCCAATCTCAAGCGCGCCAGGCGCTGCAGCTAGAATCTGGCGGCGAATCTCCGCAGGCTGTTCGCTGCGCGGATTATCGTCGGTGACGATGGCGAGGTCGGCCTTCTCGACAGCCACTCGTCCCATCTCGGGCCTCTTGCCCTTGTCGCGGTCGCCGCCGCAGCCGAACACCACCACAAGCCTGTTCTTGACGTAAGGCCGCAAGGCATCGAGCGCCTTGGCGAGCGCATCGGGCGTGTGAGCATAATCGATGAAGATCGGCGCGCCACCTCTCGCCGTTCCAGCAAGGTCGAGGCGCCCGCGCGCGCCGCGCAAAGTTTCGAGCAATGGCAGGACCACGTCGGCCATGCCGCCGGTCGCTATGGCGAGCCCTGCTGCGACCAAGGCATTGGAGGCCTGAAAGGCGCCGACCAGCGGCAGCCGCACTTTATGCTTCTTGCCCTCATGCTCGATGATCAGGATTTGGCCGAAGCCGTCGATCTCGGCAGAGATCAGGCGCAAGATCTTGCCGGAGCGCCCGATCGAGATGAGCTCCAATCCTCGCGCCTTCGCAGCGTCGGCCACTTGCAGCCCCGACTCGCTATCGACATCGACCACGGCGCTGGCGGCCTTAGGCAGAAGCTCGGTGAACAGGCGAAGCTTCTGCGCGAAATAGTCCTCGACACTCGCGTGATAGTCCAAATGGTCGCGCGTGAGATTGGTGAAGGCACCGGCGGCAAATCTGATGCCGTCCACACGGCGCTGCTGGAGGCCGTGACTCGAGGCTTCCATGGCGAGATGCGTCACTCCGTCCTTGGCGAGGTGGGCGAGGATCGCATGCAGCTCTATAGGGTCCGGCGTCGTGTGCTTGAGCACCTCAGTGCCGCGCGGGCTTACGACGCCGACCGTGCCGAGGCTTGCCGCCTTGAAGCCCCGCCCAGCCCAGATCCGGCGCACGAATGACGCGACCGACGTCTTGCCATTGGTGCCAGTGACGGCGATCGCGGTCTTTGGTTGTAAGCCGAAGAAGCGCGCAGCGATTAGCGCAAGCATCCTGCGCGGGTCACTGTCTTCTATGACGGGTACGGAGGCGCTCACGGGCGAGCTTCCCGCCGGCACGAGAACCGCCGCCGCTCCGCGCTGCAGGGCATCGGCGATGAAGCGCGCGCCGTCAGTTTTCACTCCGGGCAAGGCTGCGAATAGGTAGCCGGGCTTGACCGCGCGGCTGTCGGCCGCGAGCCCTGAAATAGCGATGCGGTCCGCGCCCGCGGGCAGTCTGGCCTCGAGCCCGATCAGCTCACCGAGTGTCATGTCCGGACCTGAACCCCGAAAAGCGGCGTTTCCTTGGGCTCCCAAGGCTTCCGCCAACGCCTTGATGTGAGGCGTCTTTTAATAGGAGGCGAGCACCTTCGCGTCAAATTGGCGCTGGTCGTCCGGAAGCCGTGGTGCGACGCCCAAGATCGGGCCGATCCGCTCGATGATCTTGCCGGTGGTGGGCGCAGCATTGGTGCCGGCCGTCGCCTGATTGCTCGACGCAGCCACGCGCTGTGGCTCGTCGAGGATGACGAGCACAAGATATTCAGGGGCATCGGTGGGGAAGGTGCAAAGGAAGCTCGTGAGCAACGACGAGGTCGAGTAGTGGCGCCCGACCACTTTCTCGGCGGTACCGGTCTTGCCGCCGACGCGATAGCCTTCGGCATTGGCGCGCTTGCCGGTGCCCTTCAGCACGTTGAGCCGCATCAGTTTCACCATGGCGGCGCTCGTTTGCGGTTTGAGCACACGGGTGGCCATCGCCATCCCCTCCTCGCGCGAACGCGGCAGGAAGGTCGGCGTCACGCCGATCCCACCATTGACGAGCGGCAGAGTGGCGGTGGCGAGCTGGAGCGGGGTCACCGAAAGACCATGGCCGAAGGCGATGGTCATGGTGTTCAGCTTCTGCCAATGATGGGGAACGATGGGCGCAGCGGTGTCACCGATCTCAGTCGGCGTGCGGCTCAGTAAGCCCAGTTTCTTGAGAAAAGCGCGATGGCGATCGACGCCCATCTCGAGCGCCATCTTCGCGGCACCGACGTTCGAAGAATAGGTGAAGACCTCAGGCAGGCTTAAGACGCGGTGCTGGCCGTGAAAGTCGCTGATGGTGAAGGATGCGTAGTGGATCGGGCTCGACGCATCGAAAGTGGAATGCATAGAGGCAAGGCCGTAATCGAGCACGCCGGCCACGGTGAACACCTTGAACACCGATCCCATCTCGTAAACGCCGAAACCGATGCGATTGAGCCTATCCTTCTCGAGCGCCTGCTCTCGGCGGTTCGGATCGAAGTCGGGAAGCGAGGAGAGTGCAAGCACCTCGCCCGAATGAACGTCCATGACGATGCCGGCGGCAGCCTTGGCATGATAGGTCACCATGGCGCGACCGAGCTCCTCGCGCAACACGTGCTGCACGCCGAGATCGAGCGAAATCGACACGCTTTCCTCGGCCGAGGGCGTGTCAGGATGCAGCATGGTGAGCTGGGGATTGTCGTCGACGAATTTCTCGATGCCGGCGAGTCCCCGATTGTCGACATCGACAAGGCCGACGACGTGGCTCGCGGTCGAACCCATCGGATAGACGCGGCGATATTCCTGGATGAAGTCAAGACCGGGCTGGCCGAGCTCGTAGATCTCTTCCTGCTGCTTCGGCGTGAGCTCGCGCCTGATGCGGACGAATCTCCGCCCGTTCTTGAGTTTCTCGCGGAGCTCGGCGGCGTTGACGTCAGGAAGCACGCTCGTCACCTGCTCGACCAGCTCGTCGATGTCGATGACTTTCTGCGGATCGGCGTAAAGGGTCGCTCCCTTAATGTCGGTCGCAAGCAGTCTGCCGTGGCGATCGACAATGTCGGGCCGGTGAACCGTGGTCGAGATGTCACGCAGACTTCCGCCGCCTGGTCCGGTCCCGATGAAGCCGAGCGCCACGAGACGGCCGGCGATCAGCACGAAAGCGAGTGCGAAGCCGAGACACGCAAGGCGGAAGCGGTACCGGCCGCGAGCAAGATAGGCCCGCTCGGCTCGAGCCTCTGCGGCATTCCATTTAGCGGACTCGGACACGGGATCCTTGAGCCTAATGAGCTGAAGCCTGGACCGGAGCAACGATCTTGGCGGCCCACGGCAAGGCAGTGGTCGTCGCAGGTTCCGCTTCTGCCGTGGCGATGGCCGCTTTCGGTTTCACTGCAGGTTTAATCGCTTGCGCTGTCGCTGTTGCCGGGGTCGCCGCGGCGGTGATCTCTAGGCGCGTGCGATCGAAGTCGCGATCGGACACAGTGTCGACGGTGACGAGCTGCTGGGGCTGCGCCGGAGCGAGGTTCAAATATTTTTGGGCAAGACGCTCGATGCGCTCCGGGCGATTAAGCAGGCTCCATTCGGCGCGCAACACGGCGAGCGCGTCGCGCTCCTCGTCGATTTGCTTGCCGAGAGAGGCGATCTCCTCGTCGAGCGAGCGAGCTTCGTACTTCACCTGATAGATGACGTAAGCGAGCGCGACGAGGCCTAGGACGAGGCAGACATTTACGAAACGCAACATGTTGAACTCACGAACTTGACTAACTCACATGCCAAAACTGATCTGCGGGACCCCCAAAGCAGCAAGATCGAGAGCATGGGCTGGCGCCGCAGTCCGCTCAGCCGCCCTAAGGCGGGCTGAACGCGCGCGCGGATTTCGCCTGATCTCGCTCTGATTCGGTTCTATCGGACGCCGGTTAAGAAGCCGGAAGCTTGGCGCAAAATCCGCTGCGGCGGCCTCCGGCAGATGTCGCGAAGCGCGCTGCGCCGGGGTGGTGCGGCTAGCGAAGAAGCGCTTGGCGATACGGTCTTCGAGCGAATGAAAGGTGACGACCACGAGCCTGCCGCCCGCCTTGAGCAATTGCTCGGCGGCGGAAAGTCCGTGCGCCAGTTCGCCCAGCTCGTCGTTGAGGTAAAGACGAAGCGCCTGGAACGTCCGCGTCGCGGGGTGCTTGGCTTCATCGCGTTTGCGGCCGAGCACCCGTGCCACGATGTCCGACAATTCTTTCGTCGTCTCGATGGGCATTTCGGCGCGCCGCGCCACAATGGCTTTGGCGATCGCACGCGAGCGGCCTTCTTCGCCTAGCTTGCCGATGATCTCGGCGAGCTCTCCGGCCGAAAGCTCGTTGACAATATCGCTCGCGCTCGGACCCTCTTTGCCCATGCGCATGTCGAGCGGCCCTTCCTTCATGAAGGAAAAACCTCGGGAGGCCTCGTCGAGCTGCATCGAGGAGACGCCGAGATCGAGCGCCACGCCATTGACTGCCTCGACCCCCTCTCGCTTCATAATCTCTTCCATGTCGCCGAAGCGTCCGGCGACCAGCTTGAGCCGGCTCGGAAACTCCTCGGCCAGCGCCTTACCCACGGTAATCGCCTCGGGATCGCGATCGATGGCGATGACCTTGCAGTCCGCCGCTTCTAAAATGGCTTTGCTGTAGCCGCCGGCGCCGAACGTCGCATCGACGATGATTGCGCCAGACCTCGGCTCAAGCGCGCGAAGCACCTCCGAGAGCATCACGGGAATGTGGCGGGCCGGTCCGCCGACGGCCGCCATGTGCGCGCCGCGACCCGCCATCATTCCCGTGCTCCCTCTGGCCCGCCGCTTCCGCGGCGCCCCGCGCCGAGTAGTTTGCGAAGGTCACGCACTTTCTTGCGCGCCTCCGCCTGATAGGATTCGAAGCGTTTGGGCTCCCACATCTGAAACTTCTCGCCGAGCCCGACGAAGGTGATGTGAGTGGTGATGCCGGCGTGATCGCGGAGGCGCTCCGGTAGAGTGGTGCGTCCGTCCTGATCGATAGAGAGAACTTCGCTTGAGCCGAACAACGCGGTCGCGAGCTGGTCCTTCTCGTCCGAGTAAGGCGCGAGATCCTCGACCAGCCCGTTGATCTTGTCGACGAGCCTTTGACCTCCGGCGTCGAGCGCAGGAGCATCGAGAGACGGGTAGCAGTAGATGCCGTCGAGACCGTCTTTGGCGAGAACCGTGCGGAAAGAAGCCGGGACTGAGACGCGGCCTTTAGTGTCGATCTTATTGGTGAATGTCGACACAAACTGGTCCATCTCCCCCTCATGCGCACTCGGACCGACGAGTGACTAACGACCTTGAGTGCGAGACCCCCGTGCAAAGACCCGGACGAAGATCGGTGGGAGAGGCGGCGCAGATCCCCCCGTGGCCTGTAAGGAGCGCGGCCAGCCTCCCCCACTTACTCACCGAACGGGCAAATATGGGATAGCATGGGATTTCATGGGCGTCAATGGAAAGCGGCGGGAGTGAGGCGTTTCTCAACGGGAAAGCCTCTGCGAACTCCCTAATCTCGCTTTACTTTTGGTTAACCACACTCATTGCTGCTCGAATGCCGAGCGAGCTACAAAGACAAGAGACAGGGCAGCGCGCCACGCGCCACTGATTCGCGTCGACGCGGAAAATCGGAACTGCCGGCGGCAGCGTCCGGTTCTTATGACTACGAGGGACCCAGGATTTTGCGGCGCATGGCAAAGAGGGGGCTCATTGCGCTCGGCCTTGCAGCGATCGCGCTGGCGCTCGGCTCCTGCGCATTAAGCGCGGGCGACGCACTCCGGAGCACGTACGGCCCTTACGCGAGGCTGGGACCGCCCGATGCGCCCGTCAGGCTCTATTACCAGGAAGAAGGCAAAGGCCCGCCCCTCCTCCTCATCCACGGCTTCGGTGCGAGCACCTATACATGGCGGCACATTGCCCCCGAGCTTGCCCGCAACCACAGGGTCATCGCAGTCGACCTCAAGGGGTTCGGCCAGTCCGACAAGCCGCTCGATGACCGCTATTCGGTATTCGATCAGGCCGATCTTCTCGCCCAACTCATCGTCGACAAGAACCTTCGTAACTTGACGCTGGTCGGCCACTCGTTTGGCGGAGGGGTGGCGTTACTGCTGGCCCTCAGGACTGATCCCCGGATCGAGGGCCGCATTTCGAAGTTGGTGCTGCTCGACACCATTGCCTACCCGCAGAATGTCCCGGTGTTCTTCCGACTGCTCGATGTCCCCGTCGTTTCGCAGCTTGGTTTCGGCATGGTGCCGCCAGAGGTCCAGACGAGGGTGGCGCTCAGAATCGCCTATTTCGACAACAGCAAGATCGATCCCGACGAGGTCGAGACCTACGCCGCACCACTCAAGACGGCAGGCGGCAAGCACGCCATTATCCACAGCGCGCGGCAGATCGTGCCCGATGGCCTGGCCGAGCTCTCCGAGCGCTACGGTTCGATCAAGCTCCCGACCCTGATTCTCTGGTGCGACCACGACCGTATCGTGCCGCTTGGCATCGGTCTTAAGCTCCGGCGCACGCTACCAAATTCGACCTTCCGGCTGGTCGAGGATTGTGGTCACATGCCGCAGGAAGAGCAGCCCGAGACTACGCTCAAGCTGATCCAAGCCTTCCTCCGCGGCTGAATCGTGCCTCGATAAGTTCTGCTTATCGTACTTATAGCCAAATCCGATTTGCACTTATTGCGCTTCACTTAAGACTGCACGGTTGGGAGAGAGAATCATGGACGCAAAGACTGACGAAAGTGCAGGCAAGTGCCCGTTCACGGGCGGCCGTGGCGGACACAGGAACCGCGACTGGTGGCCGGACGCGCTGAGCATCGAAATGCTTCATCGGAATTCCGATTTGTCCGATCCGATGGGCAAGGGCTTCGACTATGCGACGGAGTTCAAGACCCTCGACCTCAACGCCGTAATCAAGGACCTGCATGCCTTGATGACCCACTCGCAAGAGTGGTGGCCGGCCGACTTCGGTCACTATGGCGGGCTTATGATCCGCATGGCCTGGCATAGCGCGGGCACGTACCGCATCACCGATGGCCGCGGCGGCGCCGGCACCGGTCAGCAGCGCTTCGCACCGCTCAATTCCTGGCCGGACAACGCCAATCTCGACAAAGCACGCCGGCTGCTATGGCCGATCAAGCAGAAATACGGCCGGAAAATCTCTTGGGCCGACCTGATGGTTCTCGCCGGCAACGTTGCGCTTGAGTCGATGGGCTTCAAGACATTCGGATTCGCCGGCGGCCGCGCCGACGTGTGGGAGCCCGAAGAGCTCTACTGGGGTCCTGAGGGGACGTGGCTTGGCGATGAGCGCTACAGCGGCGAACGGCAACTTGCCGAGCCGCTTGGCGCGGTACAGATGGGACTGATCTACGTCAATCCGGAAGGGCCGAACGGCAAGCCGGACCCACTCGCCGCGGCCAAGGACATCCGCGAGACGTTTTTCCGCATGGCGATGAACGACGAGGAGACGGTTGCGCTGATTGCCGGCGGCCACACCTTCGGCAAGACCCACGGCGCCGGCGACCCGTCGCTGGTTGGACCGGAGCCGGAAAGCGGCGCCATCGAAGACCAGGGCCTCGGTTGGAAGAGCAAGCACGGCACGGGTATCGGCGCCGACGCCATCACCGGCGGCCCGGAGGTCACCTGGTCGCAGACGCCTACGACGTGGAGCAATTACTTCTTCGACAATCTGTTCAAGTACGAGTGGGAGCTGACCAAGAGCCCGGCTGGGGCATGGCAGTGGCAGGCGAAAGACGCCGAGCCTTCGATTCCGGACCCGTTCGATAAATCGAAGAAGCGCGTGCCGACCATGCTGACTACTGATCTCTCGCTTAGGTTCGATCCGATCTACGAGAAGATCTCGCGACGCTTCTACGAGCACCCGGATCAGTTGGCCGACGCGTTTGCCCGCGCGTGGTTCAAGCTGACGCACCGCGACATGGGTCCGATCCATCGCTATCTCGGTCCGCTGGTGCCGAAGGAGACGCTGATCTGGCAGGACCCGATCCCTGCGGTCGATCATCCACTGGTCGACGACAAAGACGTCGCCGCGCTGAAGGCGAAGATTCTCGCCTCCGGTCTCGCCGTGTCGCAATTGGTCGCGACCGCCTGGGCCTCGGCCTCGACGTTCCGCGGCTCCGACAAGCGGGGCGGTGCGAACGGCGCGCGCATTCGTCTCAGCCCGCAAAAGGACTGGGACGTCAATCAGCCAAAGCAACTCGCCACCGTGTTGCAGAAGTTCGAGGCGATTCAGAAGGAGTTCAATGCTCAGGCAACTGGCGGCAAGAAGGTCTCGCTCGCCGATCTCATTGTGCTCGGCGGCAGCGCCGCAGTGGAGAAGGCCGCGAAGGACGCCGGAGTCGAGTTGAAGGTCCCGTTCGCCCCGGGCCGGACGGACGCCTTGCAAGAGCAAACCGACGTCCAATCCTTCGCGCCACTCGAACCGCGCGCCGACGGCTTCCGCAATTATGTCAGCAGCGAGAAGATCCAGTTCATGTTGCCTGTGGAAGCATTGGTGGATCGGGCGCAATTGCTGACACTGACCGGGCCGGAGATGACGGTTCTCATCGGTGGCCTGCGCGTCCTCGGTGCGAACGCCGGCGGATCCAAGCACGGCGTCTTCACGAAGAAGCCCGGAACTTTGACGAACGACTTCTTCGTCAACCTGCTCGACATGAGCACGGAGTGGTCGGCTGTCGGCGACGACGTGTACGAGGGCCGCGATAGAAAGACGAAGCAACCGAAGTGGACCGGTACGCCGGTTGACCTGATCTTCGGTTCGCACTCGCAGCTCCGCGCCTTCGCGGAGGTCTATGCCTGCGCGGACGCGAAGGAGAAGTTCGCTAAGGACTTCGTGGCGGCCTGGAACAAAGTGATGAATGCTGACCGCTTCGACCTTGTCTGAGAATATCTGATCGAAAAAGATAAAGGCCGGCGCTGCGAAGCGCCGGCCTTTATTCTTAGCGTCCTCGTTGAAGCGCTACGGTGCGGTCCCCCTGACGAAGTGCATGATCAAGGAAACCAGCAGTAGCACGAGGAAGATATAGAAGATGATCTGTGCGATACCTGCCGCGGTGCCGGCAATTCCACCGAAGCCGAGAGCAGCCGCAATCAAGGCAATCACAAGAAAAGTCAGAGCCCAACCAAGCATGGCAAATCTCCTTTGCTTGCCTGTTCTTGCTTGCTCAACGTTTGCGAGGTGAACAGAGTTTCAAAAGAGCAGTTCGCTAAAATTGGAGGCCGGCGCGAAGGGGGCACCCTCACGCCGGCCATATCATGCCACCAAGCCTGTAAGCCGGGTTCTGTACCGCGCCGCGAAAGCGCGGCGATGGCCATTCATCTCGGGCGAGCCTCGCGGCGCGCCTCATGCAACCAACCCGGGCGGCTCATCTGAAAGCCGACTGGAAACGGTCTTCCCGCTTCCGCGCCGCCCCTATTCGGTCTTGCTCACGGTGGTGTTTGCCGTGCCGTCTCTGTTACCAAAGACGCGGTGCGCTCTTACCGCACCCTTTCACCCTTACCCTCCTTCGCCGAGGCGATGGAGAGCGGTTTGCTTTCTGTTGCACTGTCCCTGGGGTCACCCCCGCCGGAGGTTATCCGGCACCGTGCTTCCATGGAGCCCGGACTTTCCTCCCCGCCGCTACGCAATACTGGCGGCGGAGCGGCCATCCGGCCTGCTGACCACGGTAATAAGGGGCTTTGTCGAGCCCTCGTCAAGCGACCAAGACCTTGATCGCAGGCCTTTTCCGCCGCCAAGGTTGCCGCCCGCGTAACGGCATTTTGATAGCCGCGCGGCCGCTGTTCCAATATTCTGGGGGCTCCCTTCCGGACCATCCAAGGGGGTTGGGCAATGAAGCATAGGCCCCTGGATTCCATTATGCTGGTGCGCTCGTCGGTAATCGCGGCAGCGCTCTCCTTCAGTCTTGCAACTCAGGTGCAGGCTGCCGAGCAATCGCCTGCCAACCAATCGGCACCGGCCAAAGGCGAGTTCGACAACATGTGCACCGAGGGACTCGCCTCGGGTCAGCTCGCCAAAACGGATTGCTCGGTGAACTGGAAAGACAGCGACGGGCGCATCTATTGCTTCTCGTCCGAGGTGTCGAAGGGGCGGCCTTCCTCAAAGATCCCTCAGGCAATCTCCAGAAGGCGCACGACTTCTTCGCTGCGAAGCAAGCATCGCCCGCCAAGGGCTCGAAGGAATTCACCGAGGATGACGTGAACAAGCGCGTGCAGGAAGTGATAAACGAACGCTCAAAGGACGGTGCGTTCGTGTTCCACGACCCGAAGCTCGATGCTGATCTCAACCTTCAGTATGAGCAGATCAAGACCGTGCGCGGCATGGAGGGCTATGGCTGGTTCGCCAATGTCATCTTCCACGACAAGGACGACGCCAAGAAGCAATATGCCATCGACTTCTGGTTCAAGCCTGAAGGCGACCAGCTCACGCTGATGGACATCAGAGTGCAGAAGGGCCCTAAGCAGGACGGCGACAGCTACTACATGGTGACGCGCATGCCGGTCGCCTGGTGGTGGCTGCCGGTGCAGGAGCATCCCGGCGATATGGAAGTGACCCGCGCCTGGCAGGTGATGAGCGCGATCCACAGTTACATCGCAACCCACAAAGATGCCAATGGCGCGCTCGAGATCAAGGATGACAAGACCGGCGACACCGTCCCACTCGATTTCGTCGAGATCCACCAGCCGGTGCGACACCTCAAGAAAGAGGGCGAGTATTTCGTCTGCACAGACTTCAGGAAGCCCGGCAGCAAGTACGAGTATTACGACATCGATTTTTGGGTGAACCAGAAGTCAGGCAAGCTCCAGGTCGACGATGTCAAGATTCACAAGATACCAGTGCAGGAAGACGGCATCTGGACCCAGCAGCCTCGCTATACCTTCGAGGGCATGGATTTCGACGTCACCAACTGACGGTCCCTTAGCCTAAGCAATCTTCGCCGCGAGCCGCGCTTCAAGCAGGCGTCCCAGCGTATCGCGGGTCGACCGGTCTGCGCGGCCGTCGACCCGCGCCGGCCTGAAATGGCGCTGGAACGCTTCGACCACCTTCTCGAGACCTGTCCCGTAAGTCGACGTCACCTCCACGCCGTAGCCGTACTCGAGCAGGGCACGCTGCAACTCGGCGACGCCCTCGCCTTCATCGCCGGGGCCGAGGCCTTGGTCGCTTCCGAGTGGCGCCGGCTCGACCCAAAGCCCGATGCCGGCACCAGCGAGACGCTGCCAATCGAACTTCTCGCCGGGGTCACGCTTCCGGCCCGGGGCGATGTCGGAATGGGCGAGCACCCTGTCTGGCGGGACAGCGTGACGAGAGAGAATATCGAGGCAGAGCGCCTCGACGGCTTGCATCTCGGGCCCGGGGAAATCCGGATAATCAAAGTCATGTCCGGGATTGTGGATCTCAATGCCGATCGAGCAGGAATTGAGGTCGGTCTCACCCGCCCATCGGCTCTGACCGGCGTGCCACGCGCGCTCCGACTCGGCCACGATCTGCGCGATGCGTCCTTCCTCGTCGACAAGGTAGTGCGCCGAGACCTTGGCTTCCTCGCGCGTCAGCCAATCGAGCGCGCCATCCGACGACTCCATTCCGGTGTAATGCAGGATGAGCATGTCGGGCGCGCGACCGTTGGCGCGCTCGTCGCGGTTGGGTGATGGGCACCAAAGCGTGGCGAGCTTGCTGTCAGGGGCTGCGGTCATTCGTCTTGCCGAGAACCACTCTCGTCACGCCCGGCCGAAGTGCCGGGCATCCACGTCTTAAGAACGCACGGTTTGAATTGCAAATTTGTGGATGGCCGGGACAAGCCCGGCCATGACGACATTAGTTAGGAGCGCTAGATCCTGCGCTCTTTGGCGATCTGGTCGTAAGCCTCGTTGATGGCGGCGACCTTCTCCGTGGCAAGCGACACGAACTCCTTGGGCACGCCGCGCGCGATCAGCTTGTCGGGATGATTCTCGGCGATGAGCTTGCGGTACTGGCTCTTGAGTTCCTCATTGCTGATCGAGGGCTTGATCCCCAGCACGTCGTAGGGATTACGCTTAGAGGCAATGACGTGGCGCGCTTTGATATAGGCGAACTCGGTATCGGTCATGCCGAAGCGCTTGGCGACGCCGGCGAGGAACTGCTCTTCCTTGGGATGGAGCTGCTCGTCGGCCTTGGCAATGTGGAACAAACCGTCGAGCACGTCCTCGAGCAGCTTGCGGTTGCCCTTGAACATGGTGGCGAGCTGCTCGGCATAGGCTTCGTAGCCGGCCACGTCTTGCTTGGCGAGGTTGAACACTCGGGCGACATTCTTCATCTCGCCTTCCGGCACCTTGAAGACTTCCTTGAAGGCGTTGACCTCGTCCATGGTGACGACGCCGTCGGCCTTGGCCATCTTGGCGCCGAGCGCGATCACGCCCACGGTGAAGGCGACCTGGTTCTCAGCAGGGCCGTCCTGCTCCTTATCGCGATCGATGACGTAGTGTCCGGCCACCCCGCCGAGCAGCGCCCCGATCGGCCCCCCGATCGCGAGCCCCGCAGCGGCACCTGCGAGCTTGCCCCAAATCGACATTTGCGCACCTACCCCCGGCTTGTTGCTTTTCCTAGAGCATAAGGACTTTTGGTTGAAGCCGCATGCGAAGAATTGCGCCCGTGGCGGATGGTCACTCG